>NZ_BAKI01000010.1 GCF_000583655.1 Lentilactobacillus farraginis DSM 18382 = JCM 14108
AACCAAAAAGGGTTGATCCTGATAATGAGGATCGACCCTTTTTAATTTATACTGCGATAGATTAATTATTTTTTATAAATTGATTGTGGGACCCCATAACGGGCTTTGCCCCAAGTTCTTTGCAACCACGGAACGAACCAGTAATCCAATCCAAAGGAACGACCAGCGCCATTCATTAAGGCAATGGCAACAAATAAGGTCCACGTTGTTGTCCAAGTGAGCATCCCAAAGAAGAAGAGGCAAATGACAGCCAGATTGGCCAGCCAGGTAAATAAGCCAAAGAAGATCAAGCCACCAAGAATTACTTCAACAATCCCCAATCCGGGATGGTCGGTAACCAGAAAGCTGACATAATTATTTATGTTGGCCATCCCGTCAAGGAAGAGTGCCAAACCGAAGAACAGCCTTAACGGAACACTCCACAGAACGTTGCTTCTTTTGGACGTGTTGTAACCGAAGACGGTTCGGCCATTCTTAACCCGGAAGAATTCCTCTAAAATATATTTAAACATGAAGTAACCGGAGTGAATCCGCATAAAGTACATAATATTGGTGAAGTGTTTCATGATGGTAGCAATCCAGCCACGAACCCGCTTGCCGCCAAAGACTTGGGCAATCCCATAGTAAGCACCAAAAGAAACGGTGAAGCCCATATTCTTATCTTTAAACGGCATGTAATTTTGACTGCCTTCAATATCGGCTGCCATGTTCGTTGAAACGACAATTGCTTCGTTTTCAGCTTCCTGCGCGGTTTGTGGAACGGCTCTTTCGGCACCTTCCTCAGTTGCGTTGGCGTCATCACCAGCAACATAGATACTCTTGTCTTCATAACCTTTAGCCTGCAGATATTGGTTAGTGACCAACCTGCCACCCCGACCGGTTTCAATACCAAAACTATCGGCAATGTGATTGGTTTTAACACCGGCTGTCCAAATCAACGTGTTTGTTGCGATCGGATCCTGATCCTTAATTTCTACGGAATCAGGGTTAACTTTGGTGATCATGGATTTTGTTCGAATCTCACGTTGTTTTTCTTGAAGTAGGCTTCGGCATGCGCAGCATTGGTTCGGTCAAGCATGTTAATAATAGTGGGTGCGGCTTCGACCAGCATGATTTTAATTTCACTTGGGTCGATTTTGTTTTCCCGAGCCAAGACTTTCTTGTAGTCAATTAATTCACCAACGGTTTCGGCACCGGTAAATCCGGAACCACAAACGACCAATGTCAGCATGGCTTGACGCTTTTTCGGATCGCGTTCCAAAGCACCCTTTCGGATGATCAGATTGATATGATCCCGCAGTGTAATTGCATCTTCCATTGACCAGAGCGTAAAGCCATTCTCTTTAACACCGGGTGTCCCGAAGTCATTGGGCTCGCCACCCATACTGATCAGTAGGCTGTCAAACGGATAGGTGCCGTTTTCACCAATCACTTTTTTATTTTCTTTGTCAATCTCGCTGACATTATCAGTAATTAATTGCACGTTTTTTTGCTTATGAAAAATTCGCTGCAGGTCATACTGAATACTGTCGGGTTCTACCCGCTCGGTTGCCACTTCGTGTAATCGGGTCATATACGTAAAGTAAGAATGACGATCGATTAACGTAATGTGCACCTCTGGATTTCCTTTGAATCGTTTAGCCAATTTTTTGGTGGCATACACCCCAGAAAAGCCAGCCCCAATAATAACGATATTTTTGGCCATCATTAATTCCCCCTTAAAAAGTTTTGACGATAAGTTAAGCAATTAAAAATATATAAGCAAATGAATAATAGCATAACCTATTCTTATCACTCATATTATAAAAGTACAGCGGCTGATTGTCTAATGAATGCCATTTCAAAACATCAAAAAAATGAGCGTTTGCTTTTCACAAGCGCTCATAAGTTGGTAATCTAAGCGTTTTCTAGACTAATTAGGTCATCAGCAATTTTGTTTCACAAGACATAAATAAATATTCATGCTTATTTGTTATTTTTATTTGAATAATCAATGCGCAATAGATACAATAGACGTATATGGGGAGTACTCATAAACTATTAGTTGAGGGGGGATACAGCAATGTTGAATGTTGGTTTGTCAGTACTAGGGTTGTCACGGTTTCAATTTGCGATGACCACGGTGTTTCACTTCTTCTTTGTGCCGTTTTCAATTGGGTTAGCATTTATTGTCGCGATTATGGAGACGGTTTACGTTGTTAAGAAGGATGAGACTTACAAGAATATGGCAAAATTTTGGGGAAAAATTTTCCTGTTTAGTTTTGCTGTAGGTGTTGTTACCGGTATCATTCAAGAATTCCAATTCGGGATGAATTGGTCGGAATATTCACGTTTCATGGGTGATATCTTTGGTGCACCATTGGCAATTGAAGCGTTGGCAGCATTCTTTATGGAGTCAACGTTTATCGGCCTTTGGATGTTTACCTGGGATCGATTCAACAAAGTTGTTCATTGTTTATTTATTTGGTTGACCGCTTTTGGATCAACACTATCGGCTCTTTGGATTTTGGCCGCAAATAGTTTTATGCAGAATCCGGTTGGCTACGTGATTAATTCACAGACGCACCGGGTTAACATGACGAGTTTTTCGGCGGTTGTTACCAATCGCCAGTTATGGAATGAATTTCCACACGTTATCTTTGGTGCTTTTCTAACAGCGGCTTTTGTAGTAGCGGGTTCTTCGGCTTGGCGATTACTTAAGAAGGATCATGAGCACTTCTATCGAAAGTCATTAAAGGTTGGCTTGATTGTGGGCCTATGTGCCTGCTTGGGTTCCGTTTGGTCTGGTGATACGCAGACCCGTTACCTGATTAATAGCCAGCCAATGAAGTTTGCCGCAATGGAAGGCCTTTATAAAAATTCCACAAATAAAGGTAACTGGGCGCCGATTGCCGGCTTTGACACAAAGAATCATCAGACTAAGTGGTCGGTTGATATTCCATATGTCCTGAATATTTTAAGCTACCATAAACTGAGTGGCACGATTAAGGGTCAAAATCAGGTTAATAAAGAATTAAAGGCTAAATATGATGGGACAACCCAAGGTCGAAAGATCAAGGATTACTATGTACCAACCAGAACCCTATTTTGGAGCTTTAGAATTATGGCGGTTTCTGCCGGCTTATTCGGATTGCTTGCAATTATCGGTTTGTGGCTGAATCGAGAAAAATCCAATGCGATTATGCGGCAGCGCTGGTTCCTGTACGTTATGGGAATTTGCCTGTGGCTGCCGTTTATCGTAAATACTGCCGGTTGGTTCGTAACGGAATTTGGTCGTTATCCATGGGTTGTTTATGGGCTCTTAACGATTGCCGATGCGGTTTCACCAACGTCGACGGTTGTCGGACTTTTATTCACCAATATCGTTTACTTCTTGATCTTTGCTTCATTGGGCGCCGTTATGGTCATTTTGAGTCACCGGGTTCTCAAAGCCGGGCCTGATTCGGTATTGACTGATGGCTACTCAAGTAAGCCGGAAAAGTCTTCCGATGTAGATCCTTACGAAATGGGGGCGGCTCATAATGACTAATCTACAGTTACTTTGGTTTTTATTGATTGGTGTTTTGTTCAGCGGCTTCTTCTTCCTCGAAGGATTTGACTTTGGTATCGGCATGTCAATTCGGTTCTTCGCGAAAAATCGTGATGAGCGTGACGTGGTAATCCAAACGATTGGTCCTCATTGGGACGGTAATGAAGTTTGGCTGATTACTGCCGGTGGTGCCATGTTTGCGTCATTTCCAATGTGGTATGCGTCACTGTTTTCGGGTTATTACATTGTTCTGTTTTTGATTTTAGTTGCCCTTATCTTTAGAGGGGTTTCCTTTGAATTTCGGGCAAATATGCAGACTGAAAATTGGCGTAATTTTTGGGAATGGACGGCTTCGATCAGCAGTTTTTGTGCGGCATTTCTTTTCGGCATGATGTTCACCAGCATGATTCAAGGCGTGCCATTGGATGCGCAAGGCAACATTTACGGTAAATTCACTACTTATGTCAACTGGTTCTCATTGGTTGGCGGTGTTGCCGTCTCATTGCTTTGCTTCATTCATGGATTAAACTTCCTGCGTTTGAAGACCAGCGGTGGTTTACGGAAACGGGCCGAGAGTTGGAGTAAATTACTTTACCCGGTTTTACTGGCCGGTGAAGTTGTTTTCGTAATCTTACTGTATTTGACAACTGATTTCTTTGATAGGAAACCAGTAAGCACTTGGGGCATTTTAATCGCGTTGGTTATCTTTACGCTGATTGCATGGTGGGGCGCCAGTGCTTCCCACGACTGGGCATCATTTTTAGCCAGTGGCCTATCACTGATTAGCGTGGTTGTTTTGATCTTTAATGGTTTGTTCCCACGGGTCATGATTGGTCAGAACAACGTTAACTCGATTTTAATCAAGAACGCTTCGAGTACGCCGTATACGTTGCACTTAATGACAATTATTACATTCTCGATCCTACCGATTGTGCTGGTTTACTTTATCTGGAGTTACTGGATATTCTACAAGCGGTTGCGTTCGCCAAAACAAACAGCTTCATAAATTTGCGTTTAAATTGTTTTTGAATTAGTTAAACTGCGGCTGAAGCAGGGGATTTATTCTTCCGCTTCAGTCGCTTTTTTTGTGAGACCATTAATCAGAAAATATAGAAATCTAATTTGAGCGGTTCCATTGTGTGCAACTATTCACTATACTAGAGAATGTAATTAATGAAATTGGGGGAGTGAATCAATTGATCGATAAACGTTTGTTGGCGATGCCGGGAATGAGGCGCTATCTTGGAATCCTGGGGATTTTGGTATTTATCCAAGCCGTGTCAATCATTTTTCAGGCAAGGTCCTTATCAGTTGCCATTGTTAATCTTTGGAATCTGGAACCTTTAAAAACAATTTTTTGGCCGACCGTCATTTTTGCGGCAGCTTTTTTAAGTCGACATCTTTTAACCGTTGCGGAAAATCGGGTCTTTTTTCCGTTTGTCGAAAAGACCAGTGGTCACTTGCGGGAACAGCTAATGGCTAAAATTTTCCATCTGGGGCCGGCTGAAATTGAAAAGCAGGGGACCGGTAATATTGTCACAATGGCGTTGGAAGGAATTGATAAAGTCCAAACTTATTTAATGCTGGTAATTATTAAAATTCTGGATATGTCAATAACACCTTGGTTAATTCTGCTCTACGTCCTTTTTCTAAGATGGGAACAGGCTATTTTCCTTTTTATTATTTTTCCGGTTATCATTTTATTTATGATTATCTTAGGGTTGGCGGCACAAAGTAAAGCTGACCGGCAATATGAGGGCTATCAGCGACTTTCAAACCACTTTGTGGATACACTAAGGGGATTATCGACGTTAAAGCAGCTGGGCCTTTCCAAGCGTTATGCGGATAACGTCTTTAAAGTCAGTGAATCTTATCGGAAAGAAACGATGTCGACACTGAAAATTGCATTGACATCAACCTTTGCACTCGACTTCTTTACCACGCTGTCGATTGCGGTGGTTGCCGTTTTTCTTGGATTTGATTTGCTGGATGGTAAGGTAATGCTGTTGCCGGCGTTAACGATTTTGGTGCTGGCACCCGAGTATTTTTTACCGATTCGAAACTTTGCCAATGATTATCACGCTACTTTAAACGGCAAAAATGCCTTGTCGGCTGTTTTGGAAATTTTGGGTGAACCGGAGATGAAGCAGACCAAAGTTTTAAAGGACTTTACTTGGCAACCGGATACTACACTTGAATTGGATAAAGTGTCTTATACGTATCCCAAAGCTGAAAAGCCGGCTTTAAAAGATCTCTCGGTAACGATTAAAGGTATGAAGAAGATCGGGATTATCGGTGCTTCCGGTTCGGGAAAATCAACTTTGATTAATTTAATTGGCGGCTTTCTGGCACCGGATGAAAAGAATCGGATCAAAATTAATGGCAACGAACTGCCGCATTTGAACCAGCAGGCTTGGCAAAAGAATTTTCTTTACATTCCACAAAACCCGTATTTGTTTCACGCAACGCTGGCCGAAAATATTGCCTTTTATGTTGACCATGCGACGCCCGAAGCTATTAATAATGCTGTTAAGCGGGCCGGTTTGGCAGCGTGGGTTAAGACGTTACCGGATGGCTTGGACACAATGATTGGTGAGGGTGCCAGAACTGTCAGTGGTGGCCAGGCACAACGGATCGCCCTTGCTCGAGCGTTTTTGGATCCGGATCGTAGAGTTTTGTTATTCGATGAGCCGACCGCGCATTTGGATATTGAAACTGAGGCAGCCTTAAAGCAGGATATTTTACCGGTGTTTGACAATCATTTGGTATTTTTTGCGACGCATCGACTTCATTGGATTGGTGAAATGGATTACGTCCTGGTTATTGATCACGGCCGAATTGTTGAACAGGGGACACCTGCCGAACTAACGGCCAAAAATGGTGAGTATGTGAAGTTGCGTTCGGAAATGGGGGCAACAGAATAATGAAGCAGCTAAGAGAAACATTCGCACATGATACTTGGGTAATGCCTTATTTGCGAAAATATAAAGGCTTATTGATTTTGGTTCTCTTTTTGGGATTTATGACGTTCTTTTCCGGTGGCGCGTTAATGTTTAATTCCGGGTACTTAATTAGCGAAGCTGCCAGGCGGCCTTCCAGCATTATTTACATTTATGTGCCGGTGGTCTTGGCACGGGCTTTTGGAATTGCCAGACCGGTCTTTCGATACATTGAACGGCTGACCAGCCACAACTGGGTTTTACGGATTGTTTCCGATTTTCGAAAAAAGTTGTATCAGACAGTCGAACGAAAAGCGACGACCATTCAACGTTCTCACCAAACTGGTGATATTCTAAGCATTTTGGCAGATGATATTGATCATATTGAAAATTTATATCTTCGGACCGTTTTTCCAATGGTTATCGGCTGGCTGCTGTACCTTTTCGTTGTCATTGGAATTGGTTGTCTTAACTGGGTTGTCAGTTTGCTGCTTGTGCTTTTATTGGGCATTATCGTGATTATTATGCCACTGGCTTCGGTAGCCACAAATGGTGTTCGTGAATTTCGGCAGCACCAAATTCAGCATGAATTTTACACAAACCTGACGGATGAAGTTTTGGGCTTGGGGGACTGGCTGATTTCCGGTCGATATCATGACTTTATGAAGCTGCAGGAAAAGCCGATCAAGGCAATTGCAGCATTGAGACGGAAAGATCATTTTTATCAATGGTGGCGCTCGTTTTTCGTTCAAGTCTTGGTATTGTTATCGGTCTTGGTATTACTTATTTGGAGCGGACAATCATTAACTGGTTCCAAGGCCGCGGCTGACTGGATAGCCGCGTTTGCACTGGCTATTTTTCCGGCAGTCTCACCGTTTTTAAATATGAGTCAGGGAATGAGCGAATGGCCGGTTTATCAGCGGTCTATCAAGCGGGTTAACCAGTTGGATCAAAACCAGCCCCGAGAGGTCCCGCAGGAGAAATTATCGGGGAATTTTGAAGCCTTGAAAATCGATCATTTAACTTTTAAATACCCGGATGGTGATCGAAAAGTTGTGAATGATATTTCGATGACGGTTCGTTCGGGTGAGAAGGTGGCTTTACTGGGGCCGAGTGGTACCGGTAAAAGCACCCTCTTAAAGCTGATGGTGGGGGATCTGACACCAACGGCCGGAAAAGTGATGATTAACGGTATGCCGGTAAGTGCTTTGCAGAAAAACCGCGCCGAATTATTCGGCATTCTTGATCAGCAGCCCTACCTTTTTGACACGACAGTTATGAACAATGTCCGGCTTGGAAACATAAATGCTTCAGACGATGATGTAAAAAAAGCGATCGAAGCAGTTGGGTTAAAGTCCCTAATCGAATCGTTACCGGAGCAATACGAGACGCACGTTCAGGAAGCCGGTAGACGATTCTCTGGTGGTGAGCGGCAACGGCTTTCACTGGCCAGAATTCTTTTACAAGACGCGCCGATTATTATTCTTGACGAGCCGACGGTTAGTTTGGACCCGATTACGGAACGGCGGTTACTTGACCAGGTTTTCGCATTACTAAAAGATAAAACGATTATCTGGGTCACACATCATTTGGCGGGGATTAAGCACGTCGATCAAGTTCGATTCCTGGAAGCTGGCCGATTTGATATGCAGGGAACGCCCGAAACGCTCTATCAAACCGAAGCGCGTTTTAGACAATTATATGACTTGGATCGGGGAAAATCGGTTTCCAATAATTAATTCATGAGAAAATTGTATTTTGGGATGGACAAAACACTGGTTCTAAACGACTTTAAATAGCTGATGACCGGTGTTTTTCATTTTTAACAGTTGTGAAACTTTTTTCAAAACAATTGTTGATTTAAGCTTGATCTTTATTTAAGGTGAGAAAACGATTCTACACGCTTGAAAACGGCCGTTGAAGATGATTTAAATGATAAAGTTGAATTAAGAACAAACGGATTTTTAATTTATTTATCGTAGATTAGTGATATTTATCCCAAAATGATATATAATAATATTATATTTTGATATTCGATAAATAAATCATTTATAAAAATGATTTAAATGGTGATCAAATTATAATGGCAACTATGTTATGATAATGGCGAATTGGCAAGGTTTGCCTGGCAGTTCAGAAATACAATCAACATCAGCGAAGGGATGATTTTTGATGAGAAAATACATTGGTTTGGTTGGGACAAACACCAAGCAGTCAACCAATCGACAATTGTTGCAGTTTATGAAACGGCATTTTAAAAAGCAGGCTGAAATTGAATTGATCGAAGTTTCGGGCCTGCCGATGTTTAACAAACCCCAGGACAAGCAGGTACCGGCACGGGCAATTGAGATTGCTAAAAAAATTGATGCCAGCGATGGCGTTATTATTAGTACGCCTGAGTACGATCACGCTGTGCCGGCGGTATTAATGAATGCTTTGGAATGGCTTTCGTACGGCATTCATCCCTTGTTGGATAAACCCGTCATGATTATCGGGGCCTCTTTTGGCTCATTGGGAACTTCCAGAGCGCAGGCGCATCTGCGGCAGATGTTGGATTCGCCTGAGATTAGTGCCCGGGTTATGCCGAGTTCCGAATACTTGGTTGGCCACGTTCTCGAAGCTTTTGACGATCAGGGAAACTTAACGGATAAAGATAAAGTGAAGCAATTAGACGCACTGTTTGCGGATTACCAACAGTTTGTTGAAATTTCAAAGGAACTTTGGCATACGCTGAAGGTAGACAAAGAAGAAGTAAAAAAGATTGATGCAGAAGATTTTAAGTAAAGGGAGTGCGCATTTATGAAATTAGTAGGAATTGCCGGGACGGTCGAAGATAAGTCTTATAATAAAATTTTATTGCAGTTTATTGCCAACCATTTCAGTCGATTAGTTGATATTGAAATTTTAGGTATTGAGGATATTCCCATGTTTGATCAGGACAATGATCAAACCAATAGTGGGGCAATTCAATATTTAAATCGAAAAATTTCTGGTGCGGATGGGGTTATCATTGCAACGCCGGAGCATAATCACACGATTACTGCTGCCTTAAAAAGCGTAATTGAATGGTTGTCATTTAAAGTTCATCCGTTTTCAAATAAGCCGGTTATGATTGTGGGCGCTTCTTATTACGAACAGGGGTCATCAAGAGCGCAATTGAATTTACGGCAAATTTTGGAGGCTCCCGGGGTTAACGCAATCGTTTTTCCTGGTAACGAGTTTCTCTTGGCCAACGTTAAGGAAGCCTTTGATGATAATGGCAATTTGAAGGACGACAAAACAACGGCGTTTCTTGAATCGACCCTTCAGAAATTCCTGAAATTTGTAAAAGTTATTAACACGATGGACCAAGCGAGTGGCGGTAATGACGACGCTGCTGACAGCGAAGATTTGAATGCAACCGGAAAAATTTCAACCACGATTGAAGATGTTGATATGGCAGCAGATGACTGGGTTGAAAAAGCAGCGGAAAAAGTTCACGCGGTTGATGGTAACACTTATGTTAAACTGGATCGTGGCTTGCTAACAGTTGATCAATTGAATTATTTCCTTAACTCGATGCCAATTGAACTTACGTATGCTGATAGCAATAACCAGTTTATTTATTACAATAAGATGACGGATACTAAAAAAATGTTGGCGCCAAGACGTCCGGGACAAGTTGGTGACCCATTGTCGCTCGTTCATCCAAGCGGGCTATTAAGGGAGTTAAGCACGTCATTCACGCCTTAAGAACCGGTAAAACGGACATTGTCAAAATGCCGGTGCCCGGGAATGGTCCGGACAAGTATATTATGCATTATTATAAAGCCATGCATAATGAAAAAGGGGAGTATGTCGGCATTAATGAGTTTGTCGTGGATCTCATGCCGACTATCAAGTGGTATCTTAGCAAAACCGGCCAGAAACTGGTTTCTGACCCGAATGCCAAAGTAGATGCCAGTACCGGGGCTTCGGCCAATGACAGCGAATCTGACAGCTCAGCGGACGCTCAGACCGGTGCTTCATCAAATGACGAGCCCGAGGAACCGTCGACCGCCACTGAAGGCGGTAGTGACGCAACCACGGGGGCTTCTGAAAGCTAATTAAACCGAGTTGGTCATTTCAAGACAGCTGACAAAAAGCGTTTCATCAAGTTCACTAGGAATCTTGATGAAACGCTTTTTTAGTACTGTCCAAGGACATTCATCCTGCAGTTATTGTGTTCTTTGCAGCAACAGTTTAGTAAGACTGGCTAACGTCTTTTTTGCCCCTTTCTCCGGGAGCTGTTCAATCAAGCCCAACGCCTTTTGGGTTAATTCATTGGCAATCTCGTGAGCCTGCCGCAGACCGCCGGAGGCAATAACGATTTTTTGAATTTGCAAAATATCATTTTCGGTCAATGCCTGCTTTTTAGCTAATAAAGGCGATAGTTGCTTATCAGCTGTTTGAAGTGCCAAGATAAGCGGTAATGTATAGACACCGGATTGCAGGTCCTCGAGCACCGGCTTTTTAGTTTGGCTGGCATCGCCTTGATAATCCAGGATATCGTCGAGAATCTGATAAGCCTGGCCGATTGCCAGCCCAATTTGGCCACCCAATGTAACAATCTCCTCAGGCGCATGCGTTAGAATTGCCGACTGTTCGAAACTCAACTTGAATAGCTCGGCTGTCTTGCCTGTAATTTCATGAAAATAATCACTTTTGGACATGTCCTGCCGATAGTTGAACGTCATCTGATCCAATTCGCCATTTAAAATTGTTTGCATAGCAGCAATGTGGCGTTGGAGATCAAGTGGATCATGGGTTGATTTTAAGACCTGGTCAAAATAACAGGTGAATAAGTAATCACCGGCGTAAATGGCATTTTTTTGCCCATATTGGGTGTGAATTGTTTGAACGCCTCTTCGTAATGGAGATTGATCAATCACGTCATCGTGGATCAGCGTGGCTACATGCAGCAACTCAATTGCCGCAGCTCCGGCCCGAAGCCGATCGGCGGCAATTCGGTCGCCAAAGTCGGAATATATGTAAAAGAATCCCGGCCGTAAAAGTTTTCCGCCAGATTTCAGCAACGCCAGAATTTTTGCGTGTACGGGCTGATTTGATAGCGTAACCGCTTTTAGCAGGTACGGTTCGAGTTGAATTAATTTTAATTGAATACGTGGAAATTGACGCCAAATTCGATGAACCATAGGTTATAACCTCAAGTCTTAAGAAAATTTTAACTACCTTTACTAAGATACAAATTACATCGGCACTTGTCAATTAAAGTTGTAACAATTTAGTCGATCGCAATCAGCGGCTCGTCAATCATAAAATTTGAATTGTTGCAAACAAGCGTGACAGGAGGTTGCCTTTCGGCGCACGGTTTTGCTTAGCAATAATCGTGATTACACAAAAAAGGCTGAACAAAATTACTTTTGCTCAGTCTCGTTTAATGATTTATCATGCTAGACATTTTTATTTTTTAGTGTTCGCTCAATTTTAATTTGACTGTTTTTAAGGGACTCATCAGAAATTAATGGTGTTACATCACCGATGCTGATCAGGGTTAGATGATGCATCGCCCTGGTAATAATCGTGTAGAGGGTTCCCAATAATCCCTTATCTGGATAATTGGTTTCCGATGTATCCCAAGCAATGACCGAATCAAATTCCAATCCCTTTGCGAGGTAGATCGGCAATACCAGAATGCCTTTTGGCAAGGTTCGATCCGCGTCTTTCAGCAAAACTGCTCCGGTTTGACTATGAATCAACCGATAGACCAGTTTGGCTTCAGCCATATTCTTGGTTAGAATCGCGACGGTCGCGTATTTTTGCCGCTGCTCCGCGATGATTTTTAATACTTGATCAGTTGCGTCGTCGGTATCCGGTGAAACAATTAGTTCGGGAATGTCGCCGTCACGGTTAAAAGCTTCGATATCGTCACCGTTTGGCAGGATTGATTTTGCAAAGGTCGTAATCGGGTAGGTTGAGCGATAGGACCGCATCAAGCTGATCAGTCGTGAGTGACGGACATGAAAAGCATCGTTTAATTTGTGTAATATCTGCTGCGGCTGTTCAACATCTTTAAAGAGGGCCTGCTCACTGTCTCCCAGTAATGTCCATTTAGTCTGGGGAAAGGCGTATTTGAGATACTTCAATTGCGCAACCGAATAATCCTGCATTTCGTCAACAAACAGATATTTCATCGTATTATTTTGACCGCTTTGACAGATATAGTCGCGCAGATACAGGAGTGGTGCACAATCATCCAGTTTAATCGAATGAAACTCGATATTTTGATTAAAATCGGCAATGGTGTGCTGCCATTCGCTTTGTTTAACATCAGCCGGCAGTGGCACCCGTTTGAGAAAAGCCGCGTACTGAACATAGGGATCTAAAAAATTGTTGTTAAAAATTGCATCGTAAACAACCTGTAGTCTGGCAGTTACAATTTTTTTGGCAATGAAGAAGCGTTCATCATCTTCGTTTTGAAAGTCCCGTAATCGTTTGGTTCCCAGTAAATCATGGTATTTTTCTTCGCTTAACTGGTCGATTTCTTCATTGACCCAATCTGCTTTGGTTTCTGTTATAATCCGGCGCTTCAAGCGTTTAATCAAAGCATTCTTGGTTTTTAAGAAGCGGTCGGGAACCGACATCGCTGCCGGAAAAGAGGCGAAAATCTGGGCAATCTCGTGTTTGCTAAAGAAAACCGTTTCGTTGAAAATAATGTCACTGAACTTGATTTCGGAAGGTGTCAGTGATTGACAGTAATTTTCAACTTTGTTCATGAAATCTGCCGATTCTTTAAACTCACGAACGGCTTTTTGCTGGGACGTCAAGCTGCCATCGGTTTCGTAACGTTCAAATAAACTCTGAACGTTTAGCCCCTTTAACCGATTGTCAATAAATTCGTCAAAGGTTACCTGTCGCATATTGCGCTCGCCCAAGCTTGGCAGAACTTCCGAAATGTAGTGGCTGAATAGTTTGTTTGGAGAAAAAAGAATGATTTGATCCGCTTCCAAGGTATCCCGGCTATGGTAAAGCAGAAAGGCGATTCGCTGCAAAATAGCCGAGGTTTTGCCGGAACCGGCAACGCCCTGGACAACCAGTAATTGACTCTTGGTATCGCGGATAATGTCGTTTTGTTCATGCTGAATAGTTGCCACGATATTTTGCATGTATTCGTCGTTTTGGGCACCCAAAGCCGTCTGCAGCATTTCATCGCCAACTGTTTCGTTGGTGTCAAACATGTTGCGAATCCGGCCATCGACGATCTGGAACTGGCGCTTCTTGGTCAACGTGGTCTGCTGTTCGCCCATTGGCGTTTCATAAGCAACTTTACCAAGGGTACCATTATAGTAAATACTTGAAATGGGTGCCCGCCAGTCGTAGACCAGAAATTCACCATCTTCGTTTTCGAAAGAGGCGATGCCGATATATAACTTTTCGTCTTGAGTTTGGTCATCATCACGAATATCGATTCGGCCAAAATAAGGTGATCTTTTCAAATCTTTCATTGTGGCAAGCTGGCGTTTTAGGATGCTTTCATTTTCAGTTAATCGAGAGACCAGTCCCCGCTGCTGCTGCAGTTCGGCACTGGTTTCAATTCGGTCATCCACTTCAAAATAGTTGACGGAGGTATTGTCAGAGTACGTTTGCTGAACCTTCTTGGTTTCGGTGTGGGCTCGGTTATACTCGTTTTCTGTACTGGTTATTTTGGTGCTGATCTTTGAAATAACCTCGTCAACCCGTTGTTGTTCTTTTTGTTGTTCGTTATTTTCCAAAAAAGGTTCCTCCAGTCTGTTACTGCACTGTGTAATGAATGCGAGCCGTCTGATGAAAATCATATTGAATGAAATCTCAATATGATTTTCAAATTTAAAGCGATCAAATTGAGTCGCCGGAAGATGTTTTCGACAGCTTTCTTTTAACGTCAAAAACGGGCGTAATTTTGACATTATCTTATCTTAACGCTTGCACAATTTTAGTTTGATTTTGGCCGTCTGTCAATTGAATGCGTTAAAGAGACTGCTGAATTGTTTCATTCTTAAAATAAGGGGATAAATGTGGCCGGGTCCTTTGACATTTCCTACATTTATCAGTAAAATTAAAATGTTATTAATAGATGAGTAGAATCGTCGCTGACAGAGAGGTTATGCCTGCTGAAAATAACCATGACGAAACGAATTGGTAAACTTTTAAAGGGTAGCACCCGTATCGCTTAGAGAGGTAACTACACTTACAACTAGTTACAATTTAGGTGGTACCACGTTTAAGCGTCCTATTGTGCAATCAATAGGGCGTTTTTTCGAAAAACGGGTGGGTTGAAACTCGAACATTGAAAGGACAGTTGTAAAATGGCAAAGAAAGTTATCTTAACAGGAGATCGGCCAACCGGCAAACTTCATATCGGCCATTACGTTGGCTCACTGAAGAATCGGGTTGAATTACAGAATTCAGGTGACTACGAAACTTTTATCATGATTGCGGACATGCAGGCGTTAACCGATAACGCCCGTGACCCGGAAAAAATTCGCCACAGTCTGATTCAAGTTGCGTTGGATTATCTGGCAGTCGGCATTGATCCAAAGAAGTCGACGATTCTGGTTCAATCCCAAATTCCTGCTTTACCGGAATTGACGCAGCATTATTCAAACCTGGTCACCGTTTCCCGATTAAACCGAAATCCAACAGTTAAAACCGAGATTAAGCAAAAACACTTTGGCCAAAGTGTTCCTGTTGGTTTTGAAATGTATCCAATCAGTCAAGCTGCCGATATTACCGCGTTCAAAGCAACAACGGTTCCGGTTGGTGACGATCAGGAGCCAATGCTTGAACAAACCCGTGAAATTGTGCGCTCTTTTAATTCGATTTATAAACAAGATATTCTTGTTGAACCGGAAGGCTATTTTCCACCAAAGGGAATGGGGCGAATTCCCGGATTAGACGGTAATGCCAAGATGAGTAAGTCGTTGGGCAACGCTATTTATCTTTCGGATGATGAAGATACAATCACTAAAAAGGTGATGTCAATGTACACAGATCCCAACCACATCCACGTGGCGGATCCCGGACAAATCGAAGGCAACACCGTCTTTACTTATTTAGATATTTTTGACCCGGATAAGTCAAAGGTTGCCGAACTAAAGGCCCAATATCAACATGGTGGTCTGGGTGATGTTAAAATTAAGCGGTACTTAAATGAGGTGCTTCAAGCTGAGTTAAAGCCGATCCGTGAACGCCGGAATCAATATGAGAAAGACATCGCCGGTGTTTATGACATTCTTAAAAAGGGCAGCGAGTATGCAAATACGGTTGCCAACCAAACCCTTAAAGAAGTTCGCGATGCAATTGGTATCAATTACTTTGGCTAGAACTGCCGGAAAGGATGGCAGGGATGCAAAACCTTGTAATTTTGGATATTGGCTCCAATTCGGTTCGAATGGCCATTAACCAAATCTTAGAAGACGGTACTTATCGCGAAATAAAACGGGTCAAAAATGACAGTCGACTATCGGAAGGAATGGGCCGGGCAAAGGTTCTTCAGCCCCAGGCGATGGAACGAACAATCCGGGCACTGGCCGAGTTTAAAGCTATTTATCAGCAATACCGGGCAGATTATGTTATCGGGATTGCGACTGCTGCTGTTAGACAGGCGAAAAACCAGACGGCTTTTCTGCAAAAAGTCAAAAGCCGGATCGGAATCACCATCCGGGTTCTTTCGGGCGTTCAGGAAGCGTACTATGATTATCTTGGGGTGATTAACCGGTTAGGAATTAAAAATTGCCTGATTCTTGACATTGGTGGCGCCAGCTGTGAATTAATCAGAGTAGTTGGTGGTCGAAGTAAAAATCTGACCAGCATTCCCATCGGGGCCGTCAATATTTCAGAACGGTTTCATTTGACTAATACTGTTTCAGGAGCGGATCTGTTTAATGCCCAGTTTCATATTCAAAAAGTCTATTCCCGAATTAAATGGTTAAAACACTCCCAGCGTGAACCACTGGTTTTATTGGGCGGTGCTAATCGAACACTGGCCAGAATTAACAGGACGCGTCAGGGGATGAAATGGGTCGATGCGATTCACGGCTATCATTTGAGTTATGAACAGGTTAATCGGACCTATCTCAATTTGCTGCGGGGTGATGTGAAGCGCCGCCGCCAAATTCAGGGCTTGGAACGTGACCGCGCAGATATTATTGTCGGTGGTTTATTGCCTCTGATGGTCTTGATGGAAAAGGTCGATACGCGAAAAGTTCTGTTTTCTGAAAGTGGCGTTCGTGAAGGCATCATTACCGAATTTGTGGAAGCCAAAAAATAAAGTAAGTTTAAACAGACTGTAAGTTACGCAAACAAGATAAAAGGCTGGCATCAGGACTTCTTCCTGCCCAGCTTTTTGTTGCCTATATGGGCAAAATCGGAGGGATTAAATGGATTCTCAGTGGGCGCATTTCTACCAAAAAACCTATCAGCAGCGACGAGAAATGCTCGCTGAATTTGCGGGCCTGAGTCAGGCTGAAACAGCGGCCTTGAAAAGCGAAAACAAGCCGATCTTTAATCATTTGATCGAAAATTATTTAACAGACTACGCACTGCCGGAAGGTATTGCCACTAATCTCAAGGTAAACGGCCGCCGGTACCTGGTACCAATGGTTACGGAAGAGCCATCGGTAATCGCGGCTGCCAGTAACGGCAGCAAGTTGTTGGCGGCTGGCGACGGCATTGCAGCTAAAATCGACCAGCGGCTTTTAACCGGTCAAATAATCCTTAAAGACGTGGCTGATAAAAATGAACTAACCAGACTGATTACGGATTACCAATCTCAGTTGATTAAAATTGCCAATGATAGTCATCCCCAAATTTTAAAGCACGGCGGCGGTGCAAGGTCGCTTTCGCTTCGGCAGCTGGATGAGCAGTTTTTCTCGATTGATTTAACTGTTGATCCCGGTGAAGCAATGGGTGCCAATTTAATGAATACAATGCTGGAAGCAGTCGCTGATTATTTGCGATCGCTGGCTTTTCAGGTAACAATGGCTATTCTTTCCAACATTGCTGATAAAAGTTTGGTGACGGTGACGGGAAAAGTTGCGTTTGACCAGTTGGGTGCATCAGCAGTGATTGGAAAGAAAACCGCCGAAAGAATTGTCGATGCCGCTACGGTGGCCCAGTTGGATCCAAAGCGGGCTGTTACTCATAATAAAGGCATTATGAATGGGGTTGACGCGGTTGTTATGGCTACCGGTAATGATTGGCGGGCTGTTGAAAGCGCGGCTCATGCTTTTGCCGCACGGAATGGCCGTTATAAAGGGTTAAGTACTTGGAAGCTTGAAGACCATTACCTGGTCGGCCAAATGACACTACCGTTGTCTTTGGGAATCGTTGGTGGTGCTACCAGCGTTTTACCGCTTGCGGCAGTGAATAAAAAGATGATGCAGGTCAATCACGTCCAGACATTAATGGCGGTGACTGCGGCACTTGGACTGGCTCAGAATTTAGCAGCTCTAAAAGCGTTGGTTACTGACGGCATTCAAAAAGGGCATATGAACTTACAATTACGTTCTTTAGCAATGGCTAACGGTGCTGTGGAAGCTGAATTGCCGGCAGTGGTTGCCCGCTTGCGGCAAATGCCGCGGCCAAGTGCCCAAGCTGTTCGGCAGATTCTTAAAGAATTACGAAAGAAGGATAACAGTAATGGATAACGAAATTAATATCGAATTAAATGACCAGGTTCACAGTCTAATTGATGCAGTAAATCATTTTTTCCCAGGGACTGTCACCGTCACCTTTTTAGGAAAGCTACAAGCCGGATACGTTCGGCATGATCAATCCCAGGTCGTTCAAGACGGCAAGAATGTAATTGTTCAGATTGCGGACCTCAGCGCGCCTAATTACACGGCTTCCCATGAATTACTGCACCTGCTGATGGTTTTGAGAGGTTTTCCCCAGGTCTTCTTCTCGTTAACAACTGGTAATGCCGATTTGGATGATCAGCTTAAAATGATGGGAACCGAGTTATATGATATCGTCTCTCACTTTGTTGTTGTTTCTGAACAGCGCAAGCATGGATTGATTGATGACGATATTGAGGAAATGTATTTAAAGGGGGTTTACGCGACTATTAAACCGGAACCGGATCCCTTGGATGATCAAATGACGCTTCGGTTAATGACTTTATTGGATGCAATGGTCTTTTATGGCGATAAATTTGATCAGGTTGCCGATAAATTAAAAAAGGACTTTCCGGTTTCGCTTGCGGCAGCCGAAAAGCTCTATCAGGTGATTACCAAAAAGCCGACTGATTCACCGTTTGGTTTGCGGCGAAACGTTATCAAATTGTTCAAAGCCTTTGATGAACAATTGAAACAGTGGGAATTGCCGCCACTTCATAATACCGAATTTACAACGTTAACCAGTGTTCTTTCAAAACGACAGCTTAATTTACAAGTAAAGCAGTTATTTGAAGTTTTTCATTCCGAACTGATTGAAATCAACAGTAATACCCGGGCCTATGTCGGGTTTAATCGGGTGGACGATCAAAATTCGTTCGTATTGGCAAATCCAAAGGGCGAACAGGATAATCCCGAATTTTTTAAAGAAATTTATGGAAAAACCGTTAAAGAACTGTTCGACAGCCTGAAAATGCCCTATATTGAACGTGAGTAGAATTTTAATAAGGGAGTGGAATCAATGATTGATCAAGAAATTCAAACATTGTTTGATAACGCGAAAAAGATTGTTTTCCTGACGGGAGCCGGTGTTTCAACCGCGTCCGGAATCCCGGATTACCGTTCAAAAAACGGGTTATATACAAACGATAAATCGGATAAACCGGCTGAATATTATTTAAGCGCTGAATGTCTGCGTGACGAACCCAAGGTTTTTTATCAGTATGAAAAGTCCAACATGTATTATCCTGATGCCAAGCCCAATGTCATTCATGAACGACAGGCTGCTTTCACTCGGGAGCGGGATGCGGTTGTTGTCACGCAAAATATCGATAGCCTTTATCGAAAGGCAAATACCGAAAATCTTGTTGAATTTCACGGGAATTTGTACAACGTTTATTGTCAAAAATGTCGAAAAAAAGTGGACTATCGTGAGTATCTGAAGAGTATGTATCATCGCAATTGTGGTGGGATCCTAAGACCTGACATCGTGCTTTACGGGGAAGGATTAAATCCAAGTGCGATTTCTCAAAGTATTCAAGCAGTTTCGAAAGCCGATTTGATCGTCATTGTCGGCACATCGATGCGCGTTTATCCATTTGCCGGTTTGATTGACTATCGAAGCGAAAATGCCCATGTTTTGGCAATTAATGAGGAACAGCTGAGCTTCACATTTCCGTTTACGATGATTAAAGAGAACGCAGTTGACTTCTTTAACGATCTAAAAGTCAACGCTTAACCAGAAATCCGTTTGGAGGGTGAGGTGACAAAATGATCACGATAGGCTTGACCACTTTTTCAGAGCATCCCGCGTTGATTGATCATGCCAAACGCAAAGTTCGGTTATCGGAATATAGTGCCCATTTTCCGGTTGTTGAATTGGATACGCCGTTTTATGCCATTCCTAAAACGACAGTCATTCAGCATTGGCAGCAGCAGGTACCGGATAACTTTCAATTTATCTTGAAAGCAAATCGGGTCATGACAATGCACGATCAGGGGACGGATAATCCCGTGGGCGGCGAAGAGCGGTTGTCTGAATTTAAAGCTTACAAGCGGGCAGTGGCACCGCTTGTGGCAGCAGGGCAGCTGAAAACCATTCTCTTTCAGTTTCCGCCATATTTTGCCAGGAAGGTCGAAACAATCGAGTATCTTCGGCGGATTCGGACACTGATGGCGGGATATCCGATTTCGGTAGAGTTTCGGAATCCATCATGGTACGGGGCAGGAATTTCAAATGATGTGGCCGATTATTTCAGGGAACTTGGTTTGGATCTGGTCATTGCTGACGAGCCGCACACCACTAATATGGGGGTGCCTTTCGAGCCGGTGGTTACCAGCAAGCAGCTCTGCATGCTGCGGCTTCACGGCCGAAACATTAAGGGATGGACGGACACTACCGGTGATTGGCGTCGTAAACGCACGCTGTATCGGTATTCGACAGAAGAACTAATCCAATTAAAGGCGGTTATCCTCAAGCTTCAAAAGCAGACCGATGAAGTTTGTGTGATTTTCAATAACAATGCCGGCCGGGATGCGGCTGACAACGCGTTAACACTAAAGCAGCTGCTTGGTATTTCCTTCACTGGGCTGTCACCGCTGCAAATGGACTTATTTTAAAAAATGGCTGGCAAACGGCTGCTTTTTTGGCACAAAGTTTTCCGGCAATTCTCGCATCCCACTACTTTTTTTTGCTATACTTGATGGTAATATTATCAAAGAATCATAGATTAATACGATTGGAAAAGAGGTACTTTCATGGCAGAAAGTAAGCCAACATTTTATATTACAACCCCAATTTATTATCCTTCCGGCAGGTTACATATCGGAAACTCCTATACCACCATTGCTTGTGATGCTGTTGCCCGATACAAACGGGCAATGGGTTACGATGTGTTCTTCCTGACCGGTACCGATGAACATGGTTTAAAGATTGAACAAAAAGCAGATAAACTAAACATGACGCCGCAAGCCTACGTTGATAAGATGGCAAAAGGGATTAAGGCGTTATGGAAAAAGTTGGAAATTTCCAACACAAAATTCATTCGGACAACGGATGATTATCACGAAAAAGCCGTTGCTGATATTTTTCAGAAACTACAGGACCAGGGGGACATTTACCTTGGTGAGTACACCGGCTGGTACTCGGTTTCGGATGAAGAGTATTTCACTGAAAGTCAGCTTGCTGAAGTTTATCGGGACGATAACGGTAAGGTAATCGGTGGTAAAGCACCGAGTGGTCATGAAGTCCAATTAGTTCACGAACAATCCTACTTCTTTAAAATGAGTAAGTACGCAGATTGGCTGCGACAATATTATCAAGACCATCCTGACTTCATTCAGCCGGCTACCCGAATGAATGAAATGATTAAGAATTTTATTGACCCGGGGCTTGAAGACCTGGCTGTTTCCCGAACAACTTTCCATTGGGGCGTGCCGGTTAAATCAGACCCCAAGCACGTCGTTTATGTTTGGATAGACGCTCTTTCAAACTATATTACGGCATTGGGGTATGACGGCAGTGATGATAGTAACTTCAAGAAGTACTGGCCGGCCGACGTTCAAATGGTTGGTAAGGAAATTGTTCGATTTCACACGATTTACTGGCCGATTATTTTACATGCGCTTGGGTTACCACTACCGAAGACGGTGTATGGACATGGTTGGTTATTAATGAAGGACGGCAAGATGTCCAAGTCCAAGGGCAATGTAATCTATCCGGAAACATTGATGAATCGATATGGCTTGGACGCTTTGCGCTACTATTTGCTGCGGGCAATGCCATATGCTAATGACGGGATTTTCACGCCGGAAGACTTTGTCGACCGGGTAAACTTTGATTTGGCCAACGATCTTGGGAATTTGTTGAATCGAACCATTTCAATGATTAATAAGTATGAAAACGGTGTTATCCCAGCCTTTAAGCCGGGTGTGACCGATTTTGATGCAGAATTGGAAACGGTCTGTGAGCAGGCGATTGCCGGCTTTAAAGAATGTATGGATGAGCTACATTTTTCAGATGCCTTATCCGAAGTTTGGAAGCTGGTTTCTCAATCCAACAAATATATTGACCAGACTGAGCCATGGGTTTTGGCTAAAAACGATGCCGATAAAGAAAAGTTAGCCGCAGTAATGGCTCATTTGGCGGCCAGTTTACGAGTGATCGCTGAATTAATCAGTCCGATTATGACGCACGCGCCAAAGGAGATTTTTCAACAACTGGGCTTGGATGAGGACATTGATTTAAAGAATCTCAAGTTGGCTGATTTACCTGCAGGTGCCAAGACGGTTTCAAAAGGGACCCCGATTTTTCCACGGGTGGATGTTGATGAAGAGGTGGCCTTTATTAAAGACCAAATGACTACCAACACCAAAGCGAAAGGTCGAGCCGCAATGAAAGCCGCCGCTGAAAAGAGTTTTAATCCGGAAGAAACCGACTTGAAACTGACCAAGAAAGCGGTCCGTTTTGATGCTTTTGAAAAAATTGAGCTTAAAGTAGCGGAAATTCTGGATGTCAAAAAGGTTGCGGGCGCGGACAAACTGCTTGCTTTCCGATTGGATGCGGGTGATGATGGCGACCGCCAAATCCTCTCGGGAATTGCGCAGTGGTATCCGGACTATCAAAAATTGATTGGTAAAAAAGTGATTATTGTTTCGAACTTGAAACCACGAAAGATGCGGGGCCAGGTTAGCAAGGTATGTTACTGTCAGTTGAACATAAGGATGGTAATGTCGAATTGGTAACCGTCGATTCACATCTTGAAAATGGTTTAACGCTGGAATAAGTTATAAATGGACCGATTTTCTCATCTTTTCATTTGATAAGAAAACGGTCCGTTTTTGTGATTTACAAATGTAAGCAAAATGAGGAATTATATTTATGATGAAAATCTTTGATTCACATACCCACTTGAATGATGATCAGCTTTATCCTCAAGCCGAGGATTATGCCCGCCATGCCAAAACGTTGGGCGTTGTTAAACTGGCTAATGTTGGTTCAAACCAGGTTTTAAATGACCGTTCACTGGCGCTAAGTGCCAAGTATCCTGACATGTATTCGATTATTGGCTGGCATCCGGAAGACGCCATTCATTTTCATGATGCGCAGCGGGACCTGCTGATTGAACAGTTGCAAAGCCCCAAAGTAGTGGCGGTTGGCGAGATTGGTTTGGACTATCATCAAACAATTTCACCACGTGCCGTTCAGAAGCGGGTTTTTAAAGAACAGATTGAGATTGCCAAGCAGTTACATTTGCCGATTTCCGTGCATAATCGGGATGCCTTTGAGGATACCTACAGCATTTTAAAAGAATTGGCGGTTCATGAAATTGGCGGGGTGATGCATAGTTTTAATGGCGATTCGGAATGGCTCAAAAAATTTCTGGATCTGGGAATGTCGGTTTCTTATAGTGGGGTGGCGAGTTTTAAAAAGACCCGTGACGTTCATGAAGCGGTTAGGCAAACCCCGTTTGACCGAATGATGGTTGAAACCGATGCGCCATATTTGGCGCCGGAACCGCTTCGAGGAAAGCAAAATGAGCCGGCTTATACATTGTATACGGTGGAAGCAATTGCCAGGTTTTGCGATGTGAACCCGGATGTAATTGCGGCCCACACCTATCAAAATACGTTACGGTTATTTAGGATTGAGGATAATGAAAAAAATTAAAGAAGTCATCGTCGTCGAAGGAAAGGACGACACTAAACAGATTTTAAGAGCAGTGGATGCCGATACAATTGAAACCAGGGGTTCTGCAATCCCGGAAGAAACCATGGCGCTGATTAAGAAGGTTGCCCGAACGCGGGGAATTATTGTCTTTACGGACCCTGATTTTTCGGGTGAGAAAATCCGAAAAACAATCTCGGCAGAAGTTCCCAACGCCAAGCACGCTTTTATTACCAGGGCACAGGGCGTTCCCAAACGCTCTGACGGCTCTTTGGGCGTTGAGCATGCCAGTGCCGAAGCGATTCGCGAAGCGCTCCGTCACGTTTACACGGAGGATACTGGCGCCGAGGAATTGATTAGTCGTGAAACGTTAATGAAAAATGGGCTGATGGGAAATCCGGATGCTAAGAGTCGCCGGGAAGCGTTAGGTGAAATTCTGGGGATTGGTTATGTTAATGGTAAACAACTGCAGCATCGGCTGCGGATGTTTGGCATTACCAACCAACAATTTCGTGAAGCTGTCAAAAAAATAAATGGGGGCAAAGCAAATGAATAATTATCCGGAAATCGGTTCTCCTGCCAGGACCCAAGCAATTTTAAACCGCTATCGGCTCTCTGCAAAGAAGAGTTTGGGCCAGAACTTTCTGGTTGATTTAAATATTTTGAAGCATATCGTTACGACTGCGGCGCTGACTAAACAGGATAACGTGATTGAAATTGGCCCCGGTATCGGCAGTTTAACCGAACAGCTTGCCAAGGCCGCCAAGCAGGTATTGGCGTTTGAAATAGATGAAAATTTGCTGCCGGTCTTGGCTGAAACTTTGGCACCATATAAAAATATTGATATTATCTATCAGGATATTTTGAAAACCAATCTACCGGAAATCGTGCGGGAGCGTTTCGGCGAGGGCACACCGCTAAAGGTGGTCGCAAATCTGCCTTACTACATTACAACGCCGATTGTGATGGATTTATTGGCTAATCCAGTGCAGTTTGACGCGATTGTGGTGATGATGCAAAAAGAAGTGGCGGATCGTTTGAATGCCCAGCCGGGAACCAAACCTTACGGCTCACTGTCTGTGATTGTTCAACAGCAAAATGATGTGGCGCTTTCATTTATTGTGCCCAAAACGGCTTTTATTCCCCAACCTAAAGTAGACTCGGCGATTGTGAAACTCACACCGCGTCAAGATGATGCCGAGCAGCCATTTAACCACAAGCGGTTTATCGGTTTTGTCAGGGGATGCTTTATGCATCAGCGCAAAACGCTGTGGAATAATTTGCTGGGTGTCTTTGGTAAGCAGCCGGCAATTAAAGATCAGATAAAAACGGTGCTTGAACAGCTGGCGATTAATCCCGCAGACCGACCGGAACAGCTGGCGGTTTCTCAGTTCGTTTCACTAACGAATGCGTTTCATAAAATTAATTTATTAAAATAATTATTTCTTGTTGCCAGATAAAGAATTTTGTGATATAATTTGCAATTTCTTCGCTTTTATGCTAAAATGCGTTACTGTGAGGTGAGTTGCATGCCAATAACTTTATCTGTGATTAAACACAGAATGGACGATCATATTGGTCAGCATGTGCTTGTAACTTCTCAAATTGGCCGTCGCAAGACAACCAAACGGCATGGAATATTACGGGAAACATTCCCTGCTGTTTTCATTGTGGAACTGGATCCGGGAAAATCCAGTTTTGAAAGGGTGTCGTATAGTTATACAGATATTTTAACTAAGAATATCGCAGTGAATTTTGATGATGAACAAGTTGATTGATATGTTTACCTATGTCTAGGGGTCGAGCGCAAACGTAAATTTGCAGCTGGCCTTTTTTTCTGGCTTCTTCCGGTAACGGGAAATCGATATTGGTCGCTGACAAGGTCGTCATAATTTAGTATAATCTTGTTAACTATAAGATTTTGAGACTGCTGCTGAAGTTGCCATTCAATGCATAATCGACGGTTTAATAAATTGAATTCGAAAAGAGGGGTCGTCGTTGAAGATCATCGTTCGCGCGCCGGCAAAATTAAATTTGAGCTTAGACGCACCATTTGTTCATTCGGATGGGGCAATTGAGTGGCGCATGGTCATGACCTCCATAGGCTTGAGCGATTACGTTCAAGTAGAAACGACACCGGGTGATACGATTGAAATTTATTCTAATAGTGGTTTTCTTCCCAATGATAACCGGAATTTAGCCTATAAAGCCGCCCATATTTTTCTTAGGGAAACTCAAATTAAAACCGGTCTTAAGATTCTGATTGAAAAAAATATTCCGGTCGCTGCCGGTTTAGGCGGTGGTTCATCCGATGCGGCGGCGGTTTTTAAAGCGTTAAACATTCTTTTTGATGTCGGTCTGTCCTTGAAAGAATTGGCAAAGATGGGCCTTCAGGTTGATTCGGACGTACCATACTGTATTTATGGCGATACGGCATTGGTCAGCGGGCGTGGCGACATTATTACGCCGTTGGCAAAGCTGCCTAAAATGTGGTTTGTTTTGGCAAAACCGCACGTAAGTGTTTCAACCCCCCGGATTGTGAAGAAACTGACTAAAATACCGGTTGTGCATCCAAATACGGATGCCTTATTACATGGTATTGCGACTAATGATTACCAGGCAATTGTTGCCAATATGGGAAATGCTCTGGAAACCATTACGATTGCCGAGCATCCCCAAATCCTGACGTTAAAAGAACGGCTGGTTAAGTACGGTTGTGACGGCTCACAGATGAGCGGCAGCGGGCCGACGGTTTTTGGGGTTTGTCGAACGAGCTCCCGTGCCAAGCGGTATATAATAGTCTTTCCGGGTTCTGTAATGAAGTTTATCTAACACAGGTAACGACTGAAAAGATTAATCAAGGGCGTTAATGATTAAAATTCAACAATGAATTGCTTTATTAAATAAAATTTGTTAAAGCAATTCATTTTTATTTGCCATAGGATTGAGAATTGATGGCTTTTACTTTAAAGTAGATAGTAATAATTACTTTTTAAAAACGGAGGTAAAAACGTTTGAATAACGTGTTAATTTCAGTGGAGAACCTGTCATTGCGGTTTCCAAATCATCAAGTACTTTCAAACTTAAGTTTCACCGTTAAAAGAGGGGATTTCTTAGGCGTGATTGGTGAAAACGGCGTGGGTAAGACCACCTTGGTTCGGCTTATTTTAAGGCAGCTGCGGCCTTCTGCCGGGAAAATCGTTTTGAAAAAGGGATTAAGGATTGGCTATGTACCGCAATTTCGCAACATCGATGTTGAGTATCCGTTGTCAGTTAAAGACTTTGTTTCACTGAACTACACCGGCATTAAGTTACCATGGCTATCCAAAAAAGAGCGTGCGCGGGTTGATGAGGTGATGGGAAAAGTGGGCCTGACACAGATTGCCGATCGACCGCTTGGCTTGGCCTCTGGTGGTGAAAAGCAGAAAGCATATCTGGCACAGGCTTTGTTAAAACACCCGGATTTATTAATCTTGGATGAGTCAACGGCCAGCCTGGATCCCAATACCAAACAGGAATTACTGGACGTTGTCAAAAGACTTAATCAGGAAATGGGCCTGACAATTTTATTTGTTTCCCACGATATGCAAATGGTCCAAAAGTATCCGGACTACTTTTTATGGCTTCAACGGGATCATTACCGAATGGGGGCTGTTTCAGAGCTGCGGGAAGATTCGAAAGGGGAATTACATGTTTAGTTTTGAATTTATGCAGAATGCTTATCTTGCCGGGACACTGATTGCCATTGTCAGCGGCATGATGGGCGTCTTTGTCACGGCACGAAACATGCCGTTTATGACTCACACATTGTCTGAAATCGGATTTGCGGGTGCGGCGTTTGGAATCTTTGTCGGCTGGACACCATTGAATGGGATGCTGACGTTTACGACGATTAGTTCGATTTTGGTCGGTGAACTAAGTGGTAAGGTGGAATCCCGGCGAGAAGCGTCATCAGTGCAATTTCGGGGTTCTTTATTGGTCTTGGGATTCTCTTTTTATCGCTTTCCAATAAAAATTCCAGCTACGCGACCAACATTTTGTTCGGCAGTGTCATCGGCATTAGTCGACAGGACGTTTTTCAGATGGTTGGTTTGTCGACCCTGGTTTTGCTGGTTCTTTTTTTAATTTACCGAAATTTAAAAGATGATTCTTTTGATCCGGTTGGGGCACAAACTAATCATGTCCATAGTGCGTTAATTTCAATTATTTTCTTGGTATTATTGGCTTTCAGTGTTAGTGTCGCAGCCAGATCGTTGGCTCACTTTTGATTTTTGTCTTGTTGACCCTGCCGGCAGCCAGTGCTAAATATTTCACCCATACGGTTTTAAAGATGATGGCGCTGGGAGTTGGCTTTGCCCTGTTTGGTGTTTGGCTCGGCCTATACCTGGGGTATGTCACCAATTGGCCGGTAACGTTCTTCATTGCCACTATTGAAGCAGGAATCTATGCTGTTTCGTTGGGATATAATTATCTGCAAAGTCGAAGTGAGTAGTTTATTATCGAAATGCTAAGAAATTGATGATAATTTCACTAAATTTCCCTAAACCCGAACATTTATGATAAAATCAAGTAGATATTACATAAACCAGAGGTGGGAGAATTGAAAGTACGAAGAAGTGACAGACTGATTGACATGACTCGATATTTGTTGGAGCGCCCGCATACGCTAGTTCCTTTAACTTTTTTTGCTGAACGTTATGATTCAGCTAAATCATCAATCAGTGAAGATTTAACAATTTTAAAACGAACATTTCAGGCACGGGGAACCGGCCTGTTGGAAACAATTCCCGGGGCAGCCGGCGGCACCCGGTTTTTACCTTACATTTTGAAAGAGGAAGCGCAACAGGTAGTTGGTCAATTAATTGACGAAATGTCTTCAGATACCCGTTATCTGCCTGGCGGTTATGTTTACATGTCCGATTTACTGGGAAATCCGGCCACTTTACGGCAAATTGGCCGAATCTTTGCGACCCAGTATTTAAATCAGGATGTTAATGCCGTTATGACAATTGCAACAAAGGGGGTCCCGATTGCCCAAAGCGTCGCCAACTTTTTGAATGTGCCCTTTGTGATTGTTCGTCATGATACCGAAATTACAGAAGGATCGACGGTTAACGTGAATTACGTTTCCGGTTCGTCGACGCGAATCGAAAAGATGTCGCTGTCAAAACGGAGCCTGAAACCGGATGCCAACGTTTTGATTGTTGATGATTATATGCGTGGCGGTGGGACTGTCGGCGGGATGATTTCCATGGTTGAGGAATTTGATGCCAACCTGATTGGTGTTGGCGTGGTGGCCGAAAGCACGGCGCCAAGCGGTAGGGCAGTAAAAGACTATACATCGTTGATGCGTGTCGATGCGGAAAACAATGCCGTGGTTTCCCAAGCGGGCAACTATTTGGAAAAGATTTTTAATTAGACAAAGTTTACTGAGGAGAAATTAGAATGGCAACAAAAAACACAATCATATTAGCAGCTGGTAAAGGGACCCGAATGAAGTCCAAACTTTATAAGGTCTTGCACCGACTTTGCGGCAAAACAATGGTGGATCATGTTTTGACTCAGGTTGAGAAGGCTAATATGACCAACATTGTCACCGTTGTGGGTTACGGTGCCGAAGCAGTTCGGGATAATCTTGGTGGTCGCACGCAATACGTTGTTCAGGAAAAGCAGTTGGGAACCGGTCACGCAGTTTTGCAGGCAGAAGGCCTTTTGGGCAATTTGGATGGCGTCACCATGGTTGTGAGTGGGGATACACCGCTGCTGACGGCCCAGACGTTTGAAAACCTGTTTACCTATCATGAAAATAAAAAGGCCAAAGCGACAATTTTAACTTCTGAAGCGCCGGATCCAACCGGTTATGGCCGGATTGTTCGAAATGATTTGGGAATCGTTGAAAAAATTGTTGAGCAAAAGGATGCAACGACGGAAGAACAGGCCATTCACGAGATCAATACCGGCGTTTATGTTTTTGATAACCAGGCGCTTTTTGAAGCCCTTCATAAGATTAATAATAATAACGCGCAGGGTGAATATTATTTAACCGACGTCATTGAGGTCCTAAAATCTCAGGGAGAAACGATTGCGGCTTACCGGATGGACGATTACGACGAGTCGATGGGGGTTAATGACCGGGTGGCCCTGGCCAGAGCTACCAAAATTATGCAGGCTCGAATTAATCGTCAGCATATGCAGGATGGCATTTCAATGATCGATCCGGAACGGACGTATATTGATGTGGATGTCAAGATTGGCGCAGACACAGTCATTGAACCAGGCGTCCAGTTGAAAGGGACCACTACGATCGGCAATGACTGCTACATTGGTGCAAATTCGGAAATTCGAAATTCTACGATTCATGATCATGTGACGGTTACTTCCTCACTGATTCAGGACTCGGAGATGCTGGATTATTCCGATATTGGGCCAAACAGCCACCTGCGTCCAGGTGCCCACATTGGTAAACACGTTCATTTGGGCAACTTCGTTGAAGTTAAGAAAGCGTCAATTGGTGAGGGAACCAAGGTTGGCCACTTAACATATGTTGGTAATGCCAAACTGGGTAAAAATATTAATGTTGGCTGCGGCGTTATCTTTGTGAATTACGACGGTGCCAAAAAGCATGAAACAACCGTTGGCGACGATGCTTTCATTGGCAGCAATGCTAATCTAATTGCACCGCTTGAAATTGCCGATCATTCATTTATCGCTGCGGGCTCGACGATCAATCGGCCAATCAATAAATATGATATGGCAATTGCCCGTTCCCGACAGACGAATAAACCTGGATATTATAAAAAATTACCTTATCAAAAGGATTAGTACTGATGTTTCTGCTTAAAACATTGTATAATTAAATCAGAAAAAAATTTATGGAGGATCATATGGCTCGGCAATATTTTGATTCTAAACTGAAAATCTTTGCGTTGAATTCCAACCGGCCGTTGGCTGAAAAAATTGCTAAGACCGTTGGGGTACCACTGGGGAAAACATCGGTAGACCGCTTTAGTGATGGCGAAATTCGTATCAATATCGAAGAGAGTATTCGTGGCGATAATATCTTTATTATCCAATCTACATCTGCACCGGTTAATGATAATTTGATGGAATTATTAATTATGGTGGATGCCTTAAGACGCGCCAGTGCGGGAACCATTAACCTGGTGATTCCGTATTACGGTTACGCACGTCAAGATCGGAAGGCCCGTTCGCGTGAACCAATTACTGCGAAGTTAGTCGCAAATATGATTCAAAAAGATGGCGTGGATCGGGTAGTCACACTCGACCTGCATGCTGCTCAAATTCAGGGCTTCTTCGATATTCCGGTTGACCACTTAATGGGCGCACCGCTGTTAGCCGACCATTTTATCAATGAGGGCTTTGGCAGTGACGATGTGGTTGTTTCACCTGACCATGGTGGTGTTTCAAGAGCTAGAGCATTGGCCGAATTCTTGAAGGCCCCAATCGCGATTATTGATAAGCGGCGGCCTAAAGCCAACGTTGCTGAAATTATGAATATTATCGGTGATGTAGCTGGTAAACGCTGTCTGATGATTGATGATATGATCGATACGGCAGGAACAATTACGTTGGGTGCCCAAGCTTTGATCGACGCAGGCGCCAAAGAAGTTTATGCCTGCTGCACGCACCCGGTTTTGTCCGGGCCGGCAATTGAACGAATCAAAAAATCACCAATCAAGCAATTGGTTGTAACCGATACAATTCAGTTACCTGCAGAAAAGCAAATCGAAAAAATTCAGCAGGTTTCCGTTGGCCCGCTTATCGGTGATGCCATTAAGCGAATTAACGAAAATAAGCCGGTTAGCCCGTTGTTTAATAATCGATTCCGTGGTGATAATGATTAATGCGTGATTTGATAAAACAGAGACCCGCCTTAACCGGGATTGTCCTGGTTGCGATTGTTAACTTGATAATGATCGTTTTGGGGCTGCCGTTGATGGGAATTGGCAACTTGGATTTTTTAGTTGGGTTATTTTTGCTGGTGCTGGCCTCTATTTTTATTGTTGGCTCGGGTCATTTGTTTACCGGCTGGCGCTTTTCCTTTAAAAAGAAAAGTGATTTGGAAGCGGAAAATGCGCCCAAACATCCTGCAGCCAAAGACGTTGCTTCAATTAAGAACCAGCCGATTAAGGTGAATAAGTATGCCCGATTTTGTTTGAGAGTGGGCGGTTTTATGCTGGTGCTGGGAATTGTACTTACCAGTATCGCACCTTAGTTAAAAGTACAATTTTATAAAAAAGAGTCGAAACAGATTTTAGGGGTGATACTGAGATGCCCCCAAAAATCTGTCTTCGACTCTTTTTAAATGGCGTTATTGATAACCGATTATAGTGCCCATTTGTTAATTGCATAAGCAACGCCGTCTTCTGAATTTGGCTTGGTAATCACGGTCGCCGCGGCTTTTACTTCATCAATTGCGTTGCCCATTGCGACTCCCGTACCGGCATATTCAATCATTGTTAAATCATTGCCCTGATCACCGATTGCCATAATATTTTCGGCAGTTAAGCCAAATCTTTGGAAAGTGCTTGTAACGCATTTCCTTTGCTGGCTTTTTGATTCATAATCTCAATGAAAAACGGTTCGCTTTGGACCACGTACATTTTATCCCGTAAGCTTTGCGGTAGATTAGTATTGGCCTTGGTAATTAGTTTGGGAAAATCAACAAACATTGCCTTTGAAATTACCAGGTCGGGTTTGATTTCCTCCGGTGTGCGATATTTGATCGGTAAGCGAACCAGATAACTTTCACCAACACTGTATGGACTTAGGTCACGGTTAAAAGCGTAGATCGCGTCCATTGTTTCAAATTGATAATGAACACCCAATTTTCTGGCTAACATTTCAGTTTCGAGAAATTCATCGTGGGTTAAAGTCTGATGCGTGATAACCTGGCCATCCAAGCTTTGGGACATTGCCCCGTTAAATGTAATGGCATATTCATCAGCACCGGTAATCTTTAACGCGTCCAAGTACGGTTTGACACCGCTTAGCGGCCGGCCGGTACAGAGAACGACCTTAATGCCTTTTTGGCGGGCAGCGCCAACTGCTTCAATTGTGGCTGGTGCCAAGTGATTTTTTTCGTTTAATAGTGTACCGTCAATGTCAATAGCAATTAATTTGATAGTCATAAACTGTGCTCCTTCAAACATTAATTTGTTAATTTTCCGTTATGAATATGGCTTTTAAATTCCTCGTATTCCGGTTCAAACAGATCGACATTTTTTTCGGGTCGGAGAACTTCACGAGGAAAGAAGAACCGGTTGTCACCCGTCTGCCGATCGGAAATGGCGGTGACCAGTGGGCTGACAGACGATAGATCAACCAAGCTGCCGTCTTCCTGCATTAATTCAATTTGTTTTTTACCCGGTCGATAAGCATCGTAGGGCAGATCAAAGCTGTTATCCGTTGCCGTATAATAATCCGGATTAAATCCCGACTGTTCAATAATTTTTCGTAGACGGGGCAATAAAGCCGCCGTTTCTTTATCGAACTTAACGGATTTCAGTGGCTTTCGATCAATGAATCGGGTGGCCAAGTTACTGAGAATATCGTCCGGGTAACGTTTCCAATGAATAAAGTAGGTATTCAAAACGCCATCATCCAGTTGCAGATAATCGTCCAAATCGAAATCGCCGCGCAGAAACGGTAACAGTAGATAAGGCGTCGAAGGTTCGTTTTGAGAGTTGGCGCTAAATAAAACTCGGGCCCGTCTAAGTAACCGGTTTAAAACGACTTCCATTGCCCGGGAAACCGGATGAAAGTAAACTTGTTGATACATTTGAAAGCGGCTGACGATGTAATCTTCAACGGCATGCATCCCACTCATCTCAAAGCAAATCCCATCTCGATAAGGCCGCATAACCTCCAAGATTCGGGCCAAATCAAACGTCCCGTATTTGACCCCGGTATTATAGGCATCGCGCAACAGGTAATCCATTCGATCGGCATCAAGTTGACTGGAAATCATTTCAACCACTTGCTTATTGGGGTAGGTTTTGTTGATAACGCTGGCGACCTGTTGCGGAAAATCTGGACTGACCCGTTGCAGTACGTGATTGATTTCAGTTGAATCAGATGTAATGATTTCCTGGGTGATTTGTTCGTGATTGGTACCGAAGATGTGTTCAAATGTATGGGAGTAGGCACCGTGCCCGATATCATGCAGTAAAGCGGCACAGAGAACAACCAGGTCTTGGGAGCAATCCCACAGGCCATCTCCCGGATGAGTAGACGGAAAGTTTTTCTCAAAGGATTCGGTAATTCGTCGGGCAATTTCGTAAACACCTAAAGAATGGGCAAATCTGGAGTGTTCAGCGCCGTGGAAAATCAGTGACGTGGTGCCCAGCTGATGAACGCGTCTCAACCGCTGAAATTCAGTTGTGTTGATAAGATCCAAAATAACCTGATATTTAACATAAACATAATTATGAACGGGGTCGCGAAAGACTTTTTCCCGTTTTAACTGTTGACGTGCGTAATCCAAAAATAAACCTCCATGGAAAAACTAGATAATTGGTAATTGTTGATTTCTCAACTGAATTTTTCTTAATTGCTTTTTTTGTAAATCAAGATAGGTTTCGGAACGAAGAAGCTGATGGGATCCGTCAAGATCCAGCGACATACCGCGGTGGCTGACAGCCGTTAAAAATGCGCGCTCAACCGTTGACAGGTCAAGAGCGGCAAAGCCCAGGTCGCTGACAGTTGTCATAACCGATTTATCAACTTGTGGAAACGACCACTGATTTTGAGAGTAGGCCGCACCGGCGTGATAAAATTCCGAAACAATTTCACTTCGTTCGTCCTGATTACCCGTAACGCTTAAATAAAGCATCAGGCAACCGCTCCTTTGCTCCGCCGTTGGGCAATCCCGGCAATCTTTTGGCCATTGACACTGAGATCATATTTACCGGGACAATAAGAATTGATTACTTCATAAGTATCAAGGTTAAAGGTCGGAAAGGTTGACCGCATGAGGCCGGCAATAATTTCGTACGCAGCATCCACGGTAAGTTTTTGCTGGTGATCGGGGACAAACAGTGAAATGTTTAAAACGCCCGGATCACTGATGACAGCAAGCCCGCCGGAATTTCTCAGGAAATAATCGTAATTTTGCCGAACCAGATATTGTAACCCGGCGGTTAATTTTGGCAGATGACGATCATTGATACCCAAAATCAGGGTTGGCTGACTGGTTGTCCAAAAATGAATAAACGGCCGTTGGAATTGGTCACAATCTGCCAGTAAAGCGTTCGTATCCGCAAACGCTATTAATTTATCAGCTGCGGTATAGGTTTTTCTTATAACGGTAATCGGTATATCGGTAAACCCCATTTTCTCCCTCCATTCTACAAAGGAACAACTCTTCTAATTATAACAGAAGACACGCTTTTTTTCGCTTTAGCCCAGAACTTGATATAATAGAATCAAGCTAAAGAAATGCATCAACCAGCCGATGGCTATATAATGGTTTGGTTGGATCAAACAGAACTAAAGAAGGTGTATTATGGATAATTTGGCAACGGGCGTTCCAGTTCAAATTCACCTCGAGACAAATATTCTCCAAAACGGTGAAACTTCAAACTTTGTTTTTGACGCAACTGGCCAATTAGTTCGTGTCGGAACATCGATTTATATTCGCTATCAGGAAGAAACCGATAATGGTCGGGTTCCGGTAACCATTAAACTGATGGCCAATGGGGACGTCAAATTAACCCGTTCAGCGGAAAATCGATTACAGCTGATCTTTTCTGCCGGTAAGCGGGTAGCAGCACGGTATCGGACACCGTATGGGCAGTTGGAAGTTCAGACAGTGACGTCTTCACTCGACATGGAAATTCTTAATCAACCTTTACGGGGCAACGTTGGAATTGACTATCTACTGTATGCCGGCAGTGATTTATTAGGAAAGTACAATATTAGATTGCAATTTACAATTTAATCGGGTATAGTAGTTTTTAGACTGTTGAAAGGACGTGTACCAGTTTGGAATTAGAAGTCTTTAAAGGCCAAAACAAAAGTGAACTATCAATGATTGAAGTTGCCCACGCAATTTTAGCAAAACGAGGCGATACCATGCCATTTGCTGATCTTGCGAATGCGGTACAAGCTTATTTAGGTGATAGTAACAAAGAAATTCGAGATCGCTTGTCGCAATTCTACACTGATTTAAACGTTGACGGTAGCTTTATTTCACTTGGTGATAATCTTTGGGGCTTACGAACATGGTACCCATACGAGTCAATTGACGAAGCAACCGTTCACGCCGAAGAAGAGGATGAGGATCGGCCAAAGCGCAAAAAGCGTAAGAAGGTTAATGCTTTCTTGGCCGATGCGTCGGACGATGACGATGTCATTGATTACGATGATGATGATCCTGAAGATGATGACGATTTTGATGAAGATACGGACGATGACGATGCAGACGATGCCGTCGTAACCGATGATCTTGGTAAATACAATAAGGATCTTCAAGATATTGAAGATGATAGTGATGATCCGGATGATTCGGATCTGCCGGACGGGATTGAAGGCCAGTTGAATGAACTTGGCGATGATGACGACGATGATTTCGATTCAGAGAAAAAATAACTGGCGGTTGAGAATTATTCTTGACTAATAGCGTTAATGTATGTATCATGTTTTTTGGGCTCCTTGAGGTTTCAATGAATTTCGAGGACATCTGAACGATGATAAACAGTTCCCTATTCATACCGGAATAGGGAATTTTTTCTTTTTCATTCCCCGGCTAATTATTAAGAGGAGAGGATTATATAATGACCAAATATATATTTGTAACTGGTGGCGTTGTTTCATCCTTGGGTAAAGGCATTGTAGCCGCATCCTTGGGTAGATTGTTGAAGAATAGGGGATTGAATGTCACAATTCAAAAGTTTGATCCATATATCAACGTGGATCCGGGTACCATGAATCCATACCAACACGGTGAGGTCTTCGTTACTGATGACGGAACTGAAACCGATTTAGACCTTGGCCATTATGAACGATTCATCGATAATAACCTCAATAAATACTCCAATGTAACGACTGGAAAAATTTATGACGAAGTTCTGAGAAAAGAACGTCATGGGGATTATTTAGGTGCAACGGTCCAAGTAATTCCTCACATTACGGGAATGATTAAGGAAAAGATTATGCGGGCTGCCAAAGTTTCCGACGCGGAGATTGTGATTACGGAAATTGGTGGGACGGTTGGTGATATTGAATCCTTACCATTTTTGGAAGCAATTCGTCAAATGAAAACTGAAGTTGGTGATGAGAATACTTTTTATATTCACACGACGCTGGTCCCATATTTGCACGCGGCCCACGAAATGAAAACCAAGCCAACGCAACACAGTGTTAAAGAGTTGCGCAGCTTGGGGATTCAACCAAACCTGTTAGTTGTGCGGTCAGAAAAGCCGATTACGGATTCAATGCGAAAGAAAATTTCGTTGTTCTGTGATGTTAAGCCACAGGCGGTTGTTGAATCATTGGATGTACCAACATTGTACACGATTCCGCTAAATCTGCAGAAGCAGGGGATGGATCAACAGATTCTGGATCACTTTGGCATTTCAAAACCGGCTGCTGACATGGAAGAGTGGAAAGAATTGGAGCATCACGTTCAGCATCTGAAGCGCAAAATCCATATTACGCTGGTTGGTAAGTATGTCGGCCTTCACGATGCCTATATTTCGGTTGCCGAAGCATTGAAACATGCCGGCTACAAAGTGGATGCAGATATTGACTTGGAAATGCTGGATTCCGAAAAAATCACGCCTGAAAATGTCGCTGAGTTGCTGGCACCGGCCGATGGGGTGATTGTCCCGGGCGGCTTTGGTGATCGTGGGATCGAAGGGATGATTACTGCAATTCGATATGCCCGCGAGAAGGATGTTCCATTCCTCGGCGTTTGCCTTGGTATGCAGATGGCCTGCGTTGAGTTTGCCCGAGACGTTTTGGGTGATAAAGATGCCAATTCAACGGAAATGAATCCGCGAACCAAACACAACGTGATTGATTTGATGGCAGATCAGGAGGATGTTCATGACATGGGCGGCACACAACGATTGGGTGCCTATCCTTGCAAGTTAAAGCCGGGCACGGTTGCAGCAGCTGCTTACGATAACGCAGATGTTATTTCAGAACGTCATCGTCATCGTTATGAATTTAACAACGCCTACCGAAAACCGATGGAAGAAAACGGGATGGTTATTTCCGGCACTTCACCAGACAATCATTTGGTTGAAGTCGTTGAAATTCCGGCTAATAAGTTTTTTGTCGGGTCTCAGTATCATCCTGAGTTCATTTCCCGGCCAAACCGACCGGAAGGCTTGTTCAAAGATTTCGTTGCGGCAGCAAACGATCAATATCTTTCAAAGAATAATCAATAATTTCCAGTAGCAATGCGGTTGATAGTCGGCTGACAAGGGGATGTCCTGTTGTTTAGCCGGCTTTTTTGGTTGGCGTGCCATTTAAGTTTTAAATTTATATTTGAAACATGGTAAACTATTCCTAACGACTATTTGAATGTTCGGCAATTGCTTGAAATGTTACAAATTGGATAATTCAATTGAAAGTGTTGTGTTTTATCCTCAGATTCTATAAGATATTTCATGACATGAAAAATGTCCGAATGGAAAAAGTGAGGAAAGTTTCGATGAGCAAATTAATAGTAAATGGCGGGAATCGTCTGTCCGGAGAAGTATCAGTTGGTGGCGCGAAAAACAGTACGGTTGCGTTAATTCCGGCAGCAATTTTGGCAGATACGCCGGTTAGGTTTGATTCGGTTCCCGATATTTTAGATGTTCACAATTTAATGTTAATTTTAAAATCTATGAATGTGACGTCGACCTTTAAAGGTGACGTATTAACAATTGATCCAACTAATATTGTCGAAGCGCCGTTACCAAGTAAGGCAATTAAGAGTTTACGAGCGTCGTATTATTTTATGGGGGCGTTACTTGGCAGATTTCAACGGGCCGTCGTCAGCTTTCCCGGTGGTGACAATATCGGTCCCCGACCGATTGATCAGCATATTAAAGCTTTTAAAGCGTTGGGAGCCGAGGTCAGCGAAACCGATGGCACGGTCACCATTAAGACGGGGCCTGAAGGCTTCATGGCGCCCAGATTTTCTTGGATATTGTTTCGGTTGGTGCGACCATTAACACGATCCTGGCATCGGTTAAAGCGCCTGGGACAACCATTATTGGTAACGCGGCCAAGGAACCTGAAATTATTGACATTGCTACCTTTTTGAATAACATGGGGGCAAATATTCGCGGTGCCGGAACAGATGTTATCAGAATTGAAGGTGTGCCAACCCTTCAAGCCCGAAATACCCATACCATTATTCCAGATCGAATTGAAGCAGGCACCTACCTATCTTTGGCTGCCGCGGTTGGCAACGGGGTGCTGGTTACCAACGTGATTCCTGAGCATTTGGAATCGTTTGTGGCCAAACTGGAAGAAATGGGCTGTGACTTGACGGTGTATGAAGACAGCATCTACGTTGGCCCATCAAGTCAGTTAAAGCCCATTCAAATCAAGGTTATGCCGTATCCCGGTTTTGCAACCGATTTGCAGCAGCCGATTACACCACTGTTATTTAAAGCCCAAGGACAAAGCATTATTATTGATACGATTTATCCGCAACGGGTGAAACACATTTCACAACTCAATAAGCTGGGCGGTAATGTCAAATCAAAAGATACCGAAGAAGGCATTATCGTTGTAGATAGTTCACCACACCTTAAAGGCGCTAAAGTTGACGCCGGTGAGATTCGAGCGGGAGCCGCCCTTTTAATTGCCGGGTTAATGGCAAAGGGGACGACGGAAATTTTCCACGCTGAAAATATTTTAAGGGGCTATGGCAGTCTGGTTGATAAGCTGAGCGGCTTGGCGCAGATGTAAAATTAAAAATAGGTGACGAAGAAAGAGTTTAAAAGATTATTGATTGGACTTGTTAATTGTGTTAAACTAACAAGGTTGACTAATCGATAATCTCTGGGCCATCATATTGGCTCAGGGCAAAGGAGCGATATAATTATGAAAAAAGGAATTCATCCAGATTATCATCAAGTAGTATTTCAAGATTCAAGTACCGGCTTTAAGTTTTTGTCAGGTTCAACCAAGACTTCTGACGAAACGATTGAGTGGGAAGATGGCAAGACGTATCCATTGATTCGTGTTGAAATTTCATCTGATTCTCATCCATTCTACACAGGTAAGCAAAAGTTTACGCAAGCCGATGGTGCTGTGGATCGTTTCAACAAGAAATACGGTTTCAAAAACAACTAGATTTATTAGCGAGACACATTGTGCCCCGCTTTTTTTGTGCCCTTTTCAGTAACCAACACAAAAACCTGCTAAAACAGCGGGATAACTTAATCTTGGGAATTATTTAATTGGGGGGATTAACGACGGGCATTGCGCATTTCTTTTGTATTAAAGAAGACTAGCAGCAAGTTAATAACGACTAACCCGGCCGTCGAGATGAAAACGCCGGCATAATCAAATTCTGATGAGACAAACGAGCCGATCAGTGGGCCGGCGACGTTACCCATTGCTTGAAACGACTGGTTCCAGCTGAAAACGCGACCGGTTACTTCAAAGGGGGTGTTTTTAGCCAGAATTGCCTGAACTGCCGGCAGCATTGATGCATTGGCAATGCCAATCAGGAAACGTAGGGCAATTAGCTGCCAAACATTGGTAACAAAGGCCATTGGTGTGTAAACGCCGATGGCTAAGAAAAAACCGATGATGATAATGCGGTCAGTTCCTACCCGATCCCCGAGTTTACCAAGCAGCGGTGCGGCAATTAAAGTGGCAATGCCGGGAATAGCTGCTACAACGCCACTATAGAAGGTCGTGGCAGCATTGCCATGCATAATCTGGCGGACGTATAGTGCTAAAATTGGTGCGATTGAGTTGTTGGCAGCCTGAATAATCATGGTAGTGATAAACATGCCGAAAACCAGCTTTGAATTTGTTAATCGTTTGATCACACCCCGGGTGCTTAACATTAATGCCTTGGCAACTGGTTTAAAATCCTCATGAACAAAGAAGAATGTTAAGAAAAAGACCGATAACAGTAGGCAGCCTGTAATGAAGAAAGTAACTCTGTAACTGAAAAAAGAGGCCAAAATACCGCCAAGCAACGGTCCCAGCAGCGTGCCGGAAACATTTCCCGTTACCAACGTTCCCAAGGCCTGACCGCTCTTGTTCTTTGGGACTTGAGTAGCAATTAAAGCGTTGGCATTACTAATATATCCTGAAAAAACACCTTGAAGCAGTCTCAAGCCAATTAACTCCCAGACGTTTGTTACGATGCCCATTAAAAAGAAGACGACTGCCATCCCCGCTGAAGCTCGGACCAGCATTAATTTCCGGCCGGTTCGATCAGCCAATTTCCCCCAGATGGGTGAAGCTAATGCGGTTATCAGGTATGTCGCGGCAAATGCGAGCCCACTGTATAAGCTGAGCTGATCGTGAGAAAAATGCCCCAGGGTATCTACATAAAGTGATAAGAATGGCATTACCTCGCTGAATCCGATTCCTGCCATGAAGGTACCAAACCAGAGAACGGTTAAATTTTGACGCCATGAATTGGGTCGACCACTTATTTTTAACAAAGGGATCCTCCTTACCAGAATATCCAATGACTAAAACGGTCTATTATCAAATTGCTAGGAAGTGCTGTCAATGAAAAAACAATTTATAAAAAAAGGCGTAACGGGCTTTATCTTTGGCCTGCTCGCCATTATTGCACTGATTATGATCTTTAATAAGCCGATTAAGAATAAAGTTGTGGCAACTTATCAGCCTAAAGTTACCCGGCAAGCTGTTGTAGCCGCTTCAAAAAAGGAAACTGCCAACAAAAAACATCGACAGCGTTTTAAAACTGCCAGTTATAATTTTAAGAAGGTAAAACCACTTGACTTTGGGACAGTCGTCTCTTCACGAATCCATTCCCGCCAAATTGCGCCGGCGGGCCAGATTCTGGTCCCGCAATCAGGCATTCACCTGCCGATTGGCCTCGGTGTTTCGAATACCACCTTAGCGTTAGCCGCCGGAACGATGAGACCGGATCAGCAAATGGGGCGAGGCAACTATCCTTTGGCTGGTCATCACATGACGGATCCCAAAATTTTATTTGGCCCGCTTTATTTTAAAACTCGGATTGGCCAGTCCGTTTATTTGACAGATATGAAAAGCGTTTACCAATATCAAGTCTATCAACGGGTCTTTATTGCAGCTGATCGGGTGGATGTTATTAATCAGACAAAGCAGCCAATTGTGACGCTGATAACCTGTGATGCTACCGGCAAGGGACGGTTGATGATCAGGGGCCGGCTGGTTAAAACAACGCCTTTAAAGCGGACTGATTCAAAAATAAAACGAGCCTTTTTAAGGCCCGTTAACAGCTAGTGTTGATTTGCTTTAATGTAGTCCAACCATTTGGGCAGCGCAAGTGACAGCTGGCGATAAGTCCTACCGAATTTATGGTCATACCATGGATCGGGAATATCTTGGCCGGCTTTTTCCGGGACGATATCAAAGCACAGGTGAATTTTATTTTCGGTTGATGAATCAGCCATTTGTTTTAAGTAGTAAATATTTTGACTATCCATACCGATAATTAAATCCGCCCATTGAAAATCCTGCCGGGTAATCGGTCGGGACCGTAACATCGAAATATCCAATCCGTGTTTGGCCATCTCGGCTGGGCACCAGGGTGCGGCTGGTTGCCTTCTTCCTCACTGCTGATTCCCGCAGAGTCAATGTGGATTTTGTCTTGAAGATGCTGTTTGGCAACCATTTCTTTAAAAATCCCTTCCGCCATTGGGGAGCGACAGATATTTCCCAAGCAAACAAATAAAACATTAGTCATAATTAACAACCTCAGATTACTAGTATATTAACATTAATCATAACAACTATTAGTCTGAAGGGCAAACAAATCAATGCCGCTTACGCAAGACAGAAATCAAATTCCGGAGTACAATGAAATTGAAAAGCTAAAATGGAGAAATGAACGATGAAGGGAAATTTCATATTTATTAATACAAATCCAATTTCAAACATGATTTTGTCTTCGGGGATTACAGCAGCTGATTATGTTAACGGTCTTGATGAACTTCCGGACAATATTATTTTACTTAACGATGATGTCGATGCTGCCAACGGTTATAATTCCCATTCGAGATTTAACCTGATCAATGGGGCGGGAGAAATTCGTCGTTATCTTTTAAGAGCTTCTCTTAAACCCAAAAAGTTCATTGATTTCAACAATGAGGACAATGTTAACAGCTTGTCTCCGTTTGAAATTGCCGAACTGTTGTATCTGGGTCATATGGGGACGCCGATGGGAAGGCCGTTTTCTTCCAAACTACTGAATCACTATATTTATCTTGACTTGGAAAACGACACGACCCGCTCTTATTACCGTCGCTTTTCGGATTTTAATCATGTTTTGGAAATTGCGGTTAAGCGTCATTTGAGAGAAGTTCATAACACACTGCGGGTTTTCTTGCGGCCGTTGGCAATTAAAGACGTGGATAATTCGATTTTGATTAAGCTGATTACCCAGGCAAATGATGGTTTGTTTATTACTTTTGGGGATTTACGCGAGAAAAACCGGGTTTACCATATTCCCCTCAGAGTTTTAAAGAACCCGGATCAGGTTTCAATCATTTTGAAAACCAGGCTATCACCAACAATACCGATTATATCGGTGATTTAACCTATGATCTTCAGCGTTCACAATGGCAACTGCAATGGCAGGATCAGGCAGCGGATGTTTAGTCTGCTGTTTTTTGTTATAATGGATTTAATTATATTCTTACATTGGAGCGCTAAAAATGAAAATGACGATTGGCGAAATTGTCAAAGCAATTAATGCCAGCCTTGAAGATCAAAGTGATGAAGTTTTACAAACTGAAGTGAACGGCGTATGTTTTGATACGCGAAAGCTGACACCCGGTCAGCTTTTTATTCCACTGCAGGGTGATCATGACGGCCATGATTTTATTGAGAATGCTGTTAAGGGGGGCGCAAGGGCAACGCTATGGGGCCGTGACCATATAGACCGGCTGCCGGTTTCTATTCCTGCACTGGTTGTTGATGATCCACTGCAGGCCTTTCAAAAATTAAGCCGGTATTATCTAACCAAGATTAATCCCCGGGTGATTGCAATAACGGGGAGCAATGGCAAGACGACAACCAAAGATATGATTGCATCGGTTTTAGATGATGAATTCAACGTTACCAAGACTCATGATAATTTTAATAATGAGATCGGCGTTCCCTATACGATTTTACAGATGGAGTCCAATACTGACTTTTTGGTAGTCGAGATGGGAATGGACCGCCCGGGACAGTTGGATTTTCTTTCCAAGTTAGTTTCACCGGATGTCGCTGTTATTACGATGATTGGCGAAGCGCATATTGAGTTTTTTGGCACCCGTGATAAAATTGCCGATGCCAAAATGGAAATTACCCATGGTCTAAAAGCGGATGGCTATTTCATCTATGATGGGGATGAGCCACTGCTGCGGGAGCGGGCCGAATCACTCGATTTCGCCAAAATGACGTTTGGCAGAAATCAGACCAATGATGTGTACGCGGTCAGCACAAGTGACGGTCAGTTCAGGACGTCGTTTGAGGTTAATTTATGGCCGGATAAAAAAATAACGATTCCAATGATGGGTGATTATAATGTCAATAATGCCTTGGCGGCAATCGCAGTTGGTAAGCTGTTTCGAATTCCCGAAATTGAAATAACGCAAAAATTGGCCCATTTTGATTTAACTAAAAATCGGACCGAATGGTTAACCGGCACAAAGGGTGAAAAAATTCTCAGTGACGTTTATAATTCAAATCCAACGGCTGCCAGGGAAGTGTTAACGGCCTTTAGTCAAACGCCTGTCGTAGGGCGAAGAATTGTTGTTTTGGGTGATATGCTGGAATTGGGTAATCAATCGCCGCAAATGCATGCATCGCTGGCTGCGGATATTGATTCAAATGCAATTGCGGCTGTTTACCTGATCGGTAAGGATATGCAGGCGTTGTACGAGAAGTTGAAACCGTTTTTTGCACCGGAAAATCTCCATTATTATCAGGCCGATCAACTACAGCAGCTGAGTGAGGATTTGAAGCGGGACCTTCAGCCGAATGACGAGGTGATGTTAAAGGCAAGCCATGGGATACATCTTGAGAAGATTGTCGCGAAATTAACAGCTTAATGAAAAAGTTGATTAGGCTTGCGTAATTTATGTAAACGATGTAAACTTAATAAGTTACTTTTTGAAAAGTAGATGTATTTTAAAAAAGAAGTTACGTTAATTTATAGAAATCTAGTCAAGTAATTAACGCGGTACGAAAAACGGACTTTTTTCAGTTAATTACGGAACTGTTATTGTTCCAATTTAGGAGGAAACATATTTGAAGTTTAGTGAATTAGGACTATCGGACAGCTTACTTTCAGCGATCTCAAAGAGCGGCTTTGAAGAAGCAACGCCCATTCAGGCTGAAACAATCCCAATGGTTCTTAATGGAGAAGACGTTATTGGCCAGGCACAAACCGGAACGGGAAAAACTGCAGCGTTTGCACTGCCGATTTTGCAGCATTTGGATTTTGACAATCCAAACGTTCAGGCATTGATTATTTCACCAACTCGTGAACTGGCTATCCAAACCCAAGAAGAAGTTTATCGACTTGGAAAAGATGAAAAAGCCAAGGTTCAGGTTGTGTATGGTGGCGCTGATATTCGGCGTCAAATCAACGCTTTAAAGAACCATCCCCAGATTATTGTTGGAACTCCGGGAAGAATTCTGGACCATATCAGTCGTCATACATTGAAGCTGGATCACGTTAAAACACTGGTGCTTGATGAAGCTGACGAAATGCTAAACATGGGCTTTTTGGATGATATCGAGTCAATTATCAAACAAGTGCCGTCTGATCGACAGACTTTGCTTTTTTCAGCAACGATGCCCCCGCAAATTAAGCGGGTCGGTGTTCAGTTCATGAAAGATCCAAAACAGGTTAAGATCAAGGCTAAGGAACTTACAACGGACTTGATTGACCAGTATTACGTTCGGGTAAAGGAATACGAAAAGTTTGATACGATGACGCGGTTCTTTGATGTTCAGGACCCGGAAGTAACGATTGTATTCTGCCGGACCAAGCGGCGGGTTGATGAAGTCTCCAAAGGTCTTGAAGCCCGGGGTTACAACGCTGCCGGCTTGCATGGTGATTTGACCCAGGCTCGACGGACTCAGATCATGAATGAATTTAAGCGCGGAAAAGTTGATATCTTAGTGGCAACCGATGTTGCTGCTCGAGGAATCGATATTTCTGGTGTTACTCATGTGTACAATTATGATATTCCTCAGGATCCCGATAGTTATGTCCATCGGGTTGGCCGGACAGGCCGGGCCGGTAAGCATGGTGTTTCCATCACGTTTACAACGCCAAATGAAATGGATTATCTTCATGAAATTGAAAAATTAACTAAGGTGCGGATGCTGCCACTGAAGCCGCCTACAGAACAGGAAGCCTTTGTTGGGCAATTAAACAGTGCTGAATCTGATATTGGTGAATTGATCAAACGCACCAATACCGAAAAGTATGAAAAAATGGCTGACAAACTTCTGGACGAGTACGAAGCAACTGATTTGGTTGCAGCCCTGCTTAATGATGTTACCAGAGATTATGTTAAGGTTAAAATCACACCGGAACGACCATTGTCAAGACGACATCATGGTAGTGGTCGTCGAAATAATAATCATCGCGGCGGAGGTCATTGGAATAACCATCGGAATGATAATCGCGGTTCTTCAAGAAACCGAAATCGTCGTGGTAATGGCGGCAGTCGGGATCGCAATCGGAAAGATGATCATCATTCAAGCAGTAAACGCCGTTTTACGATTAAAAATAAATAGGTCGCTTGGGTCATTAAGCGATGATGGCAAAGGTCGGAGCAATTTGTTCCGGCTTTTGTTACTTACATAGAAAAATATGGTATTATTAATTGTGACTTTGCTAACTAGTTTGTGAGGAAATTATTTATGATTGCCGGATTAGGAATTGATATTACAGACATTTATCGGATTAAGGCAGCTGTTACCCATAACGCTCACTTTGTTGCTCGAATATTAACGGCAGCAGAAATAGAGCAGATTGCCGGATTTTCTGAAAAACGAAAGATTGAATATATTGCCGGTCGATTTTCTGCCAAGGAATCGTATTCAAAAGCGTTCGGGTCTGGACTGGGCTCAGCTGTCCGTTTTCATGACTTAACGATTATTGACGATGCAAAGGGTAAGCCGGTGGTATTAGCCCATCCATTTGATGGAAAAGCGTTTGTTTCAATCTCGCATACTGATGAGATTGTCATGACTGAAGTTATTCTAGAAAGATAAGAGGGTTAAAGATGACTGTTGGAAATTTGCGAAACGCAAGATTAATCATCAATCAGGAAGCAATTTTTAATAATGTCAGGAATGCCGTTGAAAAGACGCAGGCCGGAACGGACCTTTTTGTGGTTGTCAAAGCAGACGGCTATGGTCACGGTGCAATTCAAGTTGCCAGGATGGCTGAGAAAGCCGGTGCCAAGGGATTTTGTGTTGCTTTACTGGAAGAGGGGCTGGCACTTCGCCATGCCGGCTTTACCGAACCAATTCTGGTTTTGGGAATTACAGAACCTGCAGCTGCCGCAATTGCGCGGGATCAGCGTATCTCACTAACAGTTACCTCAGACGAGTGGCTAACAACTGTTGCAGCAATTTTGGCGCAACAACCCAGTCAGGCCAAGCTGGCAATTCATTTAGCAATGGATACCGGAATGGGGAGAATCGGCTTTCAAAAACCGGCCGAATTAAAGCAGGCGATTAGTACCCTAACCCGCTTTGACAAGGTGTTTGAATTTGAAGGATTGTTTACGCATTTTTCAACAGCAGATAGTAAAGATGACACTTACTTTAACTATCAGTATGAAAACTTTCAAAAAATGATGGCGGTGGTTAAGCAGCGGCCAAAGTACGTCCACGTTGCAAATACCGCAACGAGTATGTGGCATCAGGTCTGTGGTGCCAATATGGTCCGTTATGGTATTGCGACTTATGGTTTGAATCCTTCCGGCCGAGAAATTACCGAGACGCCTTATCCCTTGTTTCCGGCTATGCGGTTTGAGGCCGGCTTGATTCATGTTAAGAAGATTCAAAAGGGCCGTTCAATTGGGTATGGCGCTACTTACCAAGCAAAAGATGATGAATGGATTGGCACAGTACCGGTTGGTTATGCGGATGGTTTTCCAAGAAAAATGCAGGGCTTTTCAGTATTGGTGGACGGTCATTTCTGCCCAGTTGTTGGCCGGGTCTGCATGGATCAGTTTATGATTAGGCTGCCGAAGCGTTACCCGGTTGATACAATTGTGACGATCATTGGTCAATCCGGTTCAAATCAAATTACGGTTGATGATATTGCCGATCAACTGGAAACAATTAATTACGAGGTTATTTGTGGCTTTAGTGAACGACTTCAGAGAAAATATGTCTGATGCTACTGCTTTATTGAAACTTTCATGTTATATTAGAAGGTAAAGTAATCTTGGAAAATAGGGGACATTACGATGAAAAAAGCAACTAATCACAAGCAATTTTCAGTTATGATCAACGATCGGGTTGCAGACAGGTTGGATCAGTTCTGTACGACTGTTGGTGTTTCGGAAAGTGCGGCAGTTGAAATTGCGATCAACTATTTTTTTTGATGATCCTAAATTAATTAGTGGTTTGATGAAGGGTTATTGTGAAATGGCGAATTTAAATCGAGAGATTAGTCACGATTTTTCGTGTTGTGAAGAGGATGCGGATATTCATCTGGCACAGTATCGGCGAAGATTACGAAATTTTTATTAGTGAAAATTAAACGATGCGATGATGGGAGGTGTGAGGGTGACTGACGTTATTTTTAAACGTGGAGACATTTTCTACGCTGATCTATCACCCGTTGTCGGTTCTGAACAGGGTGGCATGAGGCCGGTGTTAATTATTCAAAACGACATCGGTAATCATTATAGTCCAACAGTTATTGTCGCTGCCATAACCGCAAGAATTTCAAAACCCAAGATGCCCACCCATGTTGGCATCTCGGCCAGCAATGGGATCGAACGGGACTCGGTTATCTTATTGGAGCAGATTAGAACAATTGACAAGCAGCGATTAAAGGATAAAGTTACCCATTTGAACAATTCAACAATGGCTAAAGTTGATAAAGCGGTTCGAATTAGTTTGGGATTAGGCAAAAACGCGTGAGAGACCAGAATACATATAGTGATGTTCAATTTTTTATCGAATGTAACTAGGGGAAAATGCGGAAACGTGAAGCGGGTATCGGGTGTGATGCCGGTAAAACCGATGATTCAATCACTTTTGGTTTAGTATTAATAATAACCTTAACAAGTTTATTTGAAACGGGCAAAAAATAAGTATTAAAAAAGTCGGCGCGTATTTGGACGCACCGGCTTTTTTACGTAGTAAATTATCAAACTTACTTGTTTTCTTCTTTGAGATTTTCAACTTCCGGAACTCGAAATTCTTTTCGTTCCAAGGCGGCAATAATTCGGTTTAAACGGTCCTCATCAACGTCTGCAGGTAAGGTAAACATGATTCGGTGAACTAATTCGCCTTCCTGGGCATCCAATGAGATAACACTTGCGATGTTGGTATATTTAGTGATAATTTTAGCAATTTCTTCGAGGTCACCACGTTCGCCACTGGAAACAACGGTTAGGACGTAGCTGCCGATATTGACGTTCCATGATTGTGACAGCATGTCCAGCAGCCGGGTATGGGTTAAAATACCATAGAATCGATTTTGGGCGTCAAGGACCGCAATATACGGCAGATCCTTAATCGAGAAGAACACTTGAAAGAACGCTGAGTTAACATTAACGAATTTGGTCGCGTTTTTTAGAAGTGTTGTAACGGGTAAGGACATATCGCCACCTCGTGATTTATGACGATAGATGTGCATTTTATAAATGTTGCCCCGGAAAATTGTCCCGGTTTCATCAAGAATCGGGACACATCGATAGCCGGAATCCTCAAGGATTTGAAGCGCTTCTTCAAGCGTCGCGTCTTCTTTAACTGTCACCAGACGTTCCTTGGGCTTAACAAGTGTTTTTAATAGCATTTCTAATTCCTCCAACTTTAAGCTGTATATGTTCATAATACCATAGCGGCATTCAGAACAGTACAAATAAAAATGATAATTTCTCATGAATTGTTAATCAAAATAATATTTTGTTAATGATTATCGAAGACGTGTTGAAATTGGTTGCTGGTTTTCAACGTTTTAATAATTATTTGGTTGAACGTTTCATGTGCTGTGCCCAATAAAAAATCCGGGCAAAATTCTTTGTCCGGACTTTTCAGTCAAAATAATTTTGATCTGTTTAGATGATTCATTAAAGTTGATCCATGCCGTCTTTAGTGGTCTTTTGAAGCGTTTCGGCAGAAGCTTTCATTGCGGCTTTTTCTTTGTCGTTAAGTGGGACTTCGATCACTTTTGCGATACCGGAACCATTGACAACGGCTGGGCTGCCGATGTAAACATCGTTTAAGCCGTATTCACCGTTCATTGGCGCACCGACAGGCAAAATCGTATTTTCATCGTGTAAGATAGCCCGAGAAATTCTCATTAAGCAGGTTGCAACACCGTAGAAAGTTGCCCCTTTGCGATTAATAATTTCGTATGCCTTGTGACGGACCTGATCTTCAATGGTTGCCAAATCATCATCTGACAGGCCGGCTCGTTTAGCAACATCCAGGAATGGTTCGCCGCCAACCCGGGCAGCTGAATAAGCTGCAAACTCAGAATCGCCGTGTTCACCTAAAATATAGGCATCAATTGATTGTGGGTTAAGGTTTAATTTCTTACCCAATGCAACTCTCAAACGGGCGGAATCCAAAGATGTCCCACTGCCGAAAACCCGGTCCTTTGGGAAGCCTGAGAATTTCTGGGCAGCGTAAGTTAAGATATCAACTGGGTTGGCTGCGACAACGATGATTCCCTTAAAGCCGGAATCAACTAATGGGGTGATAATGGCCTTCATGATCTTTAGGTTTTTGTTAACCAGATCCAGACGGGTTTCACCCGGCTTTTGAGGTGCGCCAGCCGTAATGATAGCTAAGTCAGCATCTTGGCAGTCCTTATAGTCACCGGAATAAACGTGCTTTGGTGATGTAAATACTTGAGCATCTTCAAGATCCAAGGCGTCACCAACGGTTCGTTCCTTAACAACATCAACGATAACGAATTCTTCGCCAAGTCCCTGTTGCATCATTGCAAAGGCGTATGAAGAACCTACCGCGCCGTCACCGATTAATGCTACTTTTTGACGTTTTAGAGTCAAAATAATCATCTCCCAATCTTTTTTTATCTGTATAAATTATACCACAGGGTCGTTTTGATTTTCACAAATCGCATCATAATAATTTGATTAGAAGGGATGAGCATATGCTGTGAGGGCGTCTTCGGATTGCTCAATTGGTATCTAGACCAATTTGGCTGATTCAGATTATTTAATTGATTCCTGCCAACTTTCGGCATGTTTGGCCAACTATGCTATAATCTAACTTACAAGCTTGATGTTGATATGACGCAACTTGATAATTTATAATCTAACAATCACAGCCGCTGAACTACTTGGTTCAGCCTTTTGTGTTGCAAGAATGTGAGGATAATTTAAAAAGATGAAAATGATTGTTGGCTTGGGAAATATTGGCCCTCAATATGATGGCACCCGTCACAATACGGGGTTTATGGTTGTTGAAAGTTTTGCCCAAAAGCATGGTTTGGCGATTAGAACCCGAAAAATGAATGCCAAAATCGGGACAGCCTTTGTAAATAACGAAAAAGTGTTGGTTGTTGAACCGACAACGTTCATGAATGATTCAGGGATTGCGGTTAAACCGTTAATGGATTATTTTGATATATCAGCCGAAAACGTGATTGTCGTTCACGACGACATGGATCTGCCAATTGGGAAAATCCGGATTAAAGACAAGGGATCTGCGGGCGGTCATAATGGCATTAAAAGTTTAATCAGCAATTTAGGAACGGAACACTTTTCCAGGATTCGAGTAGGCATTGCGCATCCGGATAAAAATAATACCGTCGTCAACTATGTTTTGGGGCGGTTTTCGAAGGACCAGTTACCAGAATTTAAAATTGCTGCTGACAACGCGGTAAATGCGCTTGAAGATTGGTTGGCCGGGGTTACGATTCCTGAATTGGAGAATCGTTACAATTAGTGAGAGGACGATAAAATTGCAATTGGATCAACTACTTTCCGAAATACCTCAATTTAAGCAAATTGAATCACATCTTAAAACCAACAGTCGGCAATTGATCACTGGTATTGGCGGCTCGGCGCGGACATTATTGATTAATAATCTGCTTAAAAAAACTAATCGGCCGGTAATTATGGTAGTCGACACCCTTTTTCATGCTGATCAACTGGTCAGTGATTTTAGTAATCTGTTGCCTGATGACCAGATCTTTGAATTTCCGGTTGAGGAAATGGGAGCTGCCGAGTTGGCGACAAGCTCGCCGGAGTATAAGGCTCAACGGGTGTTGGCAATGAATAAGCTGCTTAGTGGCGAGCCGGCAGTTGTGGTTACCTCAGTCTCCGGATTAAAACGATTACTGCCTTCACCCGATCAGTTTGCCGAGGCTAAATTAACGATCGACATGGATTCGGAATATGATTTGGAAAAACTAAAACTGAAGCTGCATCAAATGGGGTACACATTTCAAAAGATGGTTGCGGCTCCCGGCGATTTTTCAATTCGGGGTTCGATTCTGGATATTTTCCCCTTAAATAGTCAGGATCCGGTTCGAATTGATTTCTTTGATACGGAAGTTGATTCGATGAGGGTCTTTGATGTTTCAAATCAACGAAGCACCGGGACTATTAAATCCGTTCAGGTTTTACCGGCCACCGATTTATTGATTAATGATGAACAGCGGCAAAGTGCTGTTGAAAACCTTAAGAAACAGCTGGCCGCTGAAAAAGCCGATTTGGATGACCAGACTGCCAAAAAACTGACGAATACAATTGAGCCCCAGCTGATGGATCTTAAAAATGGTTTGAATGATCCAAGGTGGTTACTGTTCGCCAACCTGTTTTACGATCGGGCTTATTCATTGCTTGATTATTTATCTTCAGCTGGGCTGGTGGTTTTTGACGATTATTCGCGGATTACCGAATCGCAGCGTCAACTTGAAAGCGACGACAGTGTTTGGTTGACGGATAAGATTAAAAATCATGAGTTATTGAAGGCCACCGACTACACTAATGATTTTAAAACCATTTTCAAAAAGAACCAGCGGGCAACTTTGATCCTATCACTTTTTCAAAAGGGACTCGGGCGAATGCGCCTGGACAGTGTGATTAATATTACCGTTCGGCCAATGCAGCAATTCTTCTCGCAAATGCCGATGCTGCGAACGGAAATTGGCCGTTGGCAAAAACAAAACCAGACGGTCGTGATTTTGGTTCAGGACCAAAACCGCATGCAGAAAGTTGCTCAAACTTTGGCGGATTTCGAAATTGCGGCTGTTCAAACCGACCCGTCAACGATTTTAACCCGGCAGGTTCAATTGGTTCATGGCAACCTTGAAAACGGGTTTGAATTGCCGGCTGCCGATTTGGTGGTGATTACCGAAAAAGAAATGTTTGGCACAATTGTTAAAAAACGGCCTCGCCAGACAACGTTTAACAACGCTGAACGGATTAAAAGTTATACGGATTTAAAACCCGGGGATTATGTGGTTCATGTTAACCACGGAATTGGCCGCTACGAGGGTATGAAGACGATGACGGTTGATGGTAAACATCAGGATTATCTGACCATTGCCTATCAGGACTCTGCCAAACTGTTTATTCCGGTTACCCAGTTAAATATGATCCAAAAGTATGTTTCCTCCGAAGATAAGAAACCCAGAATTAATAAATTGGGTGGAAGCGATTGGCAGAAAACCAAACGAAAAGTTGCTGCTAAAATTGAGGATATCGCCGATGATTTGATCGCGCTTTACGCTAAGCGGGATGCTGAAAAAGGGTATGCCTATCCGCCCGATGATTCTCTTCAAAACGAGTTTGAAGCCCGTTTTCCGTATACCGAAACCCCTGATCAGCTGCGAAGTGCGGACGAAATCAAACATGATATGGAAACGGCTAAACCGATGGACCGCTTGTTGGTTGGTGACGTTGGTTATGGGAAAACGGAAGTTGCGCTTCGGGCCGCGTTTAAAGCGGTGGAAGTTGGCAAACAGGTTGCGTTTTTGGTTCCGACAACCATTTTGGCGCAGCAGCATTATGAAACAATGCTGGAGCGTTTTAACGATTATCCAATTGAAGTTCGCGTACTTTCCAGATTCCAAACAGCCGCGCAAATCCGCGAAACGTTGGCTGGATTGAAGAACGGGACGGTTGATATCGTTGTCGGCACCCATCGGTTACTGTCAAAAGACGTTAAATTTAATAATTTGGGACTATTAATTATTGATGAAGAACAGCGATTTGGCGTTAAACACAAGGAACGAATTAAAGAGATGCGGACCGATGTTGACGTTTTAACGTTGACGGCCACGCCGATTCCCAGAACACTGAACATGTCAATGATGGGAGTTCGGGATTTATCGGTAATCGAAACACCGCCTGCCAACCGGTATCCAATTCAGACTTATGTGCTTGAACAAAATGCCGGGACAATTCGGGAAGCAATTGAACGGGAAATGGCTCGTGGCGGGCAGGTCTTTTATCTGCATAATCGGGTTGCCGATATTGAAAAGACGGTTGAACAATTAAGTGCTTTGGTGCCGGATGCCCGAATTGCTTATATTCACGGTCAGATGACAGAAAACCAAATGGAAGATATTCTATATGACTTTGTTAACGGTGAATACGATGTATTGGTGACAACAACAATTATTGAAACCGGCGTCGATATTCCAAACGTTAACACGTTGTTTGTGGAAAATGCCGACCATATGGGTCTCTCACAGCTTTATCAGCTGAGAGGGCGGATTGGCCGCAGCAGCCGGGTAGCTTATGCTTATTTCATGTATCAGCCAAATAAGGTGCTGACTGAAGTAGGTGAGAAACGCTTGGAAGCGATTCGTGATTTTACGGAACTGGGTTCCGGTTTTAAAATCGCGATGCGGGACCTTTCGATTCGGGGCGCCGGTAATCTTTTGGGTAAACAACAGTCCGGCTTTGTTGATTCGGTGGGTTATGATTTATATACCCAAATGCTGGCCGATGCTGTCTCAAAGAAGCGTGGCAAAAACGTGGCCTTTAAAACGGATACCACGATTGAACTTGATCTTGAAGCCTATCTGCCGAGTGATTATATTCAGGATAATCAACAAAAAATTGAGATTTACAAGCGGATTCGTCAAGTAGGAAATAAGGACCAACTTGATGAGGTAACTGACGATTTGCTTGACCGGTTTGGAGATTATAACCAACCGGTTGCCAACCTGTTAAAGATTACCGAGATGAAGATGTACTCGGACTTGGCAATGGTTGAAAAAATTCATCAGGATGGACCGAGAGTTACGTTAACCTTTGCCAAGCAGGCCAGTGATACCTTCGGCAGTAAAGATTTACTGGCAGCCATCGCTCAAACAAAGTTTAGGGCCACAATCAACAATGCCGACAAAAAATATCAGGTGATTTTAACCGTTCAGCCCAATATGAAGGACTGGTTGGACCAAATCATTGCGTTTAACCGTGCTTTAGCGCTTACCAGGAAAAAACACGAAAGTCGTAAGGTAACTTCAAATGACAAGTAATTCTCGTCGAAAGCAGATTCTGGCGGGGACGTTTCTACTAACGGCCGCGGCATTTATCGCCAAGTTTTTAAGCGCCGTTTATCGGGTGCCGTTTCAAAACATGGTGGGTAACGTTGGCTTTTATGTGTATCAGCAGATTTATCCGATTTATGGTATCGGGATGACGGTTGCGTTAAACGGTCTGCCCCTATTTATTTCCAAGCTGGTTGTTGATATTAAGGACCCCCGGGATCAAATGGCCGTAATTTATCGAATTCAATTATTAGTAACGATTCTGTCGGTGACCTTCTTTTTGGGATTACAGTTTGGGGCAACCTGGATTGCAGCCGCGATGAGCGATGTGCGCTTGGCACCGGTAATTAAAGCAGTTAGCTGGATGTTTTTATTGGGACCTTTTTTGGCAACTTGGCGCGGCTATTTTCAAGGCAGGATGAATATGCGGCCAACCGCTTATTCGCAGGTCATTGAACAGGTTGTTCGGGTAACTTTCATTCTGGTTTCGGCTGCTTGGGCAGTCCATCACTTTGCGAATCCTTATCAAATCGGAACGTTGGCCATGTTTTCCGCGCCGATTGCCGGGGTGTGTGCCTTACTGGTTCTTTATGTCAGTCTTTGCCGGACACGTTTGCCCAAGTCCAGTCATCGGCAGGTATACACGCGGCTGCTTTCGAGAATTTTGTTTGAAGGTGGGACCCTTTGCCTGGTTTCTGCGGTAATGCTGCTGCTGCAATTAGTGGATTCGTTTTCAGTAGTTTCAGGATTGCGGGACTTTGGACTATCATTTTCGACAGCCCAAAACATAAAGGGCATTTATGACCGTTCCCAGACATTGGTTCAATTGGGGATGGTGGTGACAATTGCCTCGACAACCGCTGTCCTGCCAAACTTGTCGTTGGCCCATGCCAGATCTCACGAAACAACTTTTGATCATTTGGCACGGACACTATGCGGGTCAACCTGGCATTATCATTGGCAATGAGTGCCGGCTTGTTTGTTTTAATGCCCCAAATTAATCAACTGCTTTTTTCAACGGCCGGTTTAAACCTGACGATTGCCGTTTATTGTTTCAGTATCGTCCTAACAACCGTGATTTTAACGGATAATATGGTTCTTCAGGCACGCGGGCAATACGGACCAACAATGGCCGCTATTCTTTGCGGCTTCGGTGTTAAGATTATTGTCAACAAATGGCTGGTTGCTTCTTTGGGCATTATTGGTGCCAGTGTTGCGACACTTATGAGTCTTGCAGTGATGGTACTGTTAATGAGGACGGCCGCCAGCCGGTCTTTGGCCGGTTTGACAGACGGGCGGCAATTAATAAAATTGGTTGTTGTCCTAGTGGTGATGATGACAGGTGTCGGATTGGCTGCCACAATCATCGGGGACTGGCTGATTGTTGAAAATGGCCGCTTGCAGGCACTGCTGATCGTGATGATCGGCGTGCCACTTGGTGCCGGAATCTTTCTCTATGGGTGTAAACGATTGCGGGTATTTACACTTCGGGAATGGTTTGCGGTACCATTGATTAGTAAATTACTCAGAGTAATGAAATAATTAAAGAAAGTAACGGGTGAAAAAATGAGAATCGATAAATTTTTAAAAGTTTCCAGAATTATCAAACGGCGTTCAGTTGCCAAGGAAATTGCCGACAAGGTCGAATTACGATTAATGGTCGCGTTGCCAAATCCTCTTCAGACGTTAGTACCAATGATAAAGTTGTTATTAAATTCGGCAATAAGACGCTGACAGTCTTGGTAAAAGCGCTTTTGGATACTACCAAAAAAGATGACGCCCAGAAAATGTATGAAATTGTTTCTGAAGATTATGAACACGATTACAGAAACGAATAAATAAAATTATTAAGAACCCTTGAATTGTATGGACAAACGCGCTTTTATTGTTATAATTTATCATTAGAAAGTGTTTTAATTCAGGGGGATTGAACATGGCCCAACAACAGCAGAAAATCAGAAAATTAGAAAACAACTATACCCGACGGCGTGAGCTTGAGTTTCAGACAACGAAAGCTTCCATTTCAGTGCGTCGCCGTCGAAAGAAACGGGCTTTGATTATTATTTCTGTCTTTATGATTTTTGCGTTGATTTTTACAGCTCAGATTATCCGGGCAAAGGTCAATTATGCTGCTGTTAATGTTCAAATTTCAAAGCAAAAACAAAAGGTGAAAAAAGAGCGGGCTGAGCATAAGCGGCTAACCGCTCAGGTTTCTCAGCTAAATGATAAAGACTACGTTGAACAATTAATTCGCGATCGTTACTACTACACCAAACCTGGTGAGACGGTCTATAGTTTTCCCAACAAGGCGCCTAAAGACGTTAATAATGGGAATGAGTAATTTTAAGATACTTTAGTCGATTCGGGGCAACTGGGCAGATCCATATAAGACTGACTTGGTGGCCTTTTTTTTACGTTAAAATTCTCGCTTCAAAAGCAAAGTTGTGGTTTACTTGTATCGATGGGGGACAAACAGAATGAAGGCAATCTTCATTAATTTTTAATTTGTTTCCCGATACAAATTTTTATATGCTATACTAGTTGTACTTAGAACTAATAGGAGGAACAATTTTTTTAATGGCAATTGAAGTTGGGGAAAAAGTTAATGGTAAAGTTTCCGGAATTACAAATTTTGGTGCATTTATTGATTTAGGTGATCATCGAACGGGATTAGTTCATATCAGCGAAGTTTCTGACGGATTTGTTAAAGATATCCATGATGTTTTAAAGGTTGGCGATGAAGTAACCGTCAAGGTTTTGAAAGTTGAAGGAAATAATAAGATCAGTCTGTCAATTCGAAAAGCCAAAGATTCAGCCGGCCATGGGGAAAGTCACGAATCAAGTCATGAAAATTATGGCCATCATAATAATCATGAACGGGAAAATAATCATGACTATCACGAAAATCGCGGTCATCATGCCAGAAATAATCATGCCAACAATCGGGGGAGCCATTCCGGCAATCATCCCGAGAGTTTGATGATTTAATGTCAGGCTTTCTTAAACAAAGTGAAGATCGACTGGCAACCCTGCGGAAAAATACCGAAGGGAAACGCGGCGGTCGCGGCGGTCGTCGAAGTTAAGCAAATAAGTGATTTATAATAATTTAAAAACTGGAACGGAACCAAAAATGGTTTTGGTCTGGTTTTTTTGTGGTATGTCTTAATTACTATTTTTAGCCATTGGAAAGGAATCGTTTATTTTAGTGGATCTGCAGCAGAGATTTAATCAAATAATTAATCGCCATGATTGGTGGCAGACTGGACAACCGGTCGTCGTCGCAGTTTCTACCGGTGTCGACTCGATGACACTGCTTGAGTTATTGCAGCACCTGCCTAAAAAACGACCTCAAATTATTGTTGCATACGTTGATCATCAACTCCGTGATCAGAGCCGATTGGAAACGGCTTTTATTCAACGGTATTGCCGTGATCATCATTTGCAGCTGGCACAAACTGTTTGGAAGCGTACCAGCCATCCCAGCCATGGCATTGAGGCGGCTGCCCGAGAGTTTCGATATCGATTTTTCCGGTCGGTTTTGAAGGCTAACCGGGCAACCGTGTTGTTAACGGCTCATCATAGTGATGATTTGGCTGAAACAATGTTGATGAAGCTGGTTCGGGGCGGTCAGATTGAATCATTGATTGGTATTCAACAGCAGCGCCAAACAGCCTTTGGCAGGCTGATTCGGCCGATGCTGGCTTTCAGTAAGCGTGATATTCGACGGTTTGCCGCTTCTAAACAGCTTCATTGGTTTGAAGACCAAACCAATCAGGATTTGACGATTGAGCGAAATCGGTTCCGATACCGTTATCTGGCGGATCTTAAGCGCGAAAACGCGAGGATTCTGACACACTTTGGTGATTATTCCAAGCAACTGGAGATGCTGACGGCAGCCAATCGGGAATTAATCACGCCAATTGCCGAACAGCTGGTAGTGTCGTTTACAGCTAATCGGGAAATCGTTTTAAACGGAACCCGGTTGACCACTTATTCGAAACCGCTTCAAATGGCGGTCCTGAAATATCTGATTGAAGTAAAATTAGCAATTTGCAACGTAGCGCTGCCCCAATTTAAACAACTCCTGCGATTGCTGGCAAACCCGGCAAAACCGCAGGGACAACTGCAACTGTCAAACAATTGGCAGTTTATTAAAAGCTATCAACGACTTTCAATTGTAAAAAAAGTCGACAAACCTGTTACAAAACCTAAAATCAGTCGTCAATTTATGGTAATATTAGACCGATGGTATTTGTTGGATGACGGATTAAAGTTTGGCGTTTTCACAACGCGGCCTTCCGAAGCTGAGAAGGTGACAGTTTTTCATTTAACCGATAGCCAACTGCCACTGTCGATTCGGCGGTGGCAGCCCGGCGACCGGCTCAGATTGAAAAATGGCGGCCACCAAAAAATCAGTCGGGTTATGATTGATTTAAAAGTGCCGAAGGGCCAGCGTTTAAATGCCAATCTTCTGGTGACGTCTCGAGACAAAATCCTCGCGGTAATCGGCCTGAAAAGTGCGGCTTTACCTGGTGACAGCGGACAAAGGCTGTACTTGGCAGAATCCGGATCGCAATTAACTTCAGAAAGAAAAGGAACTAACAATGAATAACGACATCTTAAAAATTCTTTATAGTACCGAGCAGATTAACCAGGCCTGTCAAAGGCTTGGCAAGCAGATTCAGAAAGTCTATGCCGATAAGGTGCCGGTTGTTATTGGGGTATTAAAAGGGGCTACTTTTTTCATGTCGGATATCGTTCGCCAAGCCGATACTTACATGGAAATTGATTTTATTGATGTATCAAGTTATCATGGAACGACGCAATCTTCAGGAACGGTTGACCTGATCACTGATATTTCAACAGATGTTTCGGGGCGGGATGTTTTAATTGTCGAAGACATTGTCGATACGGGACGGACATTGAAGTTTTTGATGGATAACTTAACCAAGCGGGGTGCGCGTTCGATTAAGGTATGTACATTGCTTGATAAACCTGCTGGCAGGCAAGTGAGAGCCGACTCTGATTTTGTCGGCTTCAAAGTTCCTAATGAATTTGTCGTCGGATATGGGCTTGATTACGATGAAAAGTATCGGAATCTGCCTTACATTGGTGTCTTAAAACCAGAGATTTATACAAACAATTAATGGTCAAAAATAGTCAATTGTGGTAGTATTTTGACTATCAACATGAATAATTTTTTTGAGGAGGACGTTGATGAACTCAAATAAAAATGGGCTTTTTAAAAATAGTCTATTTTACATTGTCATATTCTTACTGATAATGGGTGTCATCTACTTTTTCAATGGAAGTAGTTCAAACACACAATCTCAGGAAGTCCAATCGAGCCAATTTGTGAAGGACTTGAAGAGTGACAAAGTAAAAAGCTTTTCAATTCAGCCTTCAGGCGGTGTTTACAAAGTAACCGGTGAATACAGGCAGGGCCAAAGGGCTAAGGTGAACAGCAACTTCTTGGTTGGCGGCAATCAAAGCCAGTCTAAGAATGTTACTAAGTTCACAACAACCGTTCTTGAGAATAACTCCTCAATTGCTGAAATCACCAAGGCCGCGCAGTCGAATAATATTAAGATGAATGCAAAGCCTGAAGAGTCAAGCGGTTTTTGGGTAAACTTACTGGTTTACGTACTACCGCTGTTACTATTTGTATGGTTCTTTTATATGATGATGGGCCGAGCTGGCGGTCAAGGCGGCGGAAATGGCAGAGTGATGAACTTTGGCAAATCCAAGGCTAAGCCAGCCGACAGTAAGCAAAATAAGGTACGTTTCTCAGATGTTGCCGGTGAAGAAGAGGAAAAGCAGGAACTTGTTGAAGTGGTTGAGTTTCTGAAAGATCCACGTAAATTCACCACCTTGGGGGCCACCATTCCGCATGGTGTTTTATTGGAGGGCCCTCCTGGTACCGGTAAGACTTTGCTTGCAAAGGCGGTCGCTGGTGAAGCGGGCGTTCCATTCTATTCAATTTCCGGATCGGATTTTGTTGAAATGTTTGTTGGTGTTGGTGCCAGTCGTGTTCGGGACTTGTTTGATCAAGCCAAGAAAGCAGCACCGGCCATCATCTTTATCGATGAAATTGATGCCGTTGGTCGTCGACGTGGTGCCGGTATGGGCGGTGGCCACGATGAACGTGAACAGACGTTGAATCAATTATTGGTTGAAATGGATGGTTTTAGCGGCAATGAAGGTGTGATCGTAATTGCCGCTACCAACCGGGCAGATGTATTGGATCCAGCTTTAACCCGTCCTGGACGTTTTGACCGAAAGATTTTGGTTGGCCGGCCTGATATTAATGGTCGTGAAGCTATTTTGAAGGTTCACTCCAAGAATAAGCCGTTTGCCAATGATGTCGACTTGCACGAAATCGCCAAACAAACCCCTGGTTTTGTGGGTGCTGACTTGGCCAACCTGTTGAACGAAGCAGCATTACTGGCTGCCCGGCGCAACAAGACCGAAATTGACGCCAGTGATATTGATGAAGCCGAAGACCGGGTAATTGCCGGTCCTGCCAAGCGAAATCGGGTCATTTCCAAAGAAGAACGCGAAACCGTGGCTTACCACGAAGCCGGTCATACCGTTGTTGGGTTGGTACTTAACGATGCTCGGGTAGTCCACAAAGTAACAATCGTGCCCCGTGGTCGTGCCGGTGGTTATGCAATTATGCTGCCGCGTGAAGATCAACAGTTGATGTCTAAACGGGACGCAATGGAACAAATTGCTGGTTTAATGGGTGGCCGAGCTGCCGAAGAGATTGTTTTCCATTCACAATCATCCGGTGCTTCGAACGACTTTGAGCAGGCAACCAACATTGCTCGGGCGATGGTTACCCAATACGGCATGAGTGAACGGCTTGGTAATGTGCAGTTGGAAAATCCAGCTCAGGATACTTATGGACCGCGTTATTCACAGGAAACTGCCGCTGCAGTCGATGAAGAAGTTCGTCGATTAACCAATGAAGCGCATGAAACAGCTAAGAAGATCATCGAGGAACATCGTGACAAGCATAAGCTGATTGCACAAGCATTGCTTAAGTACGAAACACTTGATGAAAAACAGATTCTTTCTTTGTGGAAGAATGGGAAGATGCCTGAAAGTTCAAAGACAAACGAATTTCCAAGTGAACGGGCCGCAACTTTTGAAGAAGCTAAACGGGAACTGGAACGTAAGGAAGCTGAACGTCAGGCCCAACTGGAGAAACAGCACGAAGGCCAAGACACTGATGATCAATCCAAGGATAAGCATTCAGCGGATTCATCTGAAAATGTCAAAAAGCCGGACGATGATTCCACCAGTGAAAAGAAAACCGATGATCAACCTAACCAAAATGATCATCATGATGACAGTAATTAGATTATTTAACGGAAATGAGTTTAGGGTGATGAAACCTCTAAACTCGTTTTTGTTATGAACGGGGAGATTAATTAATGAAAGATTATCTAGTAAAAGCAACAACAACGGACGGTATGTTTCGAGCGTATGCCGTTGACGCCAAAGAAACTATTTCAACGGCTCAAAAAGACCATGACACTTGGAGTGCTTCATCGGCGGCTTTGGGGCGGACCCTAATTGGCTCACTAATGTTGGCTGCCTCTGTGGATAAGAGCGGTGAAGCAATTACCGTTAAAATCAATGGGCAGGGACCAGTTGGTGGGATTGTTGTCGACAGTGACTCAAAGGGACATGTTAAAGGCTATATTCAAAATCCACATGTTCATCTCCCGTTAAATAAAAAGCATAAAATTGACGTCAGCAAAGCGGTTGGTGTTAATGGTTTTCTTGAGGTTACTCGAGTATCAGCCAATGAGGATCCTTATACCAGTAGTGTGCCGCTTGCATCAGGCGAAATTGGGGATGATTTTACCTTCTATTTGGCGCAATCCGAACAGATTCCTTCGGCGGTTGGCGTTTCAGTATTCGTAAATGATGATAATTCAATTGGTGCTGCCGGTGGCTACTTGATTCAAACGCTACCAGGTGCTAGTGATGACGCGATTACGAAAGTGATTAATCGGATTAAAGAAATGCCAATGATTTCTGAATTGCTGTTGGATCACCAAACGCCGGAAGAGATGCTTGAGTTGATCTTTGGAAAGAACAATTTACATTTTTTGGATAAAATGCCGGTTGAATTTTATTGCAATTGTTCCAAGCAAAAATTCGCCCAGGACCTTGCCGGCATCTCGGTTGACCAGCTTGAAACGATGTTGAAAGAAGATCGGGGTGTCAGTGTTACCTGCAACTTCTGCCAGTCAAAATACCGGTATAATGAAGAAGAACTAAGGGCAATCATCGCTGCTGCCAAGCAGAAAAAGGCCTCATCCAAATAGAAAAAATATTTTTATATTGGTCACGTGAAGTGGTGTTGCCGACAAGCGCTATCCATTTATTTTCAGATGTGATAATATAGCTATCGGACTTTTGCGAAGAATTGAGAATTGATTTTGAGGTGATTTTTATGGAATGGAAAATTGGCGATGTAACGATTCCCAATCAAGTAGTCGTTGCCCCCATGGCTGGTGTAACCAATTCGGCATTTAGAATTATTTGTAAAGAATTTGGTGCCGGCCTGGTGGTTTGCGAAATGATTTCGGATCGCGGCATTATGTATAAAAATAAAAAAACACTAGATATGATGTTTGTTGATCCCAAGGAACATCCAATGAGCATCCAAATTTTTGGCGGTACGAAAGAAACGCTTGTTGAGGCTGCCAAGTTTGTCGATCAACACACAGCAGCCGATATTATCGATATCAATATGGGTTGCCCAGTTAATAAGGTAGTTAAAACCGATGCGGGCGCCCGTTGGCTGCTTGATCCCAAGAAAGTTTATGAGATGGTTTCTTATGTGACTGATGCCGTTAAAAAGCCGGTAACGGTCAAAATGAGAACCGGTTGGGACGAGGACCATATTTACGCAGTTGAAAATGCACTGGCTGCAGAAAAGGCCGGTGCCGCGGCGCTTGCAATGCATGGACGGACACGAAAGCAGATGTACATGGGCCATGCCAATTGGGATATTCTTAAGGAAGTTGCCAGTCAGCTTCATATTCCGTTTATGGGTAATGGGGATGTCAAAACGCCTCAAGATGCCAAAAAGATGCTTGAAGATGTCGGTGCCGATGCAGTGATGATGGGTCGGGCAGTTGAAGGCAATCCATGGGTTCTTAAACAAGTTGAACACTATTTGAAAACCGGTGAGATCCTACCGGAACCAACACCTGAGGAAAAAATTTCAACTGCAAAAGAGCATTTACATCGATTGGTTGCGTTGAAGGGTGATCATGTCGGCTCCCATGAATTCAGGGGTCAGGCTGGATACTATTTGAAAGGAATTTCCCATTCAGCCCGCACAAAGGTTGCTTTGGTAAACGCTGATGGCGAGCAGGCAATGGACGATATTTTTGATGAATTCTTGGAAAAGAATGCCCAGAGAGAGGCAAACCGGCACCGAATGGTTCAATAATCAAGATGGTTTTGTGTTATCATTATTAATAGTTTATTATCGTAGGAGGTTTGACATTGGCCAAAGATAAAGAAATGAATGATCAGATGATTGTTCGTCGGCAAAAGATGGACGAATTGCGTAAGGAAGGAATCGACCCTTTTGGACATCGATTTGAGCGAACATATTTAGCTTCACAGCTTCACGAAGAATTTGACGATACCGACAAAGACGACTTGATGGAAATGGATAAGAAAGTTGTGATCGCCGGTAGGATGATGGCAAAACGTGGTAAAGGTAAAGTTGGTTTTGCTGATTTGAAGGATCGAACCGGTAAGATTCAAATTTACGTTCGAAAAGATATCGTTGGTGAGGACGTCTATCATATTTTTAAACGTTCCGATATTGGCGATCATTTGGGAATTTCCGGGCAGATTATCAAAACCGATATGGGTGAATTAACGGTTCGTGCGGAATCTGTTACCTTTCTTTCAAAAGCACTCCGCCCGTTGCCGGATAAATGGCATGGACTTCAAGATAAGGAGCAGAGGTATCGGCAGCGTTATCTTGATTTGATTTCAAATCAGGATAGTTTTGATCGGTTCCATAAGCGCAGCCATATTATTACAGCGATTCGAAATTATTTGGATGGCCACGGCTATCTGGAAGTTGAAACGCCGGTTCTGCATAATCAAGCCGGTGGTGCCAATGCCCGACCGTTTATTACCCATCATAATGCCTTGAATATTGATCTCTACCTGCGAATTGCACTGGAGCTGCATTTAAAACGATTGATTGTCGGCGGTATGGAACGCGTTTACGAAATTGGCCGGGTTTTCCGAAACGAAGGTATGGATACTCGGCACAATCCGGAATTTACAATGTTGGAATCATACGTTGCTTACTATGACTTTCATGATGTGATGGATGAAACTGAAGGCATTTTTAAGGCTGCTGCAAAGACTGTAAGCAGTGACGGATGATTACCTATCAGGGACATATAATCGACCTTGATAAGCCGTTTAAACGCCAGCATATGGTGGATGCAATCAAAGAGTACACCGGAATTGATTTCTGGAAACCAATGAGCGATGACGACGCCAAAAAGTTGGCGGACGAACACCATATTCATTATGAAACATGGTGGAAGACCGGCCATATTATTAACGCCTTTTTTGAAGAGCTCGTTCAGCCAAAATTGGAACAGCCGACCTTTATCTATGGCCATCCGGTTGAAATTTCACCACTGGCTAAAAAGAATGCTGATGATCCCCGGTTTACCGACCGATTTGAATTGTATATTTTAACCAATGAGTTTGCCAATGCATTTACCGAACTAAACGATCCAATTGACCAACGGCAGCGATTTGAAGCCCAGGTCAAAGAACGCCAGGAAGGTAATGACGAAGCCGAGGGGATTGATGAAGACTATATCGAAGCCCTTGAATATGGTATGCCGCCAACAGGTGGTCTTGGCATCGGGATTGATCGGTTGGTTATGCTGTTAACAGATGCACCGTCTATTAGAGATGTCCTTCTTTTCCCAACTATGCGACCAGAAGATAATTCTGAAAAAGAATAGTTTAAGCGATGGAGCTTTGAAAGATTTGTTTTTAACAAGTTTTTCGAAGCTTTTTTGCTTTGTTTTAATCGTTAAGGTAAGATTGTTAAAACCGAATTTAAGTAAATAGAATGATGGGCAATAGCGTATATACCACTTCTTTAACGAACATAATTCAGGCTACTTATTTAATTCGTTCGCATTTTAAAAAAATGATTTCTCTGAACAATCGTTGCGTTGTTTTAGCAAAAATATTTCAGTAGTTTTTTTAAGCATAGGGGTTGACGAATGCGGCGTTATCCGGTATATTTATCTATGCTGCTTCAGTGAGTTACCAAGTTTTGATTTTCAGCCATTTAGTTGATTGAAAAAAGTTGTTGACATCGCAAAAGCAGTGTGGTAATATTAAATAGTTGTCAAAAGCGAGGGATTGCCGCTGACAACTT
>NZ_BAKI01000009.1 GCF_000583655.1 Lentilactobacillus farraginis DSM 18382 = JCM 14108
ATGCCCAAAGGAACGATTGTTAATGGGGAAGTCGTTTTGGGGAGTACAAAGAAAGTCTTAATGTCTGGTTGGGTTGGAGTCAGCTATGCTTTAAAGAAGAAATTAAAGCTTAAAGAACCAACCAAAGAGTTTGGTGTTTATCTTTCATATTCGCCGAAGAAGTATACACCGGTTAAGCGGCCTGCCTATACTTTACCGTATGGCAACAACATCCTTTATTCCGGTGGTGTGAGCACCTTTAAGGATAGAGCCGTTAAATATTATCATGACTCATCGTTTACTAGTAATGCTTTAAGAATTACGTCAGATGGATATCTGGAGTTTTATAAATATGATCATACCCCTTTGGGCGACGGAGGACTTGAGTGGAATTACGTACAAAAGCCAACAAGTTATGTCAAAATTAATTATGTGCTTAATAGGGGGGCAAAAAAATACTTATATTTTCAACGAAAACTTTCAGGAGTTAAGGCAACTCGTTTAAGTGGCGGTAGATATCGTTATCGTTTAACAATCAACAATCTGCATACCCCATACAAATACACTGGTAAATTATATGATATGGTCGCCAGTTTTTATACGGTTGGAGGTGCTAAGTATTTCGAAGCCCCTGCACAATCAAATAATTATGGTGCTGATTAAACCCTAATAGTTGTCTGCTTTTTGTTTATGAAAAAATCCCATAATCGCTAATGCTAGTTAGTATCAATTCCGGACTATTAGTGGTGATCAGTGCCAAAAACACTTCCCAAATCTGTTCAGCTTGTGGAAATCATGATGGGTCTAAGCCCTTAACAATTCGAGAATGGACGTGTCATAAGTGCCAAACCCATCATAATCGGGATATTAATGCGGCAGTTAATATCCTTAAGCGCGGATTAAAAGCTACTGGTTAGGAACTAGCCATGGTAAAAGAGTGACGTTCTGTAAGTTAGGGTTTCGGCATACCGATGTAACAGCCTAAATACCACTACGTGTTTCCAGAAGCGCGATCATTTATGGCCGAGTAGTTTACACAATATAAATAATAAGATTATTAAAAGGAGAACCATTGGATGAACAAAAGAATCGTACAATTCTTATCTATTGGCTTATTAACGTTGGGAATCAGCACGTTCCAGCCGATAATTTCTCATGCTTGGACAGCTATAAATAAGTATACTTGGACTTCTGGAAAGGCTGATGCTGCAATTTATTATACTAACACAAATAAGAATGCATATATTTGGAACTCCCGCTTCAACAAAAAACTGCATAATCTAAAAAATTATCCATATACTACTTGGTATGTCAGTCGTTCATTTGTCCATAATAATAAAGTCTACTACTCAATTAGTAATGGCAATAAAGTTAGAGGAGTTGTTTGGCACGGTTATGTAACGCCAGCTGTTGTTAAAAATCTTAATAGTTTTAATAGCAATAGTGATTATCTTAGCTACTTAAATACTGACAAATCTCAAAAGCTTTCGCGGGCCTTGTTAAAATTAATTCCTAACGCAAATGTGAGTCTTAATTTATCTAAGCAGGCTGCCATGAACAAAATTACAGATTATCAAAATGTAATTAATTTGGGGACTGTGAGTGGTACTGTGACTGAGGGCGCAATCACTCACAAAACAATTATTCATGATTTCTTGATGGCTTCCAATACAACTAATACTGCTAAAGCAAAAACTACTGGGAAAATGCTGGCGGCAAAGGGCTACACAAGTGATAAATTAGCTTCACTGATGAACCAAGGCTATCAAGTTGGTATTTACGTCAATGACGGTGCTGCAACTTCAGTTGGCAAATCTGGATATCCCAGCACTATTAGTTTTAAATCGTCAGTTCAAAATAACATGGCATTTGTAGTTGCAAAGCCAAAATAGCTACTACAAAAGTAGGTAAATTAAGGTTAAACCCGAATTTACCTGCTTTTATGTTAAATCTTTGCTCTATCAACCCGAATTATTTGGCAAATTATCGACAGACTTTTTGCAATTTTAGCGGACCATTAACCTTGATATTAAAGCTATAAAATAATCAATAATTTTTGAATTTTACAAACCATAATTTTGCTACAATAGATCTTGGAACTGGGTATAGGAAATGCATTATTTTTAGAAAGGAAATCTTATATGAAAAAACTTAAATTAATACTAATTCTGCTTACAACAATCGGCAGTTTTGCCTTTCTCGCAGTCGGTAACGTTAAAGCTACTTCAATCCCATCTAATTATTCATTCGACTATCAAAAAGCTGGGGCAGTACCTTATAAAGCCAAATCCGCCTCACAGTCGGCCTACTTATGGAACTATCGTCACACTAAACGGCTTCACAATATTAAAAATTATCCCAATTCAAATTGGTATGTTTTTTACGCAAAAGTCAAAAAATATAATAACAAGCGGGTAGTTTACTATTATGTTGGTGCCAGTGCTAATTTCAAAATTAAAGGTTGGATTTGGAGTGGCTATCTTACCCGTTTACTAGCTAAGTCACCTGCAGATTTTAAAACAGAATCAACATTTATCAACTATGTTAAAACGGATCGATCACAAAGATTAGCCAGAGCAATTCTAAAATTATTCCCTAATACACAACTTAAACTTGATTTGTCCAAAGCCGCAGTCACAAGTGCAAATTGGAAACCCACTTTAGATCCAAATTATATCAACTATATCAACGTGAATGATTTAAAACCTACCGGATCAACCCAAGTCGGCAGCGACATTATGTGGTATTTAAGTAAAACTGCCGGAAAACCTATCACCCAAAGAGTTAACTATGTGAAGCGTATTTTAAATGAGAATGGCTACACAGACGAAAAGCGGAAGAGTATGGATAATTATTATATCGGAATTGCTTCTTTTGACGGCGCTCAGGATAGTCCCCAATCGTACTTCACCACACCTTATCCATCCACTTGGTTAGATGACAGTCAAAATAATAGTACCTTGATATACTTGGCCACTGCTAAATAGATATGTATATCTCAAAGAAAATGATTTACAAATTTCCAAAGTACTATCGTGTCTTTATTAATTATCATATTGAAGTTAAATTATCCTTTAGAGCTTTAACGAAACTGGTATGCAGGCTTAAACATTAAACTTTAAAAATGCAAAGAGTATCGAGAAAGGAAGAAAATTGTTTTGAAAAGGACAGCATGTTTAATTACGGTATTTAGTTTTGTCTTATTTATGGCCTTAACTTTTTCATCGAATAAGTTAGCTATGGCTAGAGAAATAGGGCTTCATAAAGTCAGCAGTAGTTATATAAACAAGATTGGGGAACGCAATCAGTATTATCGTTTAAATCAAAATACCAGGGTCAAATATGCAGGTAAGAAAGTTACTTTGCCTAAAGGGACGATTGTTAGCGGTACAATTGCTGAGAGCAGTACAGGTATAGGCAAAACTGGTAAAGTTTTAATGTCTGGATTGGTTGATATCAGCTATGCATTAAAAAAAAGAATAGGTGTTAAGGAGCCGACAAAGACTTTTAATGTTTACCTTCTATATTCGCCAAGTAGGTATACTCGGGTAAAGCGGCCAGCTTATACTTTACCCTTTGGCCGTAATGTGCTTTATTCTGGGGGCATAAGCGCTTTTAAAGAGCGAGCAGTCAAATATTATTACAATTTGTCGTTTACCAGCAATGCCTTGAGAATCACGTCAGATGGCTATTTGGAGTTTTATAAATATAACAAGAAGCCCTTGGGTGGTGGCGCACTTGAATGGAATTATACGCAAAAACCATCAAGCTACGCTAAAATTAGTCATACGCTTAATAAAGGATCAAAAAAGTATTTATATTTTCAAAAAAAGATTTCAGGTATTAAAGCAACTCGTCTAAACAATGGTAAATATCATTATCGCTTATCAATTAATAATCAGCACACGCCATACCAATATATCGGGAAATCGTACGATATGGTAGCCAGTTTCTACACCATAGGTGGCACTAATTATTTTGAGGCACCAGCAAGGTAAGCAATTCGGGTGATTAAATAATGGGGTTAGTATAAAACTTGAGACAACTTTTGAGAGCGTGTAGAATTATTTCCTATATAAGAAAGGGTTGTCTCATAATGTCAAAACGTTATCTTACTGAATTTAAACAAAATATTTTTTTGGTTAGCGATTTAACCCTTTTAGCAAGTGACCACGCTGACGCAAAGAATGCCACCGGCAATTATTCAAGAATGCCAGTAAAGCGTTCGATACAATATCTAAATTGAGGCGAATGTAACTTTGGGGAGGAAAAATAATAATGTCTAACAAATTAATTAAGTTTGTCGTCAGTTGCATCCTAACAATTGGCATTGGGATCACCATTCAAGCAAACACAGTTCACGCCAATGTTTTATTTGGTGACTGGACTAATTTTCGTGATTCATGGATGGACTACGGTATCAATCAAAAAACGGTTAAAGCTCACAATGCCTATATTTGGAATTTAAGCCATACCAAACGGATTCATAATTTAAATAACTATAAAAATACGACTTGGTATACGATGATGGCCTTTACCCGAACCAAAAGTAACAAAGGACCCATTTATTATAAAATTTCTAACGGCACTAATATCACCGGGGTCGTTTACAACAAGTACCTCACCAAATATTACGCTGAAGAGCCCAAAACTTTCCAAACAGATGATCAATACCTGCACTATCTGAAAACAGCCCCCTCACAAAAGTTAGCGCGCGGTGTGATGCGTTTGTTTCCCAATAGTCACGTTAGTCTAAAGCTTTCACAGATTGCTTCAGATCAGTATGACTCGGGAAACGAAACCTTAGTAAACGCCGACTATACCGATGTTCAAACCACTCTTTATCGAAACGCTTTTAGTGTTTTAGAAGCTTGGCAAACCAAGAAGACGGCTACTCAGCGAATTGCAATTTTTGAAAAATATTTAAATTCAATTGGTTATGACCAGGCTAAACGGGATTCGATGAGTGATTATCAACTAGGACTCTTTATTCGTGACGGCGTTGGTATCGGTCAGCCGTCAACTCAACTCCCAATTGAAAAAACAACCGATGACGCTGGTGCTTTGAGCTATCAAGTCCTGTTAGCTAAAGAAAAATAATGTTGATTCAATAGCTACCGATTGATCTGAGTCTTTATTAAGACGCTTAGTTGAAACGGATCTCGTAATTGAACTTCTGAATATAATAAAAAATAACAAGCCCTATGTAATTAGCGTATCAAAACTAATTACATAGGGCTTGTTAATCTGGATCCCAATACTTTAAATCTCCAACAAGGCCTTGATTAAAGTACTTTTAATTCCGTTAGAAAGCCGATTTCTTCACAGAATAAATGCATTGCGTATAGTCAGGACTGGTATGAAAGACTAATGTTGCATAAATATAATCAGCAGAAGTTCCACCATCTGGGTGACTAATACTGCCTTCACCCAACTGTGGTGCTTCAGTTTAAACGTTCGCCTGCTCTTCTTTAGAAAGAGATAGTGAAACCGTTATTCGATCCTTAAATGACTAATCGGTCTTTAAGATGTGTGGTGCCTCTTGTTGATTGTATCCGCCGCCAGTAATATAAACCATATTTCCGTTACTAAATTCAAGCCCTTGGTTTGAATTCCAAGGTAAATGTGCCGTAAATGGTTTATTGCTTACCAGAGCACCATTCGACTTGTATGATTTATGAAAGATGTCATCCGTGCCAGGTAGATATAACTTCGAATAGTTATACATACGATCTAACACTTTTTTGTTTAGTTTTATGATAATATTTGAAAGTTATTAAATTTAGTTAGCGTGTCAGTGACCATGCGTAGGTGCAGTAAGGGGGAAACTGGTATTTATTGAAAAATACATGTCGAAATTTGGAGGGTTACTTTTAATGTTCGTTCATAACTAGTACAATTTAGTAAGTAAAAGTAAACAAATCATCTTTTATAGGAGGCTGATAAAATTTTACGAGTCGATAATCTATCAATAAAAATGCGTCATCCAATTCTTAATGATTTTAGTTACCGATTTAAGCGTGGGCAAAGTTATTTGATCGTTGCTACTAACGGGACGGGGAAAACAACATTTTTCAGGACGCTTGTTAACTTGGTGAAAAAAGAACGAGGTGAGATTAGTTTTGATAACCAACCTTTTGATCAAAATAAACACCAGGTTTTCTTTTATGAGTCGCCGGATTGGCTCGATGGTAATTTGTCTGGGTTAGATTATCTTAAATTTGTTAAGCATCAGTGGCGTTCTACGCAGAATATCAATGATGTTATTACATATTGGGGTATGGGTGATTATATTAAGGTTCCGATTAAAAAGTATTCATTGGGCATGAAGCAGCGGGTGCTGATTGCGATGTATTTTATTAGTGATGCAGCTTATTTCATCATGGACGAAATAAGTAATGGACTTGATGAGGACAGTCGGAAACTTCTCTATGAAAAGTTACGAGCGGTTACCAAGCAGGAGAAGAAGTGTATTCTTGTTTCTTCTCATTATCGTTCGGATATGACACCAATTGTGGATCATGTCCTTGAGTTGAAAGATCGAGTTATGAGAGAGGTGAGTTAAATGAATTACGCTTCCTTTCTTCTACGAAAAGTGATCAAGTCCAAACTTTTTATTGTCTCAGTGTCCATTATCATAGTTATCATAGTGGCGTGTTTAGCACTTAACCTTCGAAACAAAGATGATCAAACGTTGGCTTCCAATTCGAAAGATCAAATAACATTTGACACTCGACAGATAAAGCGGAGTGCGTTTGATAAGACAAAAGCTAATCGGGACAATATAAAGCTGACTCAAAAAGATCGTCAAATGAATCGCCGTATTCAAAAAATGACAAAAATAAAGAAGTGGCGTTCGGCCTATCGTTCACAAATTGCTTACAATAATTGGCAGCTTCAATCCGAAAATAATAGTAGAGTTGTTGATCGTTCACTTGTTAATCTTTGGATGAGTGAAATTTATCGGTGCCACTACCTTTATAAGTTAAATTTGCCGGAACAATCAAGAAGCAGTCCGACGACCGGTATTTCATTTGCCATGTTTGTCGATCAAATGATTTCGTCGGTATTAATTCCATTACTCATCATTTTTAATTTTGGCTTACTGTACACAAGGCGCTTTGGTCATAACGTAGATAAAGATCGACTTTTGCCAATGAGCATTAAACAGAGTGAGTGGCATAACTTATCAGTTGGCTATACAGTTGCGGGCCTGTTTGTATTGATTGCAGTGGTAACGAGTTTACTGGCTGCATCGCTTATTTCCGGTTTTGGAAATTGGCGTTACCCGATTGCATTCTACACGCCAAAGCTTCCGTTTAACATCTACGTTTCCCAAGGTTCTTTGGTGTTGCCAACACTTATACTTCGAATCTTGAGTGCTTGTTTTATCGTGACGTGTGTTTATTGTATTGCTACGTTAACTAAACAGGTATTATCAACTGTTTTAATCAGTACGTTGATGTTAATTGGAACGAGTTTGGTCACACCGGATCTAAAGCTGCTGGCCAAGGTAGGGCAGTATTTACCAACGAGTTATTTTAATGGTGTTAATGTTACTTCTGGGCAGCTGGCTTACGAAACCAGGAATATTCAGTTTAGTTATATTCATGGAGTTGTGACGCTGTTTATCTGGATAGTTGTCTTGATGGTTATCTCTTACGTTATCCAAAGAATCCGGCAACGCTACTATGATAATGGCATAGCTGGAATTTCTGAAAATTAGATATTATGTAAAATGTATACATGTCCACATGTATATTTGTATACATTTTTACATGTGGATAAGTAGAAATAGGGAAATTGGGAATTTTCCCTATTTTTAATAAATTTTTTTGCGATTTATAGAGACATAAATTTAAATAAATTGATTTAATCACAAGATAATCTGGCTCAGATCTTATTCAAAATAATGGTTTTCATAAAAAATTCATTGAATATTCACAGAATCTTCAATTATTGATTATATTCCATGTACTGCAAGGCTTTATAGAAGGTTAGGCAAATTTTGAAACGTTGACGAGTATGGGATCGCATGATAGATTAAATCAGTCGACACATAACTGATGTACATCAGAATCTATAAACACGAAGGAAATCTATATGTTAAAAAATCGGTTGCTCTCTTAGCGGTTACTTTAACATTTGGAGCGTCAACAATTGTGCCCACAACTTTAGTTTCTGCGGATTCGATTACTAATAATTCAATTTCTCAGGAAAATGATAGTGCGAAACCGGCGTCTGCAGAAGTAAATAATGGTGCACTGGATAATTCACAATTGTCCACCTTACAGAAACAAAAATTGTAACAGGAAATTGCCAAACGTATGACAACGACAACTAACAGTGATGGAGATACGGTGAGGTCCATCAGTGACTCTGATATGCTAGATGCTGTTAATCAAGTTGATCCTAGTCTTGCTAATCAACTTCAGGTTTCGATGGGCTCTGTTGCTAATGGTACAAAAGAAGTTTCAAAAATAGTTTGGCATGGAAACTTTGATATTTATTTAAGTGCCGGTGTGCTTAATTTTGCTAAGAAAGTTGGCATTAATCTTGCGTTAACTGGATTATTGGCTCCTTTAGCTGCCATTCCTGGAGCTGAAGCTACCGCTGCAGTTTTTGCTGTTAAGCAGTTACTGTCTGGATAGGTTGTTCATGAAAATCATTTTAGCGATGGACGAATTTTGCATTTTAAAGGATTTGATTACAAAAATTGGGAAAGACAATAAAGCAACATAAGTGGTTGTATGCCTTGGATATTTTGAGTATTTTAATTGCATATTTTTTTTCTATCTTTTTGGATAATTCGTTAGAAAAAAGGTTAGTAATTTTTATATTAGCTGGAGGATCTTTACTGATTTCGATACACTTTATGGCGTATTTATTTATCAGAGATCGAAAAAGGCAAGCAGATTCGAGACTTGGAAAGCAAATAGCATTGATTTGTGATGCCTTGTTTACGTTTATTTTATTTTCATTTCAATCTGTAAAGCTTCCTGGATATCTGGAGACTTTCTGGACGGTTAGTTATCTTATTTGCATAGGCAGCTTTTTTATAGCTATTTATTTACTTTTTCGTTTATTGGATAATCTACTGGTTTGAGCATTATTTTTTTTAAAAATAGTGTTTTAAAGATGAAAATTTAATCTCGATAAAGGTCCCCCTTTTAAACATTTGATGTTAAATACAATCATAAAAAATATTTTTGGTATGGAATGGGCTTATACTATTCTAACCTTTCGTTACGTTTGTTGGTAAAATCAGAAATATTCAAAATAATTGAGGAGCTTCCAAAAAGTTTTTTACTTTTGGGGGCTCCTCAATTTCTTTTTTGATGTTGCAAGAAGAAACAGCATCACTTTTGCATTTTACTAATCCGCTGGTTTAAACGAATGGTGATGGCAAGTGTTATGATAAGAAATAATCCCGTAAGGATATAAATATAAACATCGGGCATAGGGATGACAATTAAAATGACAAAAACGGCAGTGATATACGCAATTAAACCGACATATTTTCCTGCTAATAGAGATTCTTTGGTATAAGGTTTTCTTGCCGTATTGTTTCCTGCTATTAAGAACAGTAAATGACCTTGCCTAAATATGAAACCTAATACAAACGGCAAAATTGCCCACAGCATATTCCACGAAAGCATAATTTTCTCTCCTTGTCTTTAATGCTTGCCGGTCAACACTCTATAACTAAATTATATACGAATAATTAATTAGTTACAATTAACTTAATAACCCGTTTTATTGGATTACAGACATATCTGTAAGCAAAACGATGGTGGGCATTGAAAGTTGAGTCAGCCTGATTTTCATTAATAATTGAGATGGACTCTTACCATTCGACATGGATCAAATAGTAATATTAGTGAGCGTACGTGGTAAGGAGCCATTCATCTCGCAAGATACCGTATTTTACCGAATCATAATAGTGTCCTTGCCAATATCGGACTTGACGAATGCGGCCTTCCAATTTCATACCGATGTGTTCGCCCAATGCCATCATACGTTTATTTCCCGACCATGTCGTGAAACCGATGTGTGGTAAATCGGTTACATCGTTGAATAAATGGCTTAACCAAAGTTTGAGAGCAGTCGTCCCAATATGGTTGCCCCAAAGTGCCGAAGTGTAGATAGTAATGCCCACTTCCAACCAACGTTTAATCTGACCATCATCAAAATAAGCAGAAAGCGCGCCAACAATTTGATGATTAAATATAATTACCCAGCGGTAAGGATTATTAAGCCACTCGTTGGGGCCCACAGTTGTTAGAAAGGCTTTTCTTGAAGGCAATTGATCGTGAAAATAAGGACCATTCCATTTTGTCCATTCTGCGTTTGGATTGCTAAAAGCCAGCTGCCAGAATTCAGCTAATTCGGTTCGCTTAAGGGGCCGAATCTCAATTTTATTTTGGGGCATGGTGGTCACCTTCCTGATTGAAGAATTAAGATTGTGCTTTTAAAACATAGTAAACCAAATTTACGAACGAAACGCAATTCCAAATAAGGGATCCCCCGTAAATTTTTTGATTTTACTTGCGTCTATGGGCAAGCTGGCCAATCTGCAGTAAACTTCTAGTAATAGATATAGAGGGAGTTGATTTATTTGGCACAAAAAGTCTGGTTTATTACCGGGACTTCAAGCGGTTTTGGTAAAAGTTTGGTTGAAGAGTTGATTGATCAAAATGAGCTGGTAGTTGCGACTGCCCGGGATACCCAAAAGATTGCTCAATGGGAAAATGATCCCAATGTTTTGGTTGCCCAGCTGGATGTAACTAAGGAAGCCTCTATTCAAAAGGCAGTGGCTGAAACTGTATCAAAATGGGGGCGCATTGATAATCTGGTAAATAATGCCGGCTGGGGATATTTTGGTTCTGTTGAGGAATCTAAAGAAGCCGACGTGCGACAAATGATGGAAACCAATTTCTGGGGAACTGCTGCCGTTACAAACGCGGTTTTACCATTAATGCGGAGTCGCCGCAGTGGTTATATTTTTAATATTACTTCAATGGCTGGAATAACCGGTGTTCCGGGTTTTGGCTATTACTGTGCTACCAAGCACGCGGTTGAAGGGCTGATGAAAACATTAAGTCAGGAAGTAGCACCCCTGGGAATTAAGGTAACCAATGTTGAACCGGGGCCCTTTAGAACTGACTGGGCCGGCCGTTCTCACAAAGCAGCTGCCCGCAATATCAAGGACTATGATCAAACGGCTCACGCAAACGATGCGCAGATTGAGGCAAAGTCCGGGAAACAAATCGGTTCACCTGAACTGTTGGCAAAAGGAATTGTTAAATTAAGCCGAACGGAAAATCCACCACTTCATTTCTTGGCCGGCGAAAAGTCGGTAACACGGGCATTGACTGAAATTGCCAATCAAAAGCATGATTTTGAAACATGGCAGCAGCTGTCCGCCAGTTTGGATTATGGACACGAAAGTGATTGGCAGTAAGTGAGATATATTTTTGATGTACGTGATGGGTGTATTCAGGAAGTAACCCTGTCACGTATTTTTTATGAAGAAAACATTCAAGGGTGTGAGAAGTTATGAGAAAGAGAAATTGGTTCAATATTGTGATTATATTTGGAATAGCTTCGTTAATAGTGATTGGTTTACCATTGCTGGTATTGCCATTTAAGCACATGCTTCAATCAGCGAATGGGGTTTGGCTAATCTGTGTACAGGAAATTTTGACCGTTGGAATTGCCTTCTTAGTTAATAAATACTATGTTAGACAACCCGTTTTTTACCGATTTTCCGCTTCAATAAGAAGTCTTATTTTTGTTGCCAGTCCCGTTTTAATTGTGCTCTTCATCGATATTTTATCAATGGAGCTTATTTCCAACCTGTCTTCCAAACTTTGGGGAGAGTTGATAATGACACTGATTAGTACAACGTTAATTGGTATTTCCGAAGAATATCTTTTCAGAGGTCTTATATTTCCCCAAGTACTGAAGGCAATTGGTACTTGGACGCATAAGGATCTTTACGCGGCGATCAGCGTCTCCAGTTTGCTGTTTGCCTGTATCCATGTTTTAAATTTGTCCAACCAGGATTTAACAGCAACCGTTATTCAAATGATCAATGCCTTCTCACTTGGTTGTTTGTTCTGTGCCCTTTACATTCGATCAGGGTCACTTTTATTGCCAATTATTTTCCACAGTCTTTGGGATTTCAACGTGATTGAATTAGATGGCATATTTTTAGCCCCGAGTTCGATTTTTGGGACAATCATCTTTAATGTCGTTGTATTGGCAATCACGGCGTATGATTTGCGGAATTGGCAGTTGAGTAAACAGGATAATTGGATTGAAAAACTAGCGGCTGTTAAGGGTTGAAGAGTTAGTTGTTTTTGATGTGATAGGGTTTAATATCTTTAGCGAATTGTTTTAGCAGTGCGTTTCGGTACTGTTTGGGACCTGATGAGTGTTTAACATGTTGCCAGAGGATTGCCGCTACTTTTAACTTCTTTGAGAATTCCTTACTTTTTGGACTTTGACAAAAATCATGAACAAAATGGTTCCACTGGTAAGTTTGTTCTTCAGGCGTTTTTGAAGCTAGTTGATCCGGTGTTGGGTTGGTTATTAATCGAACGAGATCACCGATTGTCACAGTTAAATCGTGCTTGGCTTCAGCTCGGCGTTTAGTAATAGCCATATTTTTAGTAAACGAAAATTTTCCCACGTTGAAGTAGGTTTTAAAAAATATTCTGGCCTCATTGTTAAAAGAGAAGCCTGAGTCAACCAACGGTGTGTTCAAGTGAATATCTGCCGCTTTAAGTGCTTTTCTTTTGGCTGATTTACGTACCGGTTTAATTTGATTAACGGGAATACCGGATAAAAAGCAATCCAGATAATGATTCAACTCAGCTTTGGTTCCTTGGGTTGGTAGCCCGTGTTCTCGACAGAGTTCAATGAGTTCGGCTTTGTAAAAGTAGGCTTCTTTAAACGTCTTTTTGGTGAGTTGGGTCATACGATCATCTTTTCCTTGAATATTTGGTTACATTAATTATACGCTTTTGTCTAAAAGGGACATGCGGTTATTTTCTTATGAAATTTGTTAGGAAAAGACGTCTTGCCCCATTATTTTGATAATCAATAACCCCCAAAGAGGTGGTGAGGTTAGGGTATACCTCAACTTCATCACCTCTTTGGGGGTTTTGAAATTAATTATAACTAATTGGCCCGTGTTAAACTCACAGTTAAGACATTATCTTTAGTAGTATTGTAACTTGCCAAAATTCCATTAACGACATCGGCTGCCGGTCCATGGGTGGCAGTTGACCGATGATACGTGTTAATCCAAGTTCCAAGTGCGTCAAGTCCAAATTCGAAGCCCTCAAAGACCTGCATGTAGGTTGAAGATTGAGGAGCCGGTGTTACAATCGTGATTTTTTGAACGCGTTGGTTTTGAATGATCATCGTTAGGTTGATTTCATTGGTATCAAAGAAATTGATCTCACCGTCATTAGTACTGGTTGGAAGCTTATAATCACCGAGCCGCATATTCTCATTATAGACCCGGGAAACATAAGCGTAGGTGCCAAGATCGTTTGTACCTAATTCTTGAGTCATTTCATCGTCCCCTTTTTGCCAATATTATATCGGCTTTTGGCGTTATCAGGGGACAAATTGCCTGCTATTCGAATTCTTCGTAGACGTTTGGATCCTGACCGTCAATTCGACCGTCTTGTTTGTTGAGACCGTTAATTTCATGAATTTCATCGGTTGTTAATTCAAAATCAAAAACGTCTAGATTAGCTCGTTGATGGTTTAAGTTGGTTGACTTTGGAATTGGAACAATGCCACGTTGAATATGCCATCGTAAAATAATCTGACCGACATTTTTATGATATTTTTCGGCCAATTTCTGAATGATTGGCTCTTTAAGCGCAGCGCTGCCCCGACCCAGGGGACTCCATGCCTCGGTTACAATGCCGCGTTTGCGGTCCTCTTCAAGCATGCGTTCCTGAACCCAGTAGGGTGAACTTCGATTTGATTGACCGCTGGGGTAACCCCGGTTTCTTTAATAACGCGATCCAAATGCTCGGGTTCAAAATTGGAAACACCGATTGAGCGGATTAAGCCGCGCTTTTTAGCATCAATCATGGCTTGAAAGGCTTCGACGTAATGATCACGTTTCGGCAATGGCCAATGAATGACGTAAAGGTCAAGGTAGTCGACACCTAAACGGTAAATCGACTCTTGGATAGCTTTAGTTGCTTCATCATATTGATGATATTTGCCGGGAAGTTTGGAAGTCACGATAAATTGCGAACGGGGGATTCCCGATTTTCGAATGGCTTCGCCGACAACGCCTTCGTTATCGTAGTTAGTAGCGGTATCCAAAGCCCGGTAACCGTCTTTAATAGCTGCCAGGATTTGTTGGACGCCTTCACCACCCCGGATTTGATAAGTTCCTAATCCAAGGGCGGGTAATTTGTAGCCATCGTTTAACGTTACGTCTGGAATCTTAATCATAAAGTAAATGCCTCCTAATTGTTTTGGTGCGGATCATTTGATTTATCCGGTTTGTCTTTTACTTGATTATTCTTAGGTGGGGTAGCTGTTTTTCTGACGGTCAGGTACCAGCCAACCTGCATCGATTGATTGGGATTAATATACTCGGCGCTTAAATGGTAATATTTGGCATATGGGCTTTGATCTTCAATCAGGTGTTTAACGGTTAATGCGTCTGATCGACTGTCAAAACGCAGTTCGCTGTTGGTGCTGTAATCACTGTGCTTGCTGGGATCGCTATATGCTTTGTTAAAAAAGTCCAGGAACTGTTCGGATTTATTCACGATTGATCACGTCCCTCCTCTATACCTACCATTGTACTCAACAATTCAATTGAATGCGATGGATAGGCCGGGATTCTTTAATTTGCATTCTTTTTTGGGTGAAATTCCTTTTAAAAAGTCTTTTCCTTGACTAAAATTAAATTGTTATCGCTTTTAATTAAGTTTAAAATTTAAGTATGCTCATTAACTTACTTTTATGATAGGGGGCGGGTGATGATGGAACGACATAGAAAGGGCCTGTTGCTGGTTAATTTGGGGTCACCGGCTTCGCCATTAAACAAAGATGTCAAAGCGTATCTACAGGAGTTTCTGAGTGACCAGCACGTCGTTGAACTGCCAAAATGGTTCTGGCAGCCACTACTTCGGGGAATTATTTTACCAGCCCGGACTTGGCGGTCAGCTACCTTTTATCAGCATATGTGGCGGCCGGATGGATCACCGCTGGTTATTTACACAAAGCTGATGTGTGAAAAGGTTCAAAAACGATTGGCGAATTGGGATGTCCGCTACGCAATGACTTATGGTCAACCGGATATAAGCGAACAATTACACAGGATGAAAGCTGCGGGCGATCAGTCAATTATTGTTTTACCGTTATTTCCTCAATATACCAAGAGTACCCATGGGGGGATTATTCAACAGGTTCAAGACTCGGGTGTTAAGACAACGGTGATTCACCATTTTTACCAATATCCACAATATCAGAAAATGTTGGCCCAACAGGTGGATCGTTGTTACCGACAAAAAGATTATGACGCGGTGATTTTCAGTTATCACGGCATTCCAACTGCCATGGTCAAACACGGGGACCCTTATTTAAAAGAGTGCCATGAAACTACTGCCGGCGTCATTAAGTATTTGCAGTTGCCGCATGAAAAGGTAAAAATGGCTTTTCAATCCAAGTTCGGTCCAATGCCCTGGCTGAAACCGTATCTGAAAAATACATTGATGCAATTGGCGGCAATGGGAAAACGAAACGTTTTGATTGTGACGCCTTCGTTTGTCGAAGATTGTTTGGAAACGATCGAAGAAAATGACGTTCAAAACTATCAAACATTTCGAGCTAGCGGTGGCCGAATTTTTGATTCCGTACCGCCAATGAACGCGAGTGACCGATTTTGTGATTTTCTGGCGACTATCAGTGTTGACCAGTTAAAAGAAGGGAAGCGGTTTGATGAATGAACCGGGTAAGAAAAGCCTTGATGAAATCAATCAAAGCGTTGAAGTTCCCAGCGTTTATGAAACCTCTTTCTTGCAAAAGTTTTTAGCCTATAGTGGTCCCGGAGCCCTGGTTGCGGTTGGTTATATGGATCCGGGTAACTGGCTGACGTCGTTATCCGGTGGCGGCCAGTACCGTTATAAACTGCTATCGGTATTATTGTTATCAATTTTAGTCGCGGTGTTTATGCAGACACTGGCAATTAAGCTGGGAGTTGTGACTAGACAAGATTTAGCCCAGGCAATTGCGGTAAAGGTGCCGAAAATAGTTCGTTATAGTTTGTGGCTGATTAACGAAGTTGCGATGATGGCCACAGATATGACAGGGGTTGTCGGAACAGCGATTGCCTTGAAACTGTTATTTGGACTGCCATTGATTTATGGTATTTTACTGACAATCTTGGATGTCCTAATGGTCTTGCTGTTTTTGCGATTTGGCATTCGGCGGATTGAGTTTATTGTATTGGCGGCGATTATGACAGTTGGGGTTATTTTTGGGATTGAAGTTTTTCGGGCACACCCGGTATTTGCCAGTATTTTAAATGGCCTTATCCCAAATTCACAACTTTTAATGAATCATCGCGAGCTGGTCTTAAGCCTTGGAATTGTTGGTGCGACAATTATGCCCCATAACGTTTATCTGCATTCGTCGTTGGCGCAAAGCCGCCGTTACGATTATCATAATCCCAAACAGGTTAACGAAGCGCTAAGATTTGCCAAATGGGATTCCAACGTTCATTTGGGAGCTGCTTTTTTAATTAATGCGTTGCTGCTGATTCTGGGCGGGTCGCTGTTTTTTAATAAGGGTAATCAATTAACCGCCTTTCGAGATGTCTATGAAGGCCTTAAGAATTCGGCGATTGTCGGGACGTTGGCCAGTCCGCTGATGAGTACCCTGTTTGCGTTTGCATTACTTATTACAGGGTTGATTTCATCGATTACCAGTACCTTGGCGGGCCAAATTGTGATGGAAGGTTATTTAAATATTCGGCTGCCACTTTGGGAACGTCGACTGTTAACCCGGTTTGTAACACTGATTCCGATTTTAATAATCGGATTTATCGTTGGGTTTAATGAGCAAACGTTTGAAGCAATGATTGTGTTTGCGCAAATTGCTTTATCAATTGCACTGCCGTTTACGCTGTATCCAATGGTTGCTTTGACCAGCAGTCGAAAATTAATGGGCCGCCATGTTAATTCAACCGGGACGATGATCTTGGGATATGGTTTAACGACTATCATTACTATTTTGAACGTTGTGTTCATGATTAATATTTAATGAAGTAAAAATTTTGATGTAATGGGGGAAACTGTTTTTGAAAATCTTGGGTATTTTAGGTGCCCACCGTCGAGACGGAATTACTGCAAAAATGCTGGCAACAGTTTTGGCTGGAGTTGAGGCGCCTAATCAAACAGAATTGATTTATTTGGAAGACTATTCATTTAAACCTGATCAAATCGATCAAAAAGATCCGGTCTTGGACGAGTTGGAACAAAAGCTGCTGAAAAGTGATGTTTGGGTATTGGCAGCCCCAACTTATTGGGGTGGCTTGGCCGGTAAAATGAAGGATTTTTTTGACTGCATGCGTGAACGCCTGGTTCGAATTGATCACTTGGGTGGCACACACCCTGACCGGTTCAAGGATAAGCATTATTTAAGCATAACGGATTGTTACACCGGTACGTTTGAAAATTGGGTAACCGGGGTTACGGATCAGAGCTTTCGTGCAATTGACAAAGTGATGTCGGCAGCCGGCGTTATTAAAGTACACGAATTAGTACTGACAAATACTTATGGCATGACAGAACTGCCGGCAGCTAAAAAACAGCTTTGTCTTAAATGGGGCAAGCGCTTAAATATAGTTAAGAAACGAGATGATAGTACCGTGAAAAGATATATTGAATTATTTTTTATGATCGCACTAATGGCATTGCTTACGATGGGGATTCAATTCGGCTTTCATTTGGTTCCCCGGGGTGGATTTTGGCTGAGTTACGGCTCTTTTGTCTTAATTTTTTATGTTTTGTTGGCATCAATTCTGCACTTTTTCACGGTGGTTAAACATCGACGTCGATAGACCAGAATTTATGATTATTTAAATCTGATTTTCAATCGATGCAGTTCGGTGCCTTGTAAGGTGAAGTAAGCGGCTTATATATGGGAAGTCGGCTTAAAATAAGGTATGATGCTGATAACGATAGGTAATTAGCGTTAAATGACGAGGAGGGGTTCCCTTGAAAAATGTTTATTTTGATCATGATGGTAACGTGGATGACCTGGTGTCGTTACTGTTACTGCTTCAAATGCCCGATGTACGCTTGACGGGTGTCGGCGTTATTGATGCGGATGGCTATATTGAACCGGCTGTCGATGCTTCCCGAAAAATAATTGCCAAGTTCGGCCACGGTAATCCGGTTCGGGTAGCCGCGTCAAATTCACGAGCTGTTCATCAGTTTCCAAAGGAATGGCGGTTGAGTTCGTTTTCGTTTGATGCGTTTCCAATTCTAAATGAACATCAACCTGAGTTGGCACCGATTGCCAAACAGCCGGCCCACTTGGACATGGTTGATAAAATTAATCGGGAAACCGGGAAAACAACGTTGGTGATGACCGGGCCGTTAACAGATTTGGCTCGGGCCTTGGCGGTTGACCCCGACATTACGGACAAGATTGATCAGCTCTATTGGATGGGCGGCACAATGCGAACCCGGGGGAATGTTTTGGAGCCCAAACACGATGGCAGCGCTGAATGGAACGCCTACTGGGACCCATTCGCTGTTAAGACCGTCTGGGATTCCGATATTAAAATTCAAATGGTTGGCTTGGAGAGTACCAATCAGGTGCCGTTAAATGCTGATATCCAACAGCACTGGGCCGACCTGCGTCGTTACCCGATGATGGATTTGATTGGCCAGGGTTATGCATTGGTCTCTTCGTATGAAGCCAACTCTACTTATTATCTGTGGGATGTTTTGACGACTGTTGCCAGTCAATATCCGGAAGTGGTTACGACTAAGGACACCAAGGGCGATGTTGTGGTTAATGGTCCCAGTGCCGGCAAAACTTATGAGACGGCAACCGGCCGGCCGATTGAGTTGGTTACAGCTGTAAAGGCGCCAAAGTTCTTTGATAAACTTGATGCCTTATTAACACAGGAAGTGTGATTGCGATGAGTTATTTGCAGGTTTCAAAGTCATTGACACTGCCATGTGGTGTTACCGTTAAAAATAGGTTTGTTAAAACGGCGTTAAGTGAAACGATGGCAACTGACCAACACCGTTCAGACGCGCGATATGAAAAATTATACCGTCAGTGGGCAATGGGTGGCGCCGGAATCGTTATTACGGGAAATGTTATGGTTGATCGAGCGGCCATCGCCGAGCCGGGCAACGTTGTGGTTGATGATGAACGTGAATTGCCGGAGCTTCAGCGATGGGCGCAAAATGGTACTCTAAATCAAACACAGTTATGGCTGCAATTGAATCATCCCGGCCGACAATCACCCAAACAGTTTTCGGCTCGGCCGGTTGGCCCCAGCGCTGTGCCGATTACCGGTGTCAATCACCGGGCGTTTAATCCGCCACGGGCATTAACGATTGACGAGATAAAAGAATTAGTCACGAAGTTTGTTAGAAGTGCCGTTATTGCACAAAAAGCAGGCTTTACCGGTGTTCAGCTGCATGGGGCATTTGGTTATTTGATTAATCAATTTTTATCGAAAAAACCAACCGGCGGACTGATGAATATGGTGGTTCTCTTGAGAATCGGATGCGGTTTTTGATTGAAGTTTATCAAGGGATTCGCGAAGCGTGTGGTAAAGCATTTCCGATTAGTTTAAAACTGAGCTTGACTGATATTGATCTGGCGGGATTCACCGAAAAGACATTAACGAGGGTTGCCAAACGGATGGCCGATCTGGGGATTGATATGATTGAAATTGCTGGAGATGATTACGAAAATTCGCAAATCGGTTTTTCCGGTCATGCCCACCTGATTAATCGGCTGGTTGACGTTCCGATTGCTCTGAGCGGTGGTTTTCGGCACATTTCTGCAATGGAAGAAGCTTTGGGTAGGCAGGATGCAGACCTGATCGGAATTTGCACGCCGATGGCTGTCATGCCGGATATGCCAAACCGTATTTTAAATTCGACTTACCGTCCCGTAAAGCTGCCATTGTCAACGGGGAGTTCTAAGTTGGACGATAAGTTAAAGACTCTGATTATGACCAGTTATTGTGAGGAGCAGGTTCACCGGCTCGCTGAAGGAAAACCGCCGAAAATCTATCGCAATGCTTGGCGGTCGGTATTGGCCGAAGCCCGCCTGCATGGTCTCAATGGGTTGAAACCACGGCGGGCACAATCGTAAGTGGATTATTTGGCTTGCAGGTCTCTAAAAATGGCCTGCATGCGGATTTCAATGTCATTGAGTTCTTTAGCATAATGTTTTAAATTGGCAGAATGCTGCTGAACCTTTTTCGGGTCGGCGTCGGTCTTGTAGCTGAGTTGATGTTCCAAGCTGGCCCACATATCCATGCCGATAGTCCGAAATTGAATTTCCACGGGGACGTCAAAGACACCCTTTGACTGAAAAACAGGAACGGAAACCACTAAGTGCAAACTTCGGTAACCACTTTCCTTGGGATTCTCGATATAGTCTTTTCGTTTCAAAACCGTTACATCCGACTGCTCGGAGAGGGCCTTTTCAACGGTATAAATATCATCGATGTAGTTGGTGACAACTCGGATGCCGGCGATATCGAAAATGTGGTCGCGCACATTTTCGGTTGTGAGTGCGAGCCCTTTTCGCTTTAACTTTCCGAATAAACTATTGGCTGATTTTAACCGTTCCTCCATATGGTGAATTGGATTATGATCATAATCCGTTGAGTACTCATCATCCAGATTTTCCAGTTTAGTGCCGATTTCGTTGGCGGCAGAGTGGGAGAGCTGGTAAATATTAATCAGCTCTTTAATATCTGGTATTCGGTTTTGAAGATTAGATTGTGTTAGTTGCTCTTCGATTTGTTTGACGTTCATAAAATTACTGCGTTCAAGAATCATGTGATCACCTCATTGAATGATATTGATTGGTGCTACTTAACTATGTAGACGAAGGGTCGGATTGAAAAAACCGACTCTTTTTAAATTTATACTTAAAAACTCTTAAACAGTTGATCAATTTGATTGAATTCGGCATCGCTCAGCTGCACAGTCAATGCTTTGGCGTTGCTGTGAACCTGGTCTGCTAAACGGGCTCCAGGAATTACGACACTAATGTCTGGGTCTTTAATATACCAAGCCAAGATTGTCTGGGCAATGGTTGCCTGATGCGCAACTGCAATTTCTTTAACCTGTTCCAAGGCATTCATAATGGTTGCGTATTGTTTGGCAGAGAATTGCTGGAATTTATTACCATCAGCCGGTGTATACTTACCGGTTAACAGGCCGGATGCTAATGGGAAGTAAGGCACAAATGAAATCTGGTGTTCTTTAAGATATGGAAATTCGGCCTTTTCGGCTTCTCGATGAACCAGGCTGTAATTATCCTCAACAATATCGACTTGCTCAGCCGCGTTGGCTTCTTTGATTTGGTCTAATGAGAAGTTGGAAACGCCAATTGCCTTGATTTTGCCGGCCTTTTTTTCATCAGCTAAAGCTTGAACAGCTTCAGCTTTGGGTGTTTGATCGTCTGGAAAGTGAATATAGAAGATATCGATATAGTCAGTTTGAAGGCGTTCAAGGGCATCATCAACTGCCCTTTTCAAAAACTTGGGATCGTTATTGGGTTTTAAATTATTATTTGGATCTTGCGCAGCTTTGGTTGCAATAACAAATTTTGAACGATCGTAATCTTGAGTGACGTTGCCAATAATTTCTTCTGATTTCCCCAAACCATACATAAAAGCAGTGTCCAAAAGTGAAATACCGTCGTTTAAAGCGGCTTTAATAACCGCGACGCCATCTTCATCTTTTAAACCGTCGAATAGATTATGGCCGCCGACTTTATTGGTTCCCAAGCCGAGTGGGGTAGTCGTAACGTTACTTTTACCTATTTTGATTTTTTGAGCCATGTTGGTTCCTCCTATTTACTTTGAATCGTGAAAAATAAGGAGACTTGGCAGTTTTACTGCCAGTCTCCTAAATTGTAATTCAATTTTAACATAATGGCCAAAGTTATTAACTAACGATTGACGTTATTAATCATCATAGGGCCCTTTCCCAAATATGCGTTTATCATCCAAATATTTTTATCAATAGCTTCTTTAAAACCATTTAACATATCCTGGGTTGGAAAATCCTTTTCATCGTCCGTAATTTCAATTCCTTTTTGGTATTGATTACGCAGGTATTTGAATTGATCGACCAGCCGCTGCATAAAATCACGCATTGTGAGTTGGTCCCAAGTGATTTTTTCGTCCGGTAGGCCGGTATGATCGATAAACTCATGGGTGGTGGCGTAAGGCGAACCGTTAATGGCAATTAATCGTTCGGCAACGTTGTCCAGCTGATCGGCTAATTGGTCATGATAATCATCCATTAGCGGGTGCAGTCTAAAGAAGTTTTCGCCGCGCATATACCAATGGGTTTGTTGGATATTTGTTTGGAGTTGACTGAGTCTGCGACCAACTGATTGAGCTGTTCACGGGTCTTTGGAAAATCGTACTTATCTGCCATAAGATAATCCCTCCTATAATCAAATCAATCATTAACTTGCTTACAGCCATAGTTTATCTATAATATTGGCCGGTTTGCAAGCAAAATGATTGTCGATTTTGAGTGCTGGAGAGATTAACCGTGTTTATTATTGCGCAGCGTGTTCCGGATCTTGGTCTTCGGTTGGCTGCCCGGTAGGTTCGTTCAAAGCGGAATGCTTGGAAGTTTCCAGCATGCGGACATAGACCAGTAAACTGACAAATGCGGCCGCTGAAACATAATAGAAGAACCAGCTTTCATGGCCGATGTTTTTCAACCATAGGGCGACGTATTCCACGGTACCACCAAAGATGGCAACCGTCAGGCCGTAAGGAAAACCAACGCCAAGTGCCCGAATTTCTGTTGGGAAGAGTTCAGCCTTCACAACGGCGTTGATGGAGGTATAACCGCTAACGATTAATAGTCCGGCCATCATTAGTAGAAAGGCACTGAATTCACTATCAAAATATTGCAGTCCCAAGAAAATCGGGATGGTCAGCAGGGTGCCGCCGATACCAAACCAATAAAGAAGCGGTTTGCGACCGATTTTATCAGAAATATGACCAAAAAGTGGTTGGAGACCCATGAAGATTAAAAGTGCCAAAAAGTTAATCAAAGTAACGGATTTAGCGGGTAAGCCCAACGTATTAATCATGTATTTCTGCATATAAGTGGTGTAGGTGTAAAAGGCGATGGTACCGCCAAAGGTCAGGCCCATAACCGTTAAAACCTGGCCGGGATACTTAGCTAGCTGATGCAGCGTTCCCCGACCGGTGTTGGCCTTTTCAGCGTGTTTGAACTGGTTAGTTTCGTCCATGGATAATCGCAGATAAAGCACGATCACAGCTCCTATAGCGCCAATTCCAAACGGGATTCGCCAGCCAAAACTTCTAATCTGTGCGTCTGTAAGCACGGCTTGAAGCCCGATTTGAATGATTAGGGCCAATAATTGACCGCTAATCAAGGTGACGTATTGAAAGGAGGCGTAGTAACCCCGCCGATTGGACGTGGCCATTTCTGATAGGTAGGTGGCAGAGATACCATATTCACCACCAAGTGACAGTCCTTGAACCATTCGGATGACTACTAATAATATCGGTGAAAAAATACCGATTGTCGTATAGGTTGGAATAAGCGCGATCAGTAGGGATCCACCAGCCATAATACTGACGGAAAGTGTCAGGGCAGCCCGGCGACCGTGTTGATCGGCATATTTACCCATAATAAAACTACCGAATGGCCGCATCAGAAAGCCGACCGCAAAGACCGCGGCAGTACTCAATAATTCGACGGTCTGATTACCATCAGGGAAGAATGAGGCAGCAAAATAAATGGCGAAAGACGCGTAGATGTACCAGTCAAACCATTCGACCATGTTACCAAGCGAACCCTTAATAATATTGCTTGTGATTCGTTTTTGACTTAAAGTTTGCATAAAAACCAACCTCCTTACATGGTAATGTAACTTTAACCCTGTATTAATAGTGGTTATAATAAGATTCCCCTTACAACTCAATTGAATTAAAAATCAAAATCAGTATATCATTTGTGAAATTCTCATTGTTTTCATATTATAATTTAATAGACCTTTGGGTGCAAACATTATTGATAATTATTTTTGGGAAGTTGATATTGAAATGATCCTGATTAGGTATAAATATGAAGAATCGTTATAAAAATGAGATTAAGCGCTCTCGATTTTGAGCAGACGCCTAATCTCATTTTGAATTGGTTAGTTGAATTGTTTTGAAATTCTTAAATTAAAGTTGGCTGGTGCAAGCAGATAGCCTTCGACTAATTACAAATTGCCGTTAATGCGTTTAGTTTGTCAATCTGATAAGTTGGCTGAGTTTTCGTTTGATTTAAAGCGTGATGCGGGTTAAACCAAACCGAGTCTAAACCGTAGTTGGCCGCACCGAGAATGTCGGAAGTCAGTGAATCACCGATAACCAGCGCTTTCCTTCGGTCAAAGTGTTTAATTTGGTGGGCGACAAAGTCAAAAAATGCGCGCTGAGGTTTTTGATAACCGATATTTTCCGAGATGAACATCTGGTTGAAATATTTAGCGATGCCGGCTTCGTGAACCCGCTTTTCCTGGGTCTTGGCAATCCCGTTTGTTACGATATACAGTTCATGATTTTGACTGAGGGCCATTAACAATTGTTTTGCACCGGGAATTGGATCATGACCCTCAGCTAAATATTGCCGGTAGGTTTTTTCAATGGCCGCGCCGTTAATGTCCTCGCCAAAGTGGCGAAACAGGAGCGTAAATCGGCTGTTTAGCAGGTCACTTCTGGTAAGATTGCCCTTTTCGTATCGCTGCCAGAGAATGGTGTTTAATTGATGGTAATAGTTGGCGATAGCTGGGGTTAACGGCTTATTGAGATGTTGAAACAGCTTTTTTAAAGCTCGCTTTTCAGATGATTGAAAATCCAAAATTGTATCGTCGATGTCAAACAATAGGGTAGCGTAAGACAATGTGGCTCACTCCAAACTTTCATTAATGATTGATGAAACAACCTTTTCAATTGCCGGAATTAATGGGCTGTCTGGTTTAATGCCGGTTTCGCTGAATCGACTCTCCCACCACTGTTTACGAATATTTTTGATTACGGGGACAATTTTTTGGCCGGATGTCGTCAGGTTTAAAATGATTGACTTGCCAACGCCGGCTGTTTTGGTTAGATAGCCAGATCCTGCATTTTCTTTATTTCCCGAGTAGCCAGACCTTTATCGATCACCAGTGATTTAGCAACCTGATTTTGATTGATATATTGATTGTCGTCAATAGTCAGTAAAATACAGGCAGCGGTCGGGTTCAAGTGATGCTTTTTAAATAACTCGCCGGTGTCTTTATAATATTGGCGATGGAGAATGGAAATATCCTGTGCGAGGTAACCGATATCTTTCAATGTGTTTATCCCTTCAAATTCAAATTAATCTGTTCAAATTCAAACTTTAGCATTTTTTAGTTGACAATTCAACATAAGGACATTAACCTTTGAAAGTAAGTTGAATTGTCAACATAGAAAAATGAAGAGGTGCAAACCAATGGCGACTAATAAACGTGGTTCTCAAGCTTTAATTCAGTCAATGATTAATCAAGGAATTAAATATGTTTTTGGCATTCCCGGCGCAAAGGTCGATCAATTATTTGAAGATTTGCAGTATAGCGATGATCCAAGGTACCCAAGCTAATTGTTGCCCGTCATGAACAAAACGCGGCTTTTATTGCAGCTGGGATTGGCCGTTTAACCGGCAAACCCGGAGTCGTTGCGACAACTTCCGGCCCGGGAGTTTCCAACCTGACTACCGGTTGATGACAGCAACTGCTGAAGGTGATCCGGTTATCGCACTTGGTGGCCAAGTACCACGAGACGATCTTTCAAGGCTGACTCATCAAAGCATTCCAAGCAAAGAATTGATGAACTTCGCAGCTAAGAGCAGCACTGAGGTTCAAGACGCAAACAACCTTTCAGAAGCGTTTATGAATGCTTACACTGCGGCTGTTTCACCAAAAGCCGGTGCCGCGTTTATTTCGTTGCCGGCCGACGTTTTGGGTGATGAAACGACCCGACCGGTGATTAAGCCACTCACAAAGTCAGCCCCAAGCCGGGCTTCCGACGAGACGTTGGATACAATTATTGGTTTATTGAAGAAAGCCAAGTTACCAGTTATTTTAGCCGGCATGCGGGCATCTTCTGAGGAAGTGACAACAGCATTACACCGGTTACTGGGAAAAGTATCGCTTCCGGTTGTGGAAACATATCAGGGTGCCGGCATTATTTCTCATGAATTCGAAAACGATTTCTTCGGTCGAGTTGGCTTGTTTAGAAATCAAATTGGTGACACACTTTTAAAACAAAGCGATTTGGTTTTGGCAATTGGGTACGATCCCGTTGAGTACGAAGCCCGAAATTGGAATGTTGAACACAACGATACCGTTATTAATTTGGATAGTGTTGCGCCGGAGTTAAGTAATGACTATCAACCCAATGTGATCGTGGAAGCAGATATTGCAGCTACGCTTTCAGCATTGACGGACAGACTGCCAGCTGATTACCGACTTGCTGATGATGCCGTTACCCACCTGGAGAAACTGAGGGCTGAGTTTGAGGCTGAAGGGTTGACTGAAACCAAGGCAAAACCGGGGACGATTCACCCGTTGACGATCGTAAATGAACTTCAAAAGCAAGTCGATGATGAGACAACCGTTACAGTTGATGTGGGCAGCCATTACATTTGGATGGCGCGTCATTTCCGAAGCTATCGCCCCCGTCATCTGCTATTCAGTAACGGCATGCAGACACTGGGTGTCTCACTGCCCTGGGCGATTGCAGCTAAACTGGTTCGGCCAAACGAAAAAGTGGTTTCCGTTTCCGGTGATGGTGGTTTCCTATTTTCCGGTCAAGAGCTTGAAACGGCGGTTCGCTTGAATCTGAACATTGTCCAGTTGATTTGGAATGATGGTTACTATGATATGGTTAAATTTCAGGAAGAAGCTAAATATGGTCGCGATGCCGGTGTCGAATTTGGACCGGTCGATTATGTTAAGTATGCGGAAAGTTTCGGTGCGACAGGATTGCGGGTTTCCGATCCAACTAAGCTTGGCGACGTACTTAATCAGGCCTTTAAGGCAGACGGTCCGGTAATTGTTGACATTCCAGTGGATTATAGTGATAACATTAAGTTGAAGTCTGCGTTATTAAAAGATATCTTAAACTAGGAATAGGAAGTTATAATATGGCGAAACATACAACTTTATACCAGCATGGAACGCTGGCATTACTGGTTCCCGGTCTTTTGAAGGGGACTATGACAATGGGAGATCTGCTGAAACACGGTGATACCGGAATTGGAACGGGTGAGGGCCTTGACGGTGAGCTGATCATTTTAAACGGTAAGCCTTACCAAGTTGCCGCCGACGGGAAGGTTAATGTTGTGCCGGATTCGTTTACAATGCCATTTGCCAATATTCACTATGCCCGTTATTTGCCTTTAGCCGAGTTGGAAAATGTTTCCCAGGATGATCTTAACGAGCAGATTGTTTCTTTAAGTAAAGCCGGAAATACCTTTTTTTCGGTTAAAATTACGGGAACGTTTTCGGACGTTAAAACTCGGGCTGTTAGAAAGTCAGAGCCGCCGTTTCATACGCTTGCCCAAACGGCCCGAAACCAGAGTATCTTTACCAGGGATAAAGTTGATGGCACTTTAATCGGCTATTACTCGCCGGAATTGTTTGATGGTGCTGCGGTGGCCGGCTTTCATCATCATTTTTTGGCTGATGATCGAAAGTTTGGTGGCCACGTCTTAGACTTTCATCTGGATAAGGGTGAGGTTTCATATCAGCTGTTCGATACTTTTGAACAACATTTGCCGGTTAATGATAAACGATATATGCAGCATGACTTTTCGTCTGATGATATTACAGAAAGCATCCATACGGCTGAATAAATAAGCTGATAGCTATTCTGCCAGTAATATCTTAAGATTATGGGTACTAAAATACACTAAAAATTATAATGATATTACTAAAAAATAGTTTTCGCTTCAAATACTGAAGCGAAGGCTTTTTTTCGTGGCGAGAAAAAATATTTGTCAGATAATAATATCTTACGGTTGATTTATCCGTACAAATGTTATAATATGCTATCATACAAACGATACAAGTTTATGAAATGTATAAGTGTTAAAGAATGACTAAATTTGTAAGCGTTGTTATAATAAGCGATGATTGAAAAGTCTTATTATAAAAGTAGTTGGAGATTTGTTTGATTTATTATGTAACCCCTTTCAATATCTGGATCAGGTAATTGGGATTAATTAAGAAATTTATTATGTATAGGAGAATTGAAAATGGAAAATGCGACTGCTACAGAAAAGAAAATTTCAAGCAAGTTCATCTATTTCTTTGGTTCATTTGGTGGCATCTTGTTTGGATATGATATTGGTGTGATGACGGGAGCGCTACCTTTTCTGCAAATCGACTGGGGACTCCAAAACGAAGCCGGAATTGTCGGCTGGATTACTTCCTCTGTGATGCTGGGTGCTATTTTTGGTGGCGCAATTGCCGGCCAGTTATCAGATAAACTCGGTCGTCGAAAAATGATTTTACTATCTGCGATTGTTTTCACCATCGGTTCCCTTCTTTCAGGGATTTCACCAAATAATCAGGGTGAATATTATTTAATTGCCGTTCGGGTATTCCTGGGGCTGGCTGTTGGAGCTGCTTCCGCGCTGGTACCAGCCTATATGTCTGAAATGGCGCCGGCCAAAGCACGTGGGAGTTTATCCGGACTTAACCAGACAATGATTGTGAGCGGCATGCTTTTATCCTACGTGGTTGATTTTCTGCTCAAAGACCTGCCTGAAAACTGGGCATGGCGATTAATGTTGGGCTTGGCTGCCGTTCCTGCTATTATTTTATTCTTCGGTGTTTATAAACTGCCTGAATCACCGCGTTTCCTCGTTAAATCAGGTCGTGAAGCTGATGCGCGGCGGGTTTTAACTTACATTCGGACTAATGATGATGAAATCAATGATGAATTAAAGCAAATCAAACAGACCGCAAATGAAGAAAAAATGGCCGCCCAAACAACTTCCTGGGCAACTGTTTTTAGTGGCAAGTATCGTTATTTGGCCATCGCCGGTATCGGTGTTGCGGCTTTCCAACAATTTCAAGGGGCCAATGCAATCTTCTATTACATCCCACTGATTGTTGAAAAAGCAACCGGTAAAGCTGCCAGCTCCGCTTTGATGTGGCCAATTATCCAAGGGGCCATTCTGGTTATTGGTTCACTGGTTTACATTGCGATCGCCGAGAAATTCAACAGAAGAACCTTATTGATCATGGGTGGTTCCGTAATGGGCCTGTCATTCTTGTTGCCGGCAATTTTGAATGTATTGATTCCAAATGCCAGTCCAATGATGATTGTGGTCTTCCTAAGTATCTACGTTGCTGCTTATTCATTCACTTGGGCACCATTAACCTGGGTTCTGGTCGGAGAAGTCTTTCCATTGGCAATTCGGGGCCGGGCTTCCGGTGCTGCTTCGTCAGCTAACTGGATCGGTTCATTCGCCGTGGGCCTATTGTTCCCGATTATGACCGCTCATATGCCGCAGGATGCCGTCTTCGCAATTTTCGGTGTCATCTGTCTACTGGGGGTTCTATTCATCCTGAAAGCCGTTCCTGAAACTAAGGGCCGGACGCTGGAAGAAATTGAGGAGCAGGGAACTAATAAATAAAAACGTTCTTAACGTACCTCAAGATTCATTTGATTTATAATTGCAAAAACTCGGGGGTTTCTGACATTTCACCACCTCGTTAAGATTAAAAAGTTGGCTGATTTCAAACTTCACGTTTGATTCAGCCAACTTTATTTTTTGCTGCCAAATTGAATAAAAACCATTATTAGGAAAAAAATACCAAAAATGATAGCCGAAACACTGATAATAATTGTCGAAACGAGATCATAGAAGGGCTGGATCAGAAAATAAACGCCGATACCGTTTGAAAACAAACCAGCCAACACCAAGTAAACTGAGAGTGCAGCAAATAAACATTGGTGCGTAAGATAGCTGAATTTTTGAAGTGCATACCAAATGATCAACCCGCTGAAAATAATTCCCAACAATAGGTAGAAATTTGGATCGTGCCAGATAGTCACGAGAACAACTCCTTAAACAACTTATTTAAGCAGATTTTTGATAACGGCTTCGCCAACCGCTGTCGCTGAATTAGGGTTTTGACCGGTAATCAAATGACTGTCAACGACGACGTTGGCTTTGAACGGCTCCCCCTTGACGAAGTCCGCGCCGGCTTTTTTTAATTCGTCTTCCGGCAAGAATTTGATTTCACTGGTTAATCCGTTAAGGGCTTCCTCGTCGTTGGTAAAACTGGTTAGCTTTCGATTGGTCGTAAAATGCTTGCCATCTTTTGTCCGCATTGCCAAAAGGGCGGTTGTTCCAACGCAGTTTGCTGCCACAATGCCACCATTGGCAATAATTTGTTGGGCTGTCTTGGCTAATGGTTTATTTTCGGGAAAGTCCCACATGGCCCCATGGCCGCCGGCAAAATAAATGACCTGATAATCATCGGGATTAATTTCTGCCGGGCTTAGTGAAGCGGCTAAATGTTGATTTCGAAAAAAATTATCCAGATAAAAATGCCAATCAATTTCGTCCATATTATCACCGGAAAGGCATAGCGGATCCAAAGGAATATAACCACCGGTTGGGCTTGCGTAGTCAACCTGGATTTCGTTATCCTGCATCACTTGGTCAAAATGGGTTGCTTCACGCAGCCATAGACCAGTTGCCCGGTTGACGTTATCGAATTTGGGAATATTTGTTGCCACAATTAAAGCTTTTGTCATAAATTGAATTACCTCACTTCGGAATGGTAATAAGCGAACTGAACATATCACATATGTATTTTAGATCTTTTGAGTAATAGCGCAAGGATAGTTTGCCCACAATTAAAATGCGAAAGGGCATTGGCGATTATGGCGAAGATATGTTACTATCAACACAGCTCATTATAATTGTTTATAGAAAGTTAACTAATAATCAATTATCACGAGCTCGGATAAACTATCTGACTAGGTGTGTAAACAGGATTTTGAATGGAGGAAAACATGGCAGATACAATTTTAGATGTTGAGGGGCTGAATAAGAACTTTGGTTCTAAAAAGGTCTTAAAAAAACGTCTCTTTTTCTGTTGAAAAGGGACATATTGTCGGCTTGGTTGGTCCCAACGGAGCCGGGAAATCAACAATCATGAAAGCAATTCTGGGTTTGTTTAATTATCCAAGCGGCAAAATTACAATTGATGGTCAACCGGTTTCTCAAACCAGCCATCAAGCCTTGGAGAAAGTCGGGGCATTGATTGAGTATCCCGGCATCTATCCGTTTTTAAGCGGCTTACAGCATTTGGAACTTTTCTCAAACGACGGCGTTTCCAAGCAACAGGTCATGGAGATTGTCGATAAGATGAAGATGGGCTCATACATAAAGAGAAAGGCAAAGACCTATTCTCTTGGAATGAAACAAAAATTGGGGATCGCGTTGGCATTGGTTAACCACCCCGAATTTGTCATTCTTGATGAGCCGATGAATGGTTTGGATCCGCAAGCCAATAAAGATTTGCGGACAATTATTATGGACTTGGCCAAACAGGGGACTACTTTCTTGATTTCCAGTCATATTTTGAGTGAGTTGGAAAAATTAATTGATGATTTGGTCGTAATTGATAAGGGACAAATTGTTTATCGTGGTGATATGGCTACGTTAGAAAGTGACAGTACCCGCTCGATGGTTCTTCAGACTTCTGATAACGATAAAGCCAAAGATATTTTAACGCAAAACGGGTATCAGTTAATTGATTCCGATGAGGGGCATATCAGTATCGTCGAGGATGAAAAAACCAAGATGGCTGATATTATCAAACTGCTTTCGACCAACGATATTGAAATTGAGGATGTTAAGCACGTTCACAGTGATCTTGAGACCTCATTGCTTAATCTGTTGCAGAACGACAAGGTAAAGGAGGGCTAAAGGGATTATGGTAACGTTAGTAAAACAGGAACTGTTTAAATTAGTCCACAAGAAGAGCACTTGGATAACGTCGGTACTGATGTTGGTAATTATGACGATCTATGCTTTTATTGCTCGAAATAACGCAAATACGTTTGACCCCAAGGCAATTTATATTGGCTTGTTTACCGGGATGACGTGGGTGGTTTTCTTCATGATTGCCGCTTCCAGCTCCATTATCTCGATGGAGTTTCAGTATGGGACAATCAAGGAACTACTCTATCGGAAGTATTACCGCGGCGAAATTTTGGTAAGTAAATGGATTACCATGTTTTTGTATTCGGTTTACTTCATGCTGTTGGCTTTTGTTTACGCTCTTATCCTGAAAGTTACGGTGCTGAACAGTAATTTCCAGTTGAGTGAAAACTATGGTTACAAGCACAGCATTCTAACGACGACCATTTATACGTCATTGGCACAATTTGTTTCTCTCTGGCTGATTCTAAGCCTGGTGTTGTTGCTGGCCAATCTCTTTAAGAGTTCGGCAGCGGCCATTTCCGTTGGTATTATCGGCTATTTTGCGATTAGTATTATTTCATCGCTGTTGGCTATTGTAATTAAAAAATGGACTTGGTTGAAGTGGAATCCGTTAAATATGATGAATTACCCTAACCAAGTAGCCAGTCCAAGCTTAAAGCATATCACCCTTTTGTCGACAAATGAATTATTGATCGGTAGTTTGGTTTATATGGCTATCTTCTTGGGAATCAGCTATGTTGTTTTCAAACGACGAAGCGTATAGACGCGATCGTCTTTAAATTCAAATAAGTTCAAAATCGTCAGCCACTGAAACGGTGCCTGGCGATTTTTTGTTATGAAGTTGTTAACAATTCAATAGCACAACATATAGTGCTTCGTGTTCCTATAACACATATATATTGTGTTTTAAAGGCTGTTTTTCAAAAATTTTTTCGCTATACTAAACAATGTTAACTAAATTTTCGAGTTTATCAAAGGAAGGGATTCTATGGATTACGTTAAGACGGAAAAATCAATTCAGGATAATATCGACCTTCGTCGTCTGACTGTGATCAAGGCTGACGGTGAAAGAAGTCGTTTTTACCCTTATAAGATTAATTTGGCCATCGCGGCATTAACTGATGAAAAGGCTGTTCAAGCTGAATTAAGACAACGCGTCTTTGAGCGGTTGTCCGGATTTGAACAGGAAGTTGATACCAAAGAAATCCGAACGATTTTTAAGGCAGTTCTCTCAGAGCTTGACCGTGGTGATTTGGTTGCCAGTTACGACAGCTATCGGCAAAAAGATGAAGCTAAATGGCGGGCTGCCGTTAACCCATCCACCAAGCTGAATCAATTATTTGATAAAAGTGACACGGTCGTTCACGAGAATGCTAATAAAGACAGCAACGTTTTCAGTACCAGACGTGATCTGACGGCTGGGATGGTTGGCAAGTCCCTTGGCCTGACAATGATGCCGGAAACGGTTGGCAAAGCTCATTTACGCGGTGATATTCACTATCATGACTTGGATTATTCACCAATGACAGAAATGACTAACTGCTGCTTAATCGACTTTAAGGGCATGCTAAACAATGGATTTAAGATCGGGAATGCCGACGTTGAACCGCCCAAATCGATTCAAACCGCGACGGCCCAGATGTCCCAGATTATTGCCAATGTAGCTTCCAGCCAATATGGCGGTTGTTCAGCGGATCGGGCAGATGAATTGTTGGCGCCATTTGCCAAGCTGAACTTTGAGAAGCATTTGGCTGATGCGAAACACTGGATTGCACCGGATAAACGGACGGCATTTGCCAAGGCCAAAACTAAAAAAGACATTTATGACGCGATGCAGGCGTTGGAGTACGAAATCAACACGTTGTTTTCTTCTAATGGGCAAACACCGTTCACGACAATTGGTTTTGGGCTTGGAACTTCCTGGATCGAGCGGGAAATTCAAAAAGCCATTTTAAAGGTTCGGATTAAAGGATTGGGCAAACAGCACCGGACGGCTATTTTTCCCAAATTGATCTACACGCTAAAGCGTGGTTTGAACCTTAAACCATCAGACCCCAATTATGATATTAAGCAACTGGCGATTGAATGTGCCACCAAGCGAATGTACCCGGATATCCTCATGTACGATAAGATTATTGAACTAACCGGCAGCTTTAAGGCGCCGATGGGTTGTCGCAGCTTTTTACAAGGATGGCGTGACGAGAATGGTCGGGAAGTTAACAGCGGGCGGATGAACTTGGGGGTTGTCACCATTAATCTTCCAAGAATTGCCATCGAAGCTCATGGTGATAAAGCCGTTTTCTGGGAAATCTTACAGGATCGATTGGAAGTTGCCAAAAAGGGCCTGCTGAATAAGGTGGCCCGCTGTAAACAGGCTAAACCTAAGAACGCGCCCATTTTGTATCAGTATGGTGCTTTTGGGAAACGATTGAAGGATACCGATTCCGTAGATGAATTGTTTACCCATCGTCGAGCAACGGTTTCACTAGGGTATATCGGCCTGTATGAAGTGGGGACGGCCTTCTACGGCCCTAATTGGGAGCATAACCAAGAAGCACATGATTTTACCGTATCAATTGTTAAATGTCTGCACGACCACTGTGTAAAATGGGAAAATCAGTACGATTACCATTTCAGTGTTTATTCAACACCAGCCGAATCATTAACTGATACTTTTTGCGAATTGGATACTGAAAAGTTTGGCAAAATTAAGGATATTACGGCAAAGGAATACTATACCAACAGTTTTCATTACGATGTCCGGAAAAATCCGACACCGTTTGAAAAATTGGCATTTGAAGAGGCTTATCCCAAATACGCAGCTGGTGGGTTTATTCATTACTGTGAATACCCCAATTTGAAGCAGAATCCGGCGGCTCTGGAGGCTGTTTGGGATTGGGCTTATGACCATGTCGGTTATTTGGGAACCAATACATCGATTGATCACTGTTACAAGTGTGGTTTCGACGGTGATTTTAAGCCGACTGCCAAAGGATTCGAGTGCCCGGAATGTGGCAATCGGGATCCCAAGACCTGCGATGTGGTAAAGCGCACGTGCGGTTACCTTGGGAATCCACAGATTCGACCGATGGTTCACGGCCGACATGAAGAAATTGCATCACGGGTTAAAAATATGAGGTTGGGTGATATTAACGATGACGGAAACGCAAAAGACCAGACTGCCAAATAACCCAAAACCAAAACAATGGTTGGCCAGGGACCGCAGTCAGCGATACATTGCCAGTTATAAGCCGTTTAACATGGTGGATGGCGAAGGGGTTCGCTGCAGCCTGTATGTTTCCGGCTGCTTATTCAACTGTCCGGGCTGCTACAATAAAGTTGCCCAGAACTTCCATTACGGCCATCCCTATACCCAAGAATTGGAAGATCAAATTATTAAAGATATGTCCCAAAGTTATGTCCAGGGCCTAACGTTATTAGGCGGCGAACCTTTTTTAAATACCCAGGTTTGTATTAGACTGGCTAAGCGGATTCGATCCGAATTTGGTCACACCAAAGATATTTGGTCATGGACCGGTTACACGTGGGATGAGTTGATGGTGGAGTCTGAAGATAAGCTGGCTTTATTGCATTATTTGGATATTTTAGTTGATGGGCGTTTCCTATTGGCGCAAAAGGATTTATCGCTTCAATTTCGCGGCAGTGCCAACCAACGCATTATCAGCGTCCCAAAATCACTGGCGACGGGTAAAGTGGTTATTTGGGATAAGCTGGTTAAATAGAGTGTCGAAATAAATAAGGCTTTTTTAACTTTGAGGTGTGAGGTGTACCTCATTTGACCACGTTAAAAGAGCCTTATTTTTGCTGCTGTCAAAGTTCATTTTAAATAGTCCCGTCGCCGTTCAAACAGGAAGAGAGAGGCAGCCGCGATGATGGTGAAAGGTAAAGCGGCCTTGTAAAGTTTCATAAAAGCAGCTGTCATATTTCGTTTAGTATTTGTTTTTATGGCGCTGACAACAGTTTTAATCTGCTTATTTTGACTGGCGACCTTTCTTTTTACCAGGACGGCTACTTGATTGTGAATCAGGTGTTGTTGCCTTTTTGACAACTTTGTTGTAGCCGGAATTTTCGCAAGTGTTTTTTGATAACTGGTTTGAATAAGCTGCTTGGTTTTAGCAGCGTCAATGCCGGTTTTACTGGTATGAGCCGTTTTGCCATTACCTGAAATAGCTTTTTTGACGTTAGTGGCGATATCCGTCTTGGCTCTGGTTGATAGCTTGGTGACTTCAATTCTGGTATTTGCCTGGATAATTGATTGATGCCGGGCAGTGGTCAAGTTGGTAGTTAGTGCAGAAACAAAGATGGCGACTGCTAATAAAACACCAATTTGGCGAAAGACGCCAAGAACACTTTGCGAGGCGGAAAGCAACTTACCGGTAAATCTTGAAGCCCCCAGAACAACCAGGGGGCCAGCGATAATCCCAAAACCACCGCCGATTAAAAGAAGGCTGATAATAGTTTGACCATAGTGTGCCGGATTGATAACGGCTAAAACAACGTAACCCGTAATTATTTGGAGAAAGCCAATTGTAATTAACAACCTTGGCCCGATTTTATCGTTTAACAGCCCACCAATTGGTGAGAAAATGAAGATCATTAAAGAGGCTGGCGTAATCATAAATGCGGCTACTAGTTCGGTTTTGTTAAGAACGTTGGTGAAAAAAGTCGGCATGATGACCAAGATCGCGACTAAAAAGATTTCTGTCAGTATGGTAACCAACGAAGCGCCGGTGAATTGGCGATTTTTAAACAGCGTTAGTGGGACCATTGGATCTGAGCTGTGTTTTTCAACAACAATAAATCCAATTAGTGAGATAGTCGTAGTGCTTAACAGCCCGACAATAACGTGACTTGACCACCCCCATTCGTTTCCCTTAACAAGCGCCAGGGTCAGACTGAACAGTAAGAGCATTGAGAACAGCATGCCCCAAAGATCAATTTTGGCTTGAAAACGGGATTCGTTTTTTAGTGGTAATAGGAAGAAGCACAATGTTAATACAATTAGGATTAAAGGCAGGTTAATAAAGAATACATATCGCCATCCAAGGTACTGGGTAACAATTCCACCAATGGTAGGCCCAAATGCGGAAGCAAATCCTTGAGTGACCCCTAAGGCGGCTAAAACACCGGTTCGATGTTGAACGTTTGTCATGGAAATGCCGATGGTCATGCTTGCCGGAAAGATAATGGCTGCGCCTAAACTTTGGATACCCCGGCCAATAATGAGTAGGGAGATATTGCCGGCGGATCCGGATAGAAACGACCCAAGTGCAAAGAGAATTAGGCCGACCAGATACAGTTTATTTCGGCCGATAATATCAGCGATTCTACCGAATGGAATGGTAAATACGGCAAAGGTAATCGTGTAGATATTAAGCGCCCAGGATAAATTACCCAAACTGACATTTAAGCCACTTTGAATAGCCGGCAAGGCAATGTTCATGACAGTCGTGTCCAGCATACAGAGAAAGATGCCGATCATCATGGAAAAGATAATTAGTTTTTGTTTGATATGCATGATAAAACTCCCTTAATGATTTTTAAATTAAGCGATGATCAATTATTTCCCGCGGTTTTGATTCGCTTGCTTTGTAGATTATCATGCGGTATCTTAATTAAGAATATTCTGTTGACAAAGGGAGGGAATTTGTAAACAATGTCACCAAAAGAACTAAAGGACCAAAAGTTGACTGATATTTTTAAGGCTTTGATGGGTTTATTAAAAGAGCGTTCATTCGAGGAAATTTCAGTGACAATGTTGGCAAAACGGGCAGGCGTCTCAAGAGCGTACTATTACAAAAATTTCTCAACGTTTGAAGATATTGTCAACAAGTACGAGATGCTGCGGATCATTACTTACCTCCGCCAATTACCAGATGCTGCCGGCTTTACATTAGAGACACTAATGACCCACTATTTTCAACTGGTTTTGGTAGATCGTGATGATCAGCTGGTTTTAATTTCAACCGGAAAAGAACAGATTTTAATCAAGACATTTCACACAGTTTTAGTTTATTTACTTAGAAATAAGTTGATTCCCTTGTCTGAGCGGACAACTGATCCTTATTGGGGAGACTACTTTTCCGGAGCGGTTATTAATTTGTCGATCAGTTGGCTTAAGCAGGGGGCAACCGAGTCCCCTCAGTTTATGGGCAGAAAGATCGCAACTTTTGTTAATTAAACAATGTGGTTTAGGGGGAATTCCAAGATGACTTTTTATACTTATAACTATTTACACGCATCGCAAAATACATGGCAGTACGCGCGAATTATTATTATTTGCGTGGTGGTTTTGGGCTTCATTTTATTTTCAATACATTATCTGCGGCATCGCTTTGATATGAAGTATAAGGATTTGAGTATTATTTTTGGGACGTTGTTATTGCTGATTTTGGGGATGCAGTATAATGATTTCAGTAATATTCAGAATTCGATTAAACAATCCGGCCAAATGACAACGGTTGTCCGGGAGGCAGCCAAGCAGTTGGACGTTTCCAAGGAATCAATCAGTGTTAATGCAACTACGCCCAACGATAATGTGCTGATAAAGTCTTCTAAAGGTTTTTTTAGAGTGGACTATAACACGGATGGTTCACAATTTGTTTTGGAACGAGTCGATCTTTACGATTCAAGTAATGTAAAAGTTGAGGGGGAAAAATAATGTTTACATACTCTGATGTAATGTTGAAATTAATCGTGGGTTTTGTTTTTATTACATTGTTGATTAATTTAACCGGTAAGGGGAATTTAGCACCAACTTCAGCGATTGATCAACTGCAAAACTATGTATTAGGTGGTATTGTCGGTGGTGTGATTTACAATCCAGCGATCACGATGGCGCAGTTTGTTGTTATTTTACTGCTCTGGTCGTTGTTAATTATGGTTACTCGTTATTTGAAAACCCACATTCACTGGTTTGGTAAGTTTATTGAGGGCGACCCAATTACAATTGTTCGCAACGGGAAACTATTGGTTGAAAATTGTTTGCGGGCAAACCTGTCTGCCAAAGAAGTCGACTTCAAATTAAGAACGGCCGGGGTTTACGATATTTCGGAAGTCAAGCGGGCAATTGTTGAACAAAACGGGTCGGTAACGGTTTTAAAATTCGGCGCCGGCAGTATTCGCTACCCGGTCATTGTTGACGGTCAAGTTGATCCGGATGTCCTCGATATCATGAGCAAGGATCAGACTTGGCTGGATGAAGAATTGAAACAGCACGGGATAAAAAATATCAGGGATGTGTATATGGCGACTTTCCGAAACAGCAAATTGGAAGTTGTTACTTATGATCAAAAGGATGAGTAAAGTGTAACGGTGAGTTGTTTTTGAAAAATCGTTTCACATGAAACATTTAAATAAAAAGTTGTATTTAGGGGAATCGTCTGTTTAAGGAATGAAACGGATTGTTCCCTTTTTGAATTGAAGCTATTAAAGCAACCACAGTCGGTTGAAGCTTTCGTAGTTTCGGATCCTTTTGGTAGTGGTGAGTGGTTAAAATTTCAAGTAGGCCAAATTCCTAAGAAAGGGATGAATTACGCGCTCGTTTTGCATAAAGGATCATATGTTAAGCGGGCCAGGCTAATCGCTCGATCGGACATTCCCAAACTGATTCGATCGATTATTGGTTGGCCGGATCAATATATGCCCTACGCGTATAAGAAATTTGGCCCCAAAGGTTCTTGGAATCCATTTTACTAACTCAGTACCAGGTAAGATTGAGCCAATGATGGACAACTGCTGAATAGGCGAGTAAACCATTAATCAAAAGGGAGCCGGTTAAAACAGCGGCTGGCAGCCAGTGGTACTTGTGGTGGGTTAATTTATAGGATTGCTGGCAGACAGCGTAAGTAGACGTTATAAGTCCCAAAATAGGGATTAAACCGATTACCACTATCAGAATCAGCAAATAGGTTTCGATTTTTTGGACTCGTTCCAATTCCCGTTGTTGAAGTAGGTCAAATATTCGCAAAAATTCTTCGCGATCTGATTCGATTTGGAGGTCCAGGTAGTGGTTGTCTTTTACCAATTTATCCAGAGGTACCTCATAAGTATGACTTAAAAGTTTTAAGTTATAGAGATCGGGTCGTGAATGCCCATTCTCCCAACTGGAAATTGACTGGCGGGTAACTTGCAGCTTATCGGCAGCTTCCTGCTGGGAAAGGCCCTTTTTTAAACGGGCTTTTTTGAGTTGCGTCGGTAGTTTATCCAAAAAAGCATCTCCTCATTGTGTTGTTTTGACTGGTACATAATATATATACGGCTTTGTCGTCAATTATTTTTATTTTTTCCTAAAATAAACGCCGTCTGTCGTGATTCTTAATCCGGCAGGCGGCGTTCATGAATGATTTGGGAATGGCTGATTGTTTAAGCGGCTCGGGATTGACGCAGATATTGAAGAACATAGCTGGCTGCACCAAATAAAACCGTCCCAATAATTAAGGCTTTGATACCATTGACGTAATTGATTTGGTAGTTTGCGGCGTCGTGTGCCAGCCTGTTTGATAGGACGCTTACGCCATTGAAATAACTGGTTGGCAGATACTGGGCAATTTTTGAGATTGGTTCCACGAATGGCGTTAAAAGATTTGTACCAATCAGCAATAGCATATTGAGAAATAACGTTGTTAAGGTTTTTTTGGTTAAAATCGCGAAAAAGAAGACAGATGTTGCGACGAAAAAGGAACTTAAAATTCGAAGAACAATTGTTGGTAAAATAATTTGGCTTTGAGGGATGTAAATTTTGTAAGAGAGTTTTTTTGAAAATAGCGCAACTGGGTATCGAGTGTCTCCAATTCCAGAAATTATCGAAGCTGTGAGAAAACCCAGCCCCAATATTATCAAGAGTAAGGCTAACGAAATGAACCAACCGGTCATAATGTTGCAACTGACATTTGCAGCTGATGTTACAGGAAGTAGAGAATCCTTATCAAGTTGCCCGATAAATCTTCTTGTATATATTTGTGAACAAATGAGAACAATCAAAACGGGTGCAATCCATTGCTCAACGTAGAGCAGAAATGAAATACCTGTTGCGGGAGATTCTTCAGATTGCTGGGGGATATTTAAGCGAGATAAAGCTTTGTAAAGATTGGTCTCTGAATTAAAGGCATTGGCCATTTCAGGATCATTGCCACCCATCTTCTTTTCGCTTTTCATAATTTGATTATTAATGGTGATCTGGGTTTGATATGCTTTTCGCCACTGCTTATTGTGAATAGCTTTTAAAATTTTCCTATTTACAGTAAGGTCATGCTTTATCTCGGGGACCACTTTGTGATTGCGTTTTCGAAATGTTCTAGCTTGTTTCATATCCGTTGAAATTTGGCTCTCCGCCATGCCCTTAAGTGTGTCAGAATGTTGGTTTTTAATATTAAAACCCAAACAGATAAAGACAATTAACAGAGAAATACAAATAGCGATCCAAGACAGTTTTGCTTTGTAAACTTTTTTGGATAGAAAGTAAATCATAATAGCGCTTCTTTCCTTAGTCTGTTTATTGGAACTTATGGTTAGGTTCGTTGACGCTGACGGACATATTGAATGCCAAAAGCGGCCAAGCCAAGCAGGATCGTCCAACTAATTAAGGCTGCAATACCATGGATCATATTTATTTGCGGGTTCTTGGCAAGAAAGGCCAGTCTACCGGAAGAAACACTGACGCCGTTAAAGTAACTGGTAGGTAAATATTGACCAATTTTTGAAAGCAATTTAATAGAATCGGTTAATTGATTGGTGCCGATTAGGATTAGCAGATTCAGTAGAAGCGTTATGAGCGCCTTCTTTGTCAAAATTGCAAAGAAATAAACACAGGTTACAGCAAAGCACGAACTTAATATTCGTAAAATAATTGTTGGAATTACGAATTCACTTTGAGGTTGATAGATGTTGAAGGGAAACTGGGGTGTGTAGTAAGGAAATGGATAATGCCAGTTGCCAACACCAGAAATACTGGTCGCACTTAAAAAGCTAAAGCCGATTACTAATAGCGCCAGCGTGACAGCTAGCGTGTAACCGCTAAAAAGATTTGCCAAGGTACGTTTACCCAGGCTGATCGGTAGTAAAGTGTCTTTATCCAAAAAGTGGACAAACCGCTTGGTGTAGAGTTGTGAGCAAATAAAGATGACTAGCAGGATAATTAATACTGACGAAACCAGATCATCAATATACAAAAAGAAACTGGTTCCTGTAGTAGGGGAATCTGTTGATTGATCAGCGATGTTGAGCTTGATCAATGCTTTACAGAGAAAAATCTGACTAATAAGTGATTCCCTAAAATATTTGGTAACTTCAGCGCCATTGTTTGGCGACATACTAAGCACCCAATTATTATAAGCAATTTGTTTTTTGTAAGCTTTTCGCCAGTTCCGTTGGTGTAACAATTCTTTGATTCCTTTGTTCATTTGCATATCGTCATTAATTGTTGAGATTTCATGGTGGGCATTTCTTTTAATATCTCCAGCTGTGTAGTGGCTCTTTTGGTTAATATCATAAGATATTTGTGCCTGCGCATGACTTTCAAAAGTTTGTTTGTGTTGATTATGCAAATTAAAAAACAGGCATGTTAGAACAACGATGATTGTTAAAGCAACGGATAATAAGACTAATATTGACTTTAATCCTTTTTTCAATAGGAAAGTTGGATAATTCAAAATAATCGCCTCCTTTAAAGCATTGTCTAAACAGTCGTTTAAGACTCCGCTATTATTTTTTGGTTTTCCAAATGAAGAATACGGGTTGCAATAACCGCGACATCTGACTTGTAGTGGGACGATATAATAACGCATTTTTGTTCATTGACAGCGGCATCTTTAATGCGATCATATAGTCGTTTTCGGCTTTCTTCATCCAACCCGTTGCTAATTTCGTCCATGATTAGGTAAGTGGCGTTACTGCAAAAGTACATCGCAATGACCAGATGCTGTTTCATGCCGAGCGAGTATTTTTTAATGGGTAGTCTAATGTAATCGGCCATTTTCCAAAAATTGATCTCTTCATTTAGGTTACGAGGTGATCGCCACTGCCTTTGAACAAATTTAAGATAGTCCAACCCGGACAAGTTACCGTCCAGCCAATCCGGAGTTTCGTAGAAGAAAACTGCCTGTTTTTCTTTTTTAAATGGTTGGCCATCAAAACGAATGGTGCCATGTTTATGTTTAATAAGATTTGTAAGTGCCCGGAAAAATGTTGTTTTTCCCGAACCGTTGACGGCAGAGATTAAACAGATATTGCCCGTCTTAAATTGGTAGCTGAAGTCATTAAGGATAGGAACCCTTGTGACTAGTGATAATTGATTTACTTCGATCATGGTATTTTACCGTTCCTTTTTTTATTAATGATAGTTGGTTAATGCAACACCAGATGCACTATTTGGAATAGCATGGTAATGTCGGTTTTAATCTAGCAGACTTTGGTGTATTTGAGGAGTCTGGATTTGTTGACACCGACTTTACATGACAGTAACGCCAAGGGAGCATAAGCTTTAAATAGTTAGTATGTAATTTTGGATTTTTGATTGCGTTTTAAAAAACGCAAACTGGTTTGTAAACTAAAAACCGGTTCCCAGCGGATAGCGAGTATCCGTTGAGAACCGGTTGGTTTTAAAAATTGGTTAGCTAAAGTTGATTGTTTTCATTATCAGAAGCAGGGATGGTAATCGTCGATTTTTCCCTTGCTGACCAAAGGCCAAAACCGATGCACCAGATCAGCCCGCCGATTGCCGGAATGGTACCATCGCCGTTAAAGAACAGACTGAAATAAATAACAACGAAAAAGCCGATTAATGCCGGATCAATCCATTTGTAGCCCTTTAGAACGAAGCCGTCGGGATCAAAGTCGGCGGATTGCCGGTATTTATAATGGGCAACGATAGTTAACAGATAAACTACCAATGCCAAGTCACTGGTTGTAGAACAAATCAGTGTAAAAGCGTTGTCGATTCCTGGAATACTACTGATTAGTGGTGCCAGCATGATTAAAAGGCTGAGAAGGCAATGGCCCTTGCCGGAACGCCGGTTTTTGAAACGGATTTGAATTTCGGCATTATCGTACCGTTGGATTCTGACGCCAGTTGGTAGAAGTGTCGACCGGCTGAATAGAGAAAACTATTCAATGAAGATGAAGCAGACGTTAGAACCACGAAGTTAATCACGCCGGCGGCCGCTTTTAGACCAGCCAGTGCAAATACTTGGACGAAGGGGCTTTGATCGGCATTTAGACTTCGCCAGGGGTAGATTGCCATGATAACGATAATTGCACCAATATAGAATAGTAGGATTCGATAAATGGTTTCGTTGATTGCTTTGGGGAGAACTTTATGTGGGTTCTTAGTTTCAGCAGTGGTAATTCCGACAAATTCCATTCCTTGAAAGGCAAAAAAGACCATCGGTAGGGCGCCGATAAAATTTGTTAAGCCATTTGGGAAGAACTTGAAACCATCAAAAATATTACTGAAGCCGGCATGACCAACCGGTGTTTTAAAACTCGTGGTTGCCATTATGATACCGGTAACGATCATGGCAATAATCGCGACAATTTTTATCATCGCAAACCAGAACTCGGCTTCACCGAACAATTTAACGGCGATTAGATTAACAGATGCCAAGATAGCCAAGATGGCAATTTGAATGATCCAGGCATCAATATTTGGAAACCAAAAGCGAACATAGGTTGAAATCGCGGTTAATTCCGCCATTCCAATAAAAATAAGTTCCAGCCAATATGACCAACCGGCAAAATAGCCCATTTTTGGTCCCAGATAACGGCTGATAAAAGCGATAAAAGTATGTTCTGAGGGGGTTTTGTAGAGCATTTCACCAATTGCCCGCATCATTAAGAAGAAAAAGAAGCCGATAACGGCATAAATAAAAATGATGGACGGACCGGTTTTGGTAATAGATGTACCAGCTCCGAGGAACAGACCGGTTCCAATAGTGCCGCCCAGTGCGATCATTTGAACGTGTCGGTTGGATAATTGCCGTTTGGTGCCATCAGCATTTGTTCGGCCGGTAGTTGTTTCTTTCATAAGATTCTCCTTTTTTTAAAATGAATTCCCTGAAACTTTAAAGCCTCAAGCCGAGAGGAAACAGGTTAGTGACAGCTTGATGGCTATTTTTCGTCAAATTGACAAACCAGTGTCAAAATTTAACGATAACGTTTATTTAAAAACTGAAATTTTACAACTATACTTTGTTATAAGTCATGCCATAATTAAATAAAATGCAAGTAAAAAGTTAAAATTTTCTAATAATATATTAATTATAGAGTGCCGTTGTGGTTGATTTAATCATGATTTTGTTAAAATTAAACAATATTTATTCAGGCTGCCAAATATTATTAATTGACTTCTCATAAATTTGTTATACTATTAACAATAACATTTGCTTGAGTGAATGTTGATTTGCAACGTGTGTCCGTATTTGATAAACACACATGCTTTTAAACTTCTCGGAGGTGTACCATCATGGAATTAAACGATATTAATCCAAACGTGTTAAACGTCAAGCCCTCTTCAATGCGAGAGTTTGACCATGAAATTAGTGCTGACCCGCAAATTGTCAAGTTGACGTTGGGTGAGCCAAACTTTGATGTTCCTGCTCACATTAAGCAGGCCGCTATCAATGCGATCGATGATAATTATTCGCACTACCCATACTTTTGGGGCTATGCGGAACTCCGAGAAGCCGCGGCGAAATATTATCAGGAGAAGTTTGGTTATCACTACACGGCAGACCAAATTGTTGTGACTGTCGGTGCGACTGAAGCAGTAGCTGATGCGGTAGCTACTCTGTTTAAGCCCGGTGATGCTATTATTCTACCGTCACCGGCTTACCCGTTATATGACGCTTCAATTGCCATGCATGGATTAAAGCAGGTTCGGATTGATACCAGCAAGACTGACTACATTTTGACACCGGAGGCGGTTCAACAGGCAATTGATGCCAACCCTGGTTTGAATATTCGGGGGTTGATTATTACTGATCCGAATAATCCAACCGGTGTGGCGTACACAGAAGATCAGTTAAAGGCGTTGGTACCGGTTTTGAAAGAAAATCAAATTTGGGTTATCAGTGATGAAATTTATGGTGAATTAACTTACGGCCAAAAGCATTATACGTTGTCTACCTGGCTGCCTGATCAGACGGTGATTGTCAACGGGCTGTCCAAGTCTCATGCGATGACCGGCTGGCGATTGGGGTATGTTTTCGGGCCCAAGGGCTTCATTGATGAAATTGCCAAAGTTCATCAATTTACCGTTACGACGCCAACCTCGATTGTTCAGTATGCGGCAATCGAGGCTATGAAGCATGGTCAAAATGACGCGGAAGTTATGCGTAAGCAGTATGAAAAACGGCGGGATTTTGTTGTTAAAAACTTAAGTGAAGCCGGCTTTGACGTTGTTCATCCCGGCGGCGCCTTCTATGTTTATGCCAAGATTCCAAAGAGTCTGCATATGGACAGCTGGACCTGCGTTCGGACGCTGGCTAAAGACTATCACATCGGGTTATTCCCGGGGGCTTCGTTTGGCGACGATGCTTCGATTCGAATCAGTTACGCTGCCAGCGATGAAGCTTTGAAGGCTGCCATGGATGCTGTTAAGCAACTGGTTGCTGATAAAAGCATTGTCAGTGATAAATAAGAGATTAAGTCATCCAAGCCGGGTTTTTTAGATTCGAAAAAAAGACACCGTTAAAGTTAGGCTCACTTGCAATAACTTTAACGGTGTTTTATCGTGATTGAGAAAGGTGGCGTGTCAGATGGCATCAGAACAGGAACGGTTGGCCTCAGGGAAACTATATAACATCTATGATCCGGGCTTTGCTGAAAAATATAAACGGAAGGCCGAATTGCTTCAACAAATTAATTTTCCTTGTCCGGGCGTTGATCCACAAGCAAAATTGACGGCGTTAATCGGAAAAATGGGTCATAATTGCTACGTTGAGCCGCCGTTTTTCTGCGATTTTGGCGATAATATTACGTTTGGCGACGATGTTTATTGTAATACCAACTGTATTTTTCTGGATTCGGGGAAAATAACAATTGGTGATCGGGTTTTGATCGGCCCGCGGGTAAACTTATTTGCGGCCGGTCACCCAATTGATGCCGGTGTTCGTGATGAGTGGCTGGGATTTGCCAAACCGATTACGATTGGTAATGATGTTTGGCTCGGCGGAAACGTTACCGTAAATCCCGGTATTACAATTGGCAGTAACGTTGTTATCGGTTCTGGCGCCGTTGTTACAAAGGATATTCCGGAAAACGTCGTTGCAGCGGGAAATCCCTGCCATGTTATCAGGCCGATTTCTAATCGGGATAAAGCAAAATGGCAGGCTGAAGAGGCGGATTATGTGAAAGACCAGGGCCCCGTAAAGAAGCCGCACATTCAATAAGCGTAAGTAAAAAAGCTGATTCTTCGGTTGAGGAAGAATCGGCTTTTTAGATTAATGCAGCGGTTTCTTTTCTTTCATGGTAAACGACAAAAGTAACGCGGCAATGGCGATTATTAACGTAAAAATAAAGCCAAATGAACACCGTTTGTGAATGCGACCTGCCTGGTTGGTGCCGAAAGCTGTTGGCCAAAACCGAGTAGTGCCGTTGCAATTGCCGTGGCGATCGCGCCGATAATCTGCTGGAAAGTATTCATGATGGTACTACCGTCGCTGGAAGTTTGCTGGTCAAGGGCGCTTAAGCCGAATGTTTGTGCTGGTGACATAGAAAGCGGGACGCCAATCATCATAATGATATGAGCCAAAATCACGTACCAGACGGGCGATGTCGATTTTGCGAACAGAAACAGGATGATACCAATAATGGTTATAGCAAATCCGGTCGTACTTAACAGCCGTTTACTGATGAGGTCGGAATAGCGGCCGGCAATAGCAGAAACAGCCGCGTTAACGATGCCGCCCGGCAGCATCACAATACCGGTTAAAGCGACGGGGATTGCCAATCCATTTTGCCAAAACATCGGCAAAAGGTACATGGATGATAAAATAATCCCAAAATCCATCATCACTAAAATGGCACCAGTACGATATTGGCGATTAGCAAAAATATGAAAATTCAAAATTGGCTCGGACACGCTGAGCTGGCGCTTGATATACCAAGCAAGCAGCAGCAACGCAACAATCAGTGTAATGATGACAAAAGGCGATCCCCAGCCTTGATCGCTGGCCAGGCTAACGCCGGTAACTAAACCGCCAAACCCGAGAGTTGAAAGAAGAATTGAGAAACTATCGATTTTAGGTTTGGTGATATTGCCGACATTTGGCAGGTATTTTATTGCGAGCAGCAACGCAATCAGCAGAAATGGCACAAACATCCAAAAGATCCATTGCCAGGATAAGACCCCCAGGATTAAGCCGGATAAAGTTGGCCCAATGGCCGGGGCGAACATGATGACCAATCCAATCAGGCCCATTGCGGCCCCCAGCTTATACGGTGGAAAGATTAGGGTGGCGACCGTGAACATTAGAGGTAAAATCAAGCCGGTACCGATTCCTTGGATCATCCGGCCGATTAACAATACCGGAAAACTACTTGCCAGGGCAGAAATAGCGGCGCCGACAATAAAGGCTGTAATAGCAAAAATAATAATTTGACGAGTTGAGAATAATCGTGATAGCAGACTTGATAATGGCAGAACAATTCCGATGACAAGCATATAGCCGGTTACCAGCCACTGAATGGTGCCGATATTGACGTGCAAAGCTGACATTAAGCTCGGTAGGGCAATGTTTAGTGAAGTTTCACTTAGCATGCCAACAAAGCCACCGATTAACATGCCGAGCATGGCAATAAAGGGATGGGTAACGGGCTTGGCCGCTTGACGCTGATGTTCTTGCGGTAAAGTCCGTTGATTTTCTAAAGATTTTTCCATAATTAAATGACGCTCCTAATTCTAATTCTCTATAATTGATTTGGTTACCTTTTCAGGCATTTGATCATATTAGCATAAATAAAAAATTCTCGTAAGTTTTATTTTTAAAAAAGTCGTAATTATTCTTGCCCAGAAAAAAGAGCACTGAGTTTATAAATATTGATATTTTCAAGTAAGTTCGGAATAATTCTCATTAAAAAAGCAAGCAGGAAATCAGTCTTGATCAGGGATATACACAAATGTAATAATATTTTTTATAATAATTTCATAAAATGTGACGATTTTTAATTAAAATTCTGTTAGAATATATCATAGTGATGTAATTCGAAACAAGTATCATTCACCCCCTTTGAAATTACATCCAAAATATGTCGACAGAAAGTAGGTTGTTCTCTTGAGTAATGCGAAGTCTTATATTGAATCGGTAAAAGATACTATTCAACGTCGTGATCCAAATCAAACAGAATTCCAAGAAGCTGTATTTACAGTTTTAGATACCTTGGAACCGGTTTTGGATGCCCATCCGGAATACGTTAAAGCTAATTTATTGGCAAGGCTGGTTGAGCCGGAGCGTGCAATTCAATTCCGGGTTCCATGGCAGTCGGATGACGGTCAGTTTCATGTTAACCGTGGCTTTCGGGTTCAGTTCAACTCTGCAATCGGTCCTTATAAGGGCGGTCTAAGATTACATCCCAGTGTTAACTTGGATGTTGTAAAATTTTTGGGGTTTGAACAAATTTTGAAAAATAGTCTGACCGGTTTACCCATTGGTGGCGCCAAAGGTGGCAGTGACTTTGATCCCAAAGGTAAGTCGGACTCAGAAGTAATGCGTTTCTGTCAAAGCTTTATGACGGAATTGCAGCGACATATTGGTCCGGACCTGGATGTTCCGGCTGGCGATATTGGTGTTGGTGGCCGTGAAATCGGTTTTCTGTTTGGTGCTTATAAGCGGTTGAATGGTTATCAAAACGGCGTCCTGACCGGTAAGGGATTAACTTTTGGCGGCAGTCTTGCCCGGACTGAAGCAACCGGATTCGGGCTTCTCTATTACACACATGCCATGCTAAAAGCTTTGGGCGACACATTGACCAATAAGAAAATTAAGATTTCTGGTGCCGGTAACGTTGCAACTTATGCCATTCAAAAGGCAACGGAATATGGCGCGACCGTCATTACCTGTTCGGATTTTGATGGCTACGTTTATGATCCAAACGGTATTGACTATCAAGTTGTTAAGCAGATCAAAGAAGTTGAAAGAGGCCGAATCAAAGAATACGCCCAACGGTTGAGACGGCGGAATATCATGAAGGCTCTGTTTGGGATTTTGATACAAATTATGATATTGCATTACCGTGCGCGACCCAAAATGAAATCAGTAAGGATCAGGCGGAATTAATTGCCAAAGATGGTGTTAAGTACGTCTGTGAAGGTGCTAATATGCCGAGTGTTCCCGATGCAATTGCTACATACCGTGACAACCATATTTATTATGGTCCGGCAAAAGCAGCCAATGCTGGTGGCGTTGCTGTTTCGGCTTTGGAAATGAGTCAAAACAGTGAACGACTTTCTTGGAGCTTTGAAACGGTTGATAACCGGCTTCACGATATTATGGACAGTATCTTTGAAATGTCCGAGGCAGCGGATAAGAAATACGATTTAAAGCAGGATTATCAAGCAGGTGCTAATATTGCGGGCTTTGAAAAAGTGGCAGAAGCAATGATGGCCCAAGGACTTGTTTAACCCGATTCGGTTCAACGGATAATTATCAGATTTGAAAAAGACAGTGGCAGCTGGCATGTGTACCAGTCACCACTGTTTTTTTAGCACGTTAATTTAAATAGGAAATGGCGATGTGCTCAAATAGCTGTTGCATGTTCAGAAAGGCTGAGATTTCAACATATTCATTGGCTTGGTGAGCGGTTGTATTGCCGGGTCCGACAATTAAAAACTCGCCCGATGGGTTATGGCGGCGAAACTCGGAGGCGTCGGTTCCCATAGATGATCCAATGGTTGGCAGCGGCAATGCTTCTTTTAGATAATTGGCGGCACTGTCTTGTAATAGAGTCGCTAACCGGTTTGTACTCTCGTTTGCAACAGGTTTTTCACTTTGATCCACTACTAGCTTCAAATCAAATCCGGGACGCTTGTTAAGTTCGTAAACCAGTTCTCGAAGTTTACGAACCAGTTTTTGATTGGGCAGCTCTGGAATTGTTCGGACTTTTACTTTTTCATACGCCAAGTCCGGAATGCTGTTAACCTGTTTACCACCAACAAAAACATCGGGCGCGTAAACGGTTTTGCCCAAGGTTGGATTTTGCTCCTTTAAGGATTGGTAAAGGGCTTTTTCCGCAACATAATATTGAACCAAGTGATCGATTGCGTTGATTCCCAATTTAGGCATGGCACTATGAGCGGCCTTGCCGTGTGACGTGACAGTATAGCTCATCCAGCCTTTGTGGGAATTAATGATAAAGTGTTGTTCGGGCGCTTTTGAAGTGTTTAACGCATCATAAAGAGCGGTTAGCTTCTCAGGTGAAATGGTGGCGGCACCACTGGCAAAATAAGTATCCAATTGGTCGAGCGGCACACCAGTCGGCTCCGAAAAAAGCATTCCGTCTAAGTCATCACCATAGCCTTTATCAGATAAAAAGGCCGCCCCCTGCTCGGTTAATTCTTCGGAGATAGTAGCCAGCAGTCGCAGGGTGCCATGTTTTGGCAGGTGCTGCTCGTGAAGCTCGATCATTGTAATGACGAACTGGGCTAAGCCGGCTTTCATGTCTGACGCGCCGCGGCCGTAAATGCGGTTGTTGCTGACTGTAGCGGAAAACGGTGGGGTTTTCCAATTTGCTGCTTCACCTTCGTGGACTGTATCTAAATGACCGCTAAGCCCAAGTTTGGGATGTTGACCATCGCCAATTTCGGCAATCACATTGCTGCGACCAGGGAATTGAGCAATAGCCGTTGCTTGAATTCCGTGTTTTTGAAACAGCTTTACCAGGTAATCGGCCGCTTCTTTTTCGTTACTATTAACTGTTCGAATATTAATCAAGTCGCAAACAAGCTTAATTTTATCGGTTTCTTTCACGAGGCATCGACTCCAATATTTATTGTGGGAAAGTATGTGATAGTTGAGGTAAAATGATTAATTCTTAAAATTAGATTAGAAAACAACTTCAGCATATTGTCCCAAGTAATCACCAAAATGTCAATTGGAAAGATTATTTACGGAAAGTTGCATTCTTAGTCGGGTATGGTATGTTTAATACCAAAAGAATACGAGGAGGAATTCTAATGATATGGATCATACTGGGCATTATTTTGGTTGTTATCATATTGGCCGTTGTTTTATATAACGGCATTGTTTCCCAGCGAAACTTGGTGGACGAAGCAGCCAGCCAAATTGATGTTCAATTACAACGACGGGCGGACTTATTGCCCAACCTGCTTGAAACGGTTAAGGGATATGCCAAACACGAAAGAGAAACGTTAGCAACGGTTACTCAAATGCGGGCGGCAATTTCTGATCCCAATGCAAGTTTGGCGGATAAGGTGAAAGCGGATAATCAATTAAGTGGCGCTTTGAGCCATCTATTTGCCGTTTCTGAAAACTATCCGGACTTAAAAGCTAACCAAAACTTTCTATCGTTACAGGAAGAATTGACGAATACCGAGAATAAAGTCGCTTTTTCTCGGCAAAACTATAACAGTAATGTGATGGCGTATAATAATAAGCTGCAAACCTTTCCCAGCAATTTAATTGCCAAATTCGGTAACTTTCCGGTTCGTGAGTATTTGGAAGCTCCGGAAGGCGCTAAAGAAGTTCCAAAGATGAAATTCTAAATAAAGGGAGTTTCACGAGACATGGAAACAATTAATCAGCAGATAACCCAAAATAGAAGGCGGACCTGGCTGGTATTGGTCGGTTTTGTTTTTCTGATTGCGGTCATTGGTTTTTTATTGGGGCTGGTGTTTGCTTATCAAAATGATCAGCCGGATATGATGATTCCGCTGTACACGACACTGGGCTTTTTGGCTGGTGCTGCTATTTATACTTTCTTTGTATATTTGAGTGTGACGAATATTTTGATGAAATCGAGCAAAGCCCATCAGCTTCAAGAGGCTGATGACCCAACATTGTTTAACATTGTCAGTGATTTATCGATGGCTGCCCATATTCCGATGCCCGATATTTACATGATGGATGAAGCAGCACCGAATGCGTTTGCGACCGGACGTGATCCGCAGCACGCGGCTGTCGCGGTAACCAGCGGCCTGCGAGAAATGATGAATCGTGAGGAACTTGAAGGTGTTTTGGCCCACGAAATTTCGCATATTAAAAATTATGATATCCGGGTGTCGTCGATTACGGTTGCCTTGACTACTTTTATCGCTGGTGCCGGTGCCGTGATGATTATTGCCGGTGTCAGTATGATGCGGGGCGGTAACTGGTTGGGCTTTTTTGGTGATCGTGACCGGGATTCAAAAGATTCCAATTACTTTTGGCTGGCAATCTTGGCATTTGGCTTTATTGTGTGGCTGGGTGGCTGGATTATTAAAATTATTGGGGTTCCCATTGCCCAAATTATGCAATTTGCGGTTTCTCGACAACGAGAATCACTGGCTGACGTTTCGGGCGTCAACCTGACTCGGGACCCTCAAGGATTAATTAATGCTTTAGAAGCGTTGAAGGAAGATGAAACGCCGATGAGTAATCCGGAGGCCAAAGGGGCAGCACTATATATCAATGAACCGGTTAATCAACACGGTCATACGCCGTTTCTGGTTAAAATGTTTGATACACATCCACCGTTGGATGAGCGGATTGCCAGATTAAAACGGCTCCTCGGAGAACAATAGTTGACTGGATTTAAAGTTTTTTTCGAGATTAACTTGACACAGGTTTCCAAGCGCGGTAATATTCATGGCAAGAAATTTAATTGAATTCTAATATTTTTGCGGTGAAGAGAAGAGTAGGGAAATCAGTAGCGTAAAACAGCGACCATCGGTGGTGAAAGGGTGGGCAGGAACGTTTCCTGAAGATGAGCTCTGAGCAATTATCAAAAGTGAAAGCTTGCGATACGTGGGAAACACGATAAAATTCCGGGCATGTTTGTGCCTTAGAGGTATCGGTGGTAACGCCGGTATAAACTAACGGGTGGTAACACGATTAAAAGTCGTCCCTGTGCAGATCAGTCTGCGCGGGGACGACTTTTTTTATGGAAAGCGAGGAAATGCATATGTCTGAATTTGATACAAAGTTGGTTCATGGAAAGTCTCAGCACGATAATCAAACGGGTGCAGTTAATGTCCCAATTTATAATTCATCAACTTACATTTTTCCAAAAGTTGATTCAAAAGTTACTTGGGACTATTCACGCTCGGGAAATCCGACCAGAAATTATTTGGAAGATCAGCTGGCGGCACTTGAAAACGGTAATCGCGGGTTTGCGTTTTCATCCGGTTTGGCTGCTATTCATGCTGTTTTATCAATCTTTTCGCCGGGTGATCATATCGTAATTGGCGATACAATTTACGGTGGCACGTTCAGACTGATTAATCAGTTTTTCAAACGTTGGCATTTGGAATTTACAGAAGTTGATACTCAGGATTTAAAAGCGGTTGAAAATGCCATTCAGCCAAACACCAAGGCGATTTACTTTGAGACGTTTACAAATCCACTGTTAAAAGTTACCAGTGTTAAGGCAATTTCAAAAATTGCCAAGGCACATAAATTATTAACAATTGTGGATAACACGTTTTTAACGCCGTATTTACAACGACCATTGGATTTGGGAGCTGACATTGTGGTTCATTCAGCTACCAAATATTTGGGCGGGCATTCGGACGTAGTCGCCGGGGTTGCGGTTGTTAAAGATAAGGCGATTGCTGATCGGCTGTACTTTAATCAAAATGGGGTTGGCTCCGTGCTTTCTCCGGAAGATTCCAACTTGATTCGTCGAGGCATTCAAACCTTGGCTGTTCGTCTGGATCGTCATTTAAGTAATGCTGCCAAAATCGTTGATTTTCTTCAGCATCGACCCGAGGTTGCCAAAATTTACTATCCAGGAATTAAAGGCACCAAGGACTATGAAATTGCCACTGCGGAAACGAACGGCTATGGTGGTATCGTCTCGTTTGAACTGAAGAAGGGATTCAAGACGACCGAATTTGTGGAAAATCTGAAGTTAATTCAACTAGCTGTCAGTCTTGGGGCGGTCGAAAGTCTGATTGAGCTGCCTTATAAGATGACTCACGCGGAACTTTCGCCAGAAGAGCAGTTGGCAGCTGGCATTACGCATCAGTTGGTTCGGCTGTCGGTTGGTATTGAGGATCCAAAAGACTTGATTGCTGATTTGGCACAGAGTCTTGACCAACTATCAGAAACCGAACCCACAGAGGTTGAGTCGGTTAATAAGTAATTAAACGAGTGTCATATTTTTATGCTTTGAGCGAATGAGTAAGCTGATTGGAAGATTAAAGAGAGCCGCGATGGTGGAAAACGGTATCCGAAAATGGTTGAAGATGGTTCGTGATTACGCAAACCATATTAAATAATCAGGTATGGTCGGCTGCCGCCGTTATCCGGTTCGAGAAGTATTCTTCTCGTTAAGGGATTATTTTGTGAAAAGTAATCCGAATAAAGGTGGTAACACGTAAAAAACGTCCTTTTGCCGATATGGCAGCTGGGCGTTTTTTTATTTGAATTTTTGACTAGGGAGATTGTTAAACATGAACTGTAAGAAAGTATTGGGAAGTATTGTTGGGGTATTGGCAGTTACATTAACTTTGGCGGGGTGCGGGAGTAATTCTGCCAAACAGCAGGTAAGTAAGGATTATAAGTATGGGTCTATTACGATTCCGGCCAAGGATGGGTCGGTCTGCAACGCGCCCAACTACATCGCTTATGAAAAGGGGTTCTTTAAGAAGAATGGCTTGAAAGCTAATTTAGTTGCCAATCCACGTGATATTAGTGACTTGGAAGCCGGCTTTGCCAGTGGCAAGTATGACGCGCAGAACGGTGATTTTCAATATCTGCCGGCAATTCAAAATGGTGCCCAGATTAAAGCTGCCGGTGGCATCCACCAGGGCTGCATTAAGCTACTGGTTCCAAAGAATTCAAGTATTAAAAACGTCAAAGACTTAAAGGGTAAGACAATCGGGATTCCTGCTCAAGGATCTACCCCTCAGTATGTGACGTCAATCGCCTTACAGCATGCCGGTCTTGATCCTAAAAAGGATGTTTCATGGAAGGTCTTCAGCACGGACTTGTTGGCTAAAGCTGCTCAAAAAGGTGAAGTTGACGCAATTGGAACCGTTGACCCATATGCTTATCAAGCACAAAAACAAAATGGTTTTAAGACAATTATTGATAACAATAACTATTCTGGAAATAAAGAAATGGCCAAGATGGGCATGAAGAAAAAGGGTTCCTGCTGTTACCTGTATATTTCCAATAAATTGATTCAATCAAACAGTAAGAAAGCAAAGGCAATTGTGAAATCCTATCAGGAAGCTGCTTCGTGGATTAACAAACACCCTGAAGAAACAGCCAAGATTGAGCTGGCCAAGGGATATGTTTCAAAAACGAAATTTATTAATGTCGCAAACGTATCACAAATTATCAAAGACGAGCACTTCAATTTGAACCTGTCAAAAGGTAAGTCGGATTTGAGCTACTATATCAGCCAATTGAAACAAGCAGGATACCTCAAGAAGGATACTAAGAATGCCGAGTTACTGAAGCAGGCTTATTGGAATCCAAAGTTGGATAACTAAACGGGAGGATAACTAATGTTGGAAACAGTGACGTTATCGAAAAAGCAACGTATTAAAGCTGTTAAGCAGGATAAAGCAGAAACTAAATACTGGAAACCATGGCGGACCACTTGGAATATTTTGAGCTTGGTAGCACTTATGGCTGCGTATGCTGAAAATCAATTTGTTCCGGCTCAGGAATTAGTAAATAACGGGGCCTATAAATGGTTTCTGATTGCGTACTTTATTTACCTGGTTGTTGTTTACGCGGTTGGCTCGGTGATTCATGGAAGAATTCGGGTTTACAGCGGTCATTTTGCTCAGTTAAATACCATTTTGGGACTTTTGCTGGTTGTTCAGGATTTGATAACCGAAAAGTTTGCGATTATTAAGCTGCCGTTTTTCGTCAGCTTTGCACAAATCCTAGACCAGATTAAAACTGATCAGAAACTATTAATTGCATCAACATGGTCGTCATTAGGACTTTGGTTGATTAGTTTTGTCATTGGAACATTGATCGGTGTTATCTTAGGACTCTTTATGGGACGATACCGTCAGTTTAATTACTGGTCGTTTCCATTTTTAAAGGTAATTGGTATTATTCCGGCGGCTGCCTGGATGCCGTTAACCATGGTGATCTTTCCAACCAGCTATTTAGCCGAAATCTTTTTGATTGCATTTGCGGTTTGGTTTCCGGTCGCATTCATGACGATTGGCGGTGTGCAGAGTATTTCAACGGATTATTTTGAATCAGCCAAAACATTGGGGTTCTCGGAGTTTCAAATTTTGCGCAAAGTTGTTATTCCCGGAGCGCTGCCGAATATTTTTATTGGTATTTTTACAGCAATGGGCCTTTCGTTTACAATGTTGGTCATCTCTGAAATGATTGGTGCCAAAGTTGGTTTGGGCTGGTACATCAACTGGGCTAAAGGAGTCGGTAATTACACGCAAGTGTATGCTGCAATTGTGATCATGGCCGTGTTATTTTCAGTGATTTTCAGCTTTTTAAATAAATTACAAGAATATGCGCTTCGCTGGCGCAAACGTTCAAACTAAAGGAGGGTGCGGTATGGTTCAACTAACAGTTCAAAATGTTAATCGGGTTTTACATGATAATGCCGGGCAACGGATCAACGTTTTGGAAGATATTAATTTTAACGTTAACTCTGGCGAATTTATTTCCATTATTGGTCCTTCCGGTTGCGGTAAAACAACGCTGTTGCGACTGATTTCAGGATTGGATCAACCGGAAGAAGGGCAATTAACCGTTGATGGTAAACCGATTACCCACCCCGATGTTTCCAGAGGATATGTATTTCAACACGGTAGTCTTTTTCCATGGGAAACCATTAAGGAAAATATCAGCTCGGGTTTAAAGGCGGTCTACGGGCGGCATTATGATAAAAAATTGGTTGACCACTATATTGATTTAATGGGGTTAAAAGGTTTTGAGTCGGCATATCCGCACCAGGTTTCCGGTGGGATGGCTCAACGGGCAGCTTTGGCCAGGTCAATTGTGTTAAGACCTGAATTGCTGCTTTTAGATGAGCCGATGGGTGCGTTGGATGCCTTTACCAGAGCAGATGTCCAGAACGTGATTCAACGGGTTTGGAAGCAGACAAGAACCACGATGATTCTGGTGACTCATGATATCGATGAGGCAATTTATTTGGGAACTCGGATTATTGTGATGACACCAAGGCCGGGCCGGATTAAAGAAATTGTCACGAATCCACTGACATTTCCTCGGGATCGAACCAGTGATGACTTTCTAAAGTTTAGACGGACGATTCAGGATAAGCTCAATTTTGGCGTAACTGAAAACTAACTGTATTTATCTGGGGAGTGGTAGATTTGAAGTTAAAACATACTATTATCGGTGCGTTGGGGTTGCTGCTGATTGTTGGTGGACTTGCCGGGTGCGGTAAGCAGCAAAGTGCCAACGTAACAAAAGATTATCCAAACGGAAGTATTACGATTCCAGCTAAAAACGGGTCAATTTGTGGGCCCCCAATTACATTGCCTATGAGAAGGGCTTTTTCAAAAAGAATGGGCTTAAGGCAAATTTAGTGGCCAAACCCACCAATATTTCAGATCTTGAAGCCGGGTTTGTCAGTGGTAAGTACGATGCGCTTAACGGTGACTTTCAGTATTTACCGGCAATTCAAAATGGGGCTCAGATCCAGGCGGCCGGCGGCATTCATCAAGGTTGTATCCAAGTGCTGGTTCCAAGAAATTCAAAAATTAAATCGGTCAAAGATCTAAAAGGTAAAACGATTGCGACACCCGGCCAAGGATCGACACCGCAATTTGTAGCCTCGATTGCGCTTCAACATGCCGGCATTGATCCTAAAAATGGGGTAACGTGGAAAACTTATGATTATGATCTGCTTGCCAAGGCTGCTCAAAAGGGCCAGGTGGATGCGATTGGCAATGTTGACCCATATGCTTATCAGGCCATTAAGGAAGACCATTTCCGAGTTATTGTAGATAATAATAACCATTCTGGGAACAGTGGGATGGCTAAAATGGGAATGAAAAAAGATGGTTCCTGCTGTTACCTGTATTTGGCTGATAAATTAACCAAACAGAGCCCTAAGAAAGCAAAGGCAATTATTAAGTCTTATCAAGAGGCAGCTGAATGGATTAATATGCATCCTCAACAAACGGCCTCAATTCTGCTGAAGAAAAAATATGTTTCAGCCAGCAAATTTGTCAATCGAAAAAACGTCGCCAACTTGGTTGCCAGCTATCATTTTGGCCTGAAGAAAGCCAAGGGCAAGACAGATGTTGCTTACTATGCGGATCAATTAAAACAGGCAGGCTTTTTGAAGTCAGATACAAATGTGAAACAGCTTGTTAACAAAGCTTACTATGATGGTTAGACACTGATGGAGGTGACCGGTGTGAGAGTAACAGTATCAAAAGCGAAACGGTTTGTCGAAAAAATTTACGATGGTTATGGTTTTTCCCGGAAAGACAGTGCGCTGATCGCGACAACTTTGGTAGATGCCGATCTACGTGGAATCACGTCACACGGGGTTCAGCGGCTTTCAATGTATGATCGAAAAATTCGAGCAAAGTATATTATTCCCTATAATAAATGGACAGTGCTTAATCAAACAAAAACCAGTGTTTTGGTGGATGCCAATCAGACAATGGGTCAGCTTGTCTCGGTGTTCACAATGGACCATATCATCAGTAAAGCTCAGCGTCATGGGATTGCAGTAGGCGTGGTTCGGGACTCCAATCACTTTGGGGCTGCCGGTTACTACGTGCGAATGGCTGCTAAAAAAGGTTGATCGGCATTGCATCTACGAACACGAATCCGCTGTTGGTACCGCCGCGTGCCGGGCAACCGTTTCTGGGCAGCAATCCGCTTGCGTTTGCATTTCCGACGAAAACCGGGGCATTTGTATTTGATGCTGCGACATCAACCGTTTCACTCGGTAAAATTGAAGTATTGTTAAAGCGTAATCGTCAGGTCCCCGGTCAATGGGCTATTAATGGTGACCGTGAACAATTGAATGATCCGCAGACGATTTTGGATGAGCTTTCACGAAGCCATCGGATCGGCGGCATTTTACCGCTTGGGGGACTTAACGAAGCGAATTCAAATTATAAAGGGTTTGGCAACGCGCTCATTGTTGAATGTCTAACGTCAATTTTAGCTCAGGGTTCGCTTTCGGCGGATCTTGGTAATAAAAACCATGATATCAGTCACTTCTTTTTGGCCCTTGATCCGGCATTGTTTGGTAATTTGGATAAACTGGAATCATCTTTGTCACAGATGCTGGCAAGGATTCGCCGGCTGGCCCATTTACCGGAAGAATCGATTAGAATCCCGGGCGACAGGGAAATTCAAAATTATGAAAAGAATCGGACCGCTGGTATTGCGGTGGCTGAAAAAACATTGAATGAAATTAATGAAATCGCAGATCGGCTGGGGGTTTCCAAATTAACACCTTCGAATAAAGTCAGGGAGTGATCGGATTTGACTGAAGAAAAATTTGATACATTGCGAATTCATGGTGGCTATGATCCCGCCCAGCATCATGATTCGGCAACAGTTCCAATTTATCAAAACGTTGCTTTTTCGTTGGGCTCGGCAGAAAGAGGCGAAGCAGTTGCTCAGGGAACGGTTCCGGACGCATATATGTATTCCAGGTTGGTAATCCAACTGTTGGTGTACTTGAGAAGCGACTGGCTGCTTTGGACGGTGGCACAGAGGCGGTGGCCGTTGGCTCCGGAATGGCGGCGATTACCTACACTATTTTAAATGTAGCGGAAGGCGGCGGCCGGATTATCGCGCCGTATGATATTTATGGTGCAGCTTGGATGAGTTCGAGACACTTTTTCCAAAATATGGCATTCATTTTGACCTGGTTACGGACATTAATGACTTTGATGAAGTTAAGAGCTTGATTAAGGTTGATACCAAAGCGATCTACGTGGAAAGTGTAGCGAACCCAACAACGGCGATTGCCGATATTGAGACGTTGGCAAGAATCGCCCATGCTGCCGGTATTCCATTAATCGTCGACAACACGTTTTCCACGTCTTATCTGTTTAAACCAATTCAATTCGGCGCAGACCTGGTTGTTTATTCATCAACCAAGGGAATTAACGGACACGGAAATGTGGTTTCCGGCGTTATCGTTGATGGCGGCAGGTTTGACTGGAACAGTAGTCGTTTTCCACAGTTTTTAGAAAATGAATTTATTTTAAAAAGTGAAACTCATCCTGATAATTACAGCTACGCAGCTGTTTATGGCAGACAGGCCTTTATCAAACGAATTCGGATGAAGTATTTGCGATTAATGGGAGCTGTTTTGGGACCATTTGACGCTTATTTGGAATTGATCGGGCTGGAAACTATTTCAGAGCGGTTAAATAAAGAGGTTGCAACCAGCTTAAAAATTGCCCGCTATCTGCAAACCAATCCACATGTTAAAGCGGTTTATTATACCGGGTTGCCGGATTCCCCCCAGTATCCATTGGCCAAGAAGTATTTTCCAAAGGGGATTGGGACGGTTCTGTCGTTTGAGCTGGCTGGGACTGCCGAGCAAACAAAGCGGGTAATTGATGCGGTTAGGCTGTTCCTATACCTGCCCAACGTCGGCGACAGTCGTTCATTAATTGTTAATCCAATTAAGATTACCCATCGTGAAGTCCCGGAAGAGCGTCGGGCAGCCAGTCATATTACTGATCAGTTACTCCGATTATCAATCGGTTTGGAAGACAGCGACGACCTGATCCATGATTTGGACCAGGCAATTGCGTCAGCATTTAAATGAGGTGAAACATTTGATAAGTGATCCAAAGACAGACATTTTACCGGAAATTATCAACCTAAGACATCAATTCCACCGCCATCCGGAATTATCCAATCATGAATTTGAAACGACCAAACAGATTGCTGCTATTTTGGCTAATTGGGGAATCCCAGTCGTCCCAACCGATTTGGACACCGGGTTATTGGCAGAAATCAAGGGCCAACAACCGGGACCAACCATTGCCCTACGTGCCGATATTGACGCATTACCGGTTCAGGAGCAGACGGACCTGTCTTTTAAATCGGAAAACCCGGGCGTGATGCATGCATGCGGCCATGATCTGCACTTCTCAAGTTTACTGGGTGCTGCGTACGTCCTTAACGCACGAAAAGAAACGTTGAAAGGAACGGTCAGGTTGTTGTTTCAGCCCGCTGAAGAAGCTGGTCACGGCGGTGATCAGGTACTTGCCAAACACGTGTTGGATGGTGTCCAGGCAATTGTTGGCTTTCACAATAACCCTAACCTGCCCGTTGGCCAAATTGCGCTTCAAAAAGGGCCGTTGATGGCCGGCTGCTACCGGTTTTTAGTCACTATTCACGGTGCCGGTTCCCATGGTGCCCGCCCGGAAAAGGGAAAGGACCCAATTGTGGCTCAGGCCGCAATTATTTCCCAGCTGCAAACAATTGTCAGCCGTTCAAGCAACCCGTTTGATGCCGTCGTTGTCAGTGTGACAAAGGTTCGAGCTGGTAAAACCTGGAATGTTTTGCCCGGGGCGGCGACTTTTGAAGGAACGGTCAGAACGTTTTCAGATGATAATACTGCATTAGTGAAAAAGCGATTTTACGAAATCGTTCAAAATACGGCGGCAGCTTTTGGGCAAACGGCTGAGATTGATTGGAGTGTCGGTGCTTATCCGATTCAAAACGATGCAACGATTACAACAATTGTCAAAAATGGGTTAACGGCGCCAATTGTTAAGCCGGAACTGACCATGACCGGTGAAGACTTCGCGACTTTTGAAGCCCAAATTCCAGGAACGTTTGCCTTTATCGGTTCTAACGGTCAAGCCAATGCGGCCGATCTACATGACCCGCATTTTGTTGGTGAAGACGGGACAATTCCACCGGCAATTGATTATTTTGTTCAAAGTGCGCAAAGCCTGCTGGACTATTTCAATTCAAAGTGAGGCGGTTGGATGATTGATATTTCACCTTTAATAAAGCCTGGTTTAGGGAACATCACACCATCACTGATTCGACAAATTAATAATCGATTTGGGAAAATTCCCGGCATTGTGAATTTGACAATCGGTGAGCCTGATTTTAAAACGCCCGATCACATCAAATTGGCAGCTGTTCAAAGTATTCTTAACAACCGAACTCACTATGCGCCCAATCGCGGGACCGCAGATCTTTTAAAGGCAATCAGTGTTTATCTGGCTAGTCGGTTCGGCCTGGATTACAATCCGGACACGCAGATTATTGTAACTAACGGTGCCAGTGAGGCAATCAGTACCGTTTTTAACGGGATTATCGATACTGGGGATGTTGTCCTGATTGGGTCACCGGCATTCAGCCTATACCATACGTTAACCATACTAAATGGTGGGGTCCCGGTTGAAATGGACGTGTCTAAAACAGGTTTTAAATTGACCCCCAAAATGCTAACCGGGTTTCTTAATAAATACCGTGATAAAGTTAAATTAGTGATCTTAAACTATCCCAATAACCCAACTGGAATTACTTATACGCCTAATGAAGTTCGCGAACTTGCCAATGTCTTGCGCAACTACCAGGTTGGCGTATTAAGTGACGAAGTATACAGCGAACTGGCTTATTTTGACGAGCATGTTTCGATTGCGAGCTATCTTCCCGAGCAAACACTTTTGGTTAATAGCGTTTCTAAATCTTATGCCATGACAGGCTGGCGGATTGGTTATTTGTGCGGCTCACCAGCGGTCATCAAAGAGTTGGCAAAGGTTCACCAGGCTAATGTGGCGACTGTTGGCACGCCTAATATGGATGCTGCAACAGAAGCTTTCTCTTTGGTGATCGGGATGTTAAGAAGATGCGGACTGTTTATCTTCGCAAGCGTGATTATTTGTGTCAGTCGCTTAAGCAGATCGGTTACCGGTTTGTACCGCCTAAGGGCGCGTTTTATGTGTATGTCCAGGTTCCCGATTCGTTTCATGGAACGGCGATGGCCTATGCTGAACAGTTGGCACAAAAAGCCTTAGTTGCAGTAATTCCTGGCGAAGCGTTTGAAGCCGGTCATTCAAAGTATTTCAGAATTAGTTACGCCACCAGTATGGCGAATCTAAGACTGGCAGTTCAACGGTTGTCAGCGTATGTTAGAAATCAACCAGAAGAGGAAGTTGTTAAACCATGACGAAGATTTTAGCTTACCATGTCCGAGATGATGAACAGGCGTTTATTGACGAGTGGGCCTCTCAACACCAGGTTCAAGTCGATAGTGTTTCCGCTGAATTACATGATGATACGGTTGATTTGGCAAACGGATATGACGGGGTCGATTACAAACAGCGAAGTGTTTTAAGTACGCGACCGGATTTATATCGAAAACTTCACGGTTTCGGTATTAAACAGTTGGCTGCCCGCTCGGCCGGAATTGACTCGGTGAATTTGACCTGGGCAAAGCAAAATGGTTTGAAAGTTACAAACGTGCCCTCCTACTCGCCACCGGCCGTGGCAGAATTGGTATTAACACAGGCAATGCAACTGATTCGCCATATTCCCCAATTCAATGAACGTCTCAATCATAATGATTATATTGTTAATGGCCTGCGTTCGCGGGAATTATCGGAATTAACAGTTGGCATTATTGGTGTTGGTCGAATTGGCGGCACGGTTGCTAAAATCTTTCATGCGTTGGGAGCCACGGTGCTTGGAAACGATATAACAGCACCAAGAGCGGATTTGAAGGGCATTCTCACCTATACGTCCAAGGAAGAGCTCTTTAGTAGGGCTGATATTGTAACGGTTCACGTTTACTATGCCAAACAAAATTATCATTTAATCGGCGAAAAGCAGTTTGACTTGATGAAAACATCGGCGTTTTTCATTAATGATTCCAGAGGTCCGGTTGTTAATACCAATGCTTTATTAGCTGCTTTGCATCAACATCAATTAGCAGGTGCCGCGCTTGATGTGGTTGAACACGAAACCAATATTTTTAATTTGAAGTTTGAGGAAAAAACACCGGAACCGCTATATAACGCTTTAAAAGCACTCCCGAATGTTTTACTGACGCCACATATTGGGTTTTTTACCGATATTGCCGTGAAAAATATGGTGAAACAATCACTTGATGATACACTTGCCCTCATTGAGGGACGCCGCAGCGACCACGAAATTGCATTCTAAAATAAAAAGGTGGTAGAAAAATGGTTTTGATTAGGAAAATGAAAGTGAGCGATTATGCTTCAGCTTACGCGCTTTGGGAGTCGGTTCCTGGCATGAACCTGGCTTCCCTTGATAATTCAGAACAAGGGATTGCCAAGGTGGTCAACCAAAATCCGGATCTCTGCTTTGTGGCTATTGACGGTGAAACGGTTGTTGGAACAGCTTTAGGTGGAACCGACGGGCGAAAAGGATATCTTTATCACGTAGCAGTCGCCAAGGCATATCAGGGACGGCATCTGGCTACGAAACTAATCAGGAAGGTGACGGCTGGATTTAAAAAACAGGGGATTGCTAAAATTGGTTTATTTGTGGTTATTGGCAATGAAACCGGTAAGAATTTTTGGAAGCATCAAGGTTTTAAAGAACGGCCGGATATTGAATATTTAGATTTGGATTTGTAAATGAGTTCCAGACATTCGCAATGATGGGCCTGTTTAAAATTAAATAGCCAGGTAGATTGGAATAGGCTACATAATACGCGGTATAGCTTGGCTTTTAATGAATATTTGTTCATAAAGTTGAACTAAAAAACTTTCTTGACATTTTTATGATAAAACTGTTAGTATCTCTTTAATAGATTAATGTGTTGATGAGAAGAGTAAGGTAATTACTTTCAGATCAGGGACTGTCGGTAAGTGAGAAGGCGGCTGAAGGTTTACCCGAAGATGAGCTCGGAGCAGGCTATCAAGAGTGCAAGCTCAAGATACGTGGGAATCACGATATCATTCCGGGCATTATGATGTGCCTTAAGGTATTAGTGGTAACACTGGTATAAATTCGGGTGGTAACGCGGCTAAAATAAAGGGTCGCCCCTTTGCAGGTATAATTTGCAAAGGGGCGGCCCTTTTGTGATATCATAGAATGCCGTTATTAGATGCGGGGCCAGCCACTGATTTATTAATCTGAGAATTAAAATTTATTATAACGAGGAGGGAATATTAATGTGGCATATTATTCAAACATCAACGCCTCAATTGCTGGAAGCGGGCTTTAAATATACGATTCCAATCGCAATTGTTTCGTTTATTATCGGCCTGATAATTGCACTTTTTACGGCACTAATCCGGCTTTCTGCCAAACGAGGCGCGTTTTTGGTACTAAAAGCAATTTTTCGATTTTATGTTTGGCTTTTTCGAAGTACGCCATTGCTGGTTCAATTATTCATAGTTTATTTTGGGTTACCTTACTTAAAGATAAAGGGGATTTTTCCAAATGGGATACAGCTTAATCCGGTAGTTGCCGGTATTATCACGTTTTCCTTAAATACTGGTGCGTATTGTTCGGAAACCATTCGAGCATCGATTTTGTCGATTCCAGAAGGTCAATGGGAAGCTGCTTACTCAATTGGCATGACTAAATCAGTTGTATTAAGAAGGATTATTTTACCACAGGCTATTCGGATTTCTTTACCGCCGCTGGCAAACAGCTTTATCAGTTTGGTGAAGGATACGTCTTTAGCTGCTTCGATTACGATTGTTGAAATGTTTGAAGTTAGCCAACAAATTGCGGCACAAAATTATCAACCATTGATCATGTATAGTTTAGTGGCGGTTTACTACGCAGTCTTTTGTACAGTATTAACCTGGCTGCAGGGCTATTTGGAAAAGGTCACATCACGTTATGTTACGACGACCAGATAAGGAGAGGTGTTTGAAATGTTAAAACTCGAAAACGTAACGAAAACTTTCGGAAACCACAAAGCATTAAAGGACGTCTCAACGACTTTTCCGGAAAACAAAACAACGGTAATTGTCGGACCTTCTGGATCAGGTAAATCAACGCTTTTGCGTTCATTAAACTTTCTTGAGAGACCGGAATCGGGACACTATTATTTTGATGACTTGGATATTGACTTGTCTAAGCCGGTTTCCAGTCAGACAATTTTAAATATTCGTCGGCATACTGAAATGGTATTTCAGGGATATAATCTGTTTCCACACTTATCGGTTATTAAAAACGTTATGGAGGGACCAGTGCAGGTGCTGCATCAAGCCAAGTCAAAGGCCCATGACCAGGCAGCATTGTTGTTGGCAAAGGTCGGTTTGGCAGAAAAAGCAGATGTTTATCCAGCGCAGTTGTCTGGTGGCCAGGCACAACGGGTCGCCATTGCCCGATCTTTGGCAATGCATCCCGAGTATATCTTTCTTGATGAGCCGACCAGTGCGTTGGATCCCGAACTTGAATTGGAAGTATTGAAGGTTTTACTGCAAATTGCCAAGGAAAAGCAGTCAATGATAATCGTGACGCATAATTTGGCCTTTGCCAGACAGGTTGCTGATAAAATAATCTTTGTAGAGGACGGTCAAATTTTATTTGACGGTTCCGAACATGATTTTTTTGCGACTGATAACAAGCGAATCTTAGACTTTATTTCCGCAATGACATTTTCAGATTTGGAGGATGATTAATGATGAGGATTGGCAGTAGTATTAAACGAATTGCAATTACATTAGGCTTGGTTGTGACGGGATTAGTGTTAACAGCCTGCAGTTCAAACAGTTCGTCAAGCAAGAGCGGTTATCAAGCCGATTTAAAACAGAGTAAGCAGTTGACCATTGGCTTGGAAGGAACGTATGCGCCATACTCCTACAGAAAGGACGGCAAACTTACCGGCTTTGAAGTTGATTTGGGTAAAGCAGTTGCTAAAAAGATGAAATTAAAGGCTAATTTCGTACCGACCAAATGGGATAGCTTGATCGCGGGACTCGGCAGTGACAAGTACGATGTTGTTTTAAACAATATTGCTGAAACGCCGGAGCGGAAAAAGTCATATATTTTCTCAACTCCGTATATTTACTCAAGATATGCGTTGATTTCAAAAGCAGGCGACAAATCAATTCAGAAACTTTCGGATGTTAAAGGTAAGAAGCTTGCTGAAGGAACCGGTACCAATAACGAGGCCCAGGCTAAAAAGCTGGGTGCCAAGACGGTGCCGTCCGGAGACTTCACGACAACATTGGCTCTAATTCGTCAGGGAAGAGTTCAGGGCACCATCAACGCCCGTGAAGCTTGGTTTGCTTATGCTAAAACGAATTCCACCAAAGGATTGGCCTACCATAAGGTTTCCGATTCCCAAGCTGAGCCGGTTAAGATCTCAGCTATGTTCAATCAGAAAGATACCAAGTTGAAAGCTAAATTTAACCAAGTGCTGCAACAACTACGAAAAGACGGCACACTGACGAAATTGTCACAAAAGTATTTCGGTGCTGACATCACTGAAAAATAATTTTTAAATTTTGTGTTGACAATTAGAGTTTAGTGCGTTAAATTAAAGTCACATTAAAATTTCGATTGAAGAATGCAATGAAGAGGAGAGTAGTTTCGGCAAGTCATTTCAGGGAGTCCTGGTAAGTGAGAAGGGATAATGATTACCGAAACGAAAGTAGCCTTTGAGCAGTAAATGCGAAGTAATGAGTATTTACGGCGCGCACGCCTTAAAGTGCCGGTGTATCGCTGAGTAAAATTGGCCGTACATGACGAGGTAATTTGTGTAAGCAGATTATAAATTAAGGTGGTACCGTGCTTAAAGCGCCCTTGATCTTTACTATAAAAAGATCAGGGGCGCTTTTTTAATCGAAATTATTAATGAGTGATTGAAACCGTTAGTCAAACAATTTAAAAATTAATGGAGGATGATGTTTATGAAATTTGCAATGATTGGTGCCGGTGCGATGGGACTTCGATATGGTATTTTACTTCAAGAGGCCGGTAATGACGTAACGTTTATTGATACTTGGCAGCCACACATTGACAAGATTCGGGAACAAGGTGGCGTATATGTAATGCGGGATCATAAAGATCGCCACTTAACCAAGATTAAATTGGAAACGCCGGAAAGCTACCAAGGCGATCCCGATATGTTTATTTTCTTTGTCAAACAGATGCAACTGGATGACTACCTCAAGCGATGCGCCCACCTCTTTAACGACCGCCAATATGCCTTTACCTGTATGAACGGTATGGGCCATATTGAAAAACTGCAGAAGTACTTTGCCGATGACAAAATTATCGGTGGGACAGCCTTAATTGCAACGGTCTTGCCGGGACCCGGGGAAGTTGATTTTATGGGTAAACGCGGTGCCGGTAAGATGAATATGTGTCCGTTAAACGAAAAGCCGGATGAAATGACCCACAAGCTCTTCAACGAGTTAAAAAAGGCTCAGATGAATCCGACTTTAACCCATGATTTCACCGGTACATTGATGACTAAAGTTATCTTTAATTCGGTTATCAATACGCTTTGCACAATGTTTGAAATCCCGATGGGTGAACTTGGTAACTTTAAAGGTTTCTATTCAATGGGCCGTCAGTTGATTGATGAGGCTTACGATATTTGTGCACGGGCCGGCATTCATTTGGTATCAACTCGCGATGAAGAAATGACGGCGCTTGATCGAAACGTTAGAATTGATATGCCATTGCACTATCCATCCATGTACCAGGATATGATCAAGGATCGGCCAACGGAAGTTGATTATATTAATGGTTATATTGCCGAATTAGGGCGGAAATACCATTATGAAGCTGCCACTCATCTATTTGTTACCCAAGCCGTTCATTTGGCTGAATACCATCGTCAAAATGAAGCAAAAAAACGGGCTGCCGCAAAGCAAGCCGAGCTTCAAAAACAAACAGCTTAACGATCAGTCGGCATAGAAGCCAAGTAGGTGAACTTGATATTTTGCGGCTATTTCACGAAGTGTCGCGAATAAACCCTCCTGTTGATCGCGAGTACCCGAAATTTCGATGTAAAACGCGTATTCACCCAGTTGGTTCTTAGTCGGCAGTGACATTAGCGTAATTAAGTTAAGATTGACTTTGGCAAAATAGCCTAAAATATCATAAAGCGTTCCCGGTTTATCATTCGATGCCGGTGTGATGAAGAGCGGGGCCTTAAAATGAGTTGTTTTTAAGTTGACCTTGGAAAGTTCGCTTAGTTTGGCGGGCTTGGCTTTAAAGATAATAAAGCGGGTGCTGTTATCATCCTGGTCGGCAACGTTGGCCAGCATAAGTTTGGCAGTTTGGGCCGCCATTTGAGACTGTGGGATGATGGCAGCATCGTCGGGTTCGCCAGCTAAAAACTGCCTTAAGGAAATCATATTTGATGACGTTGTGATGATTTGGGCATTGGGCAACTTGGCCAGCAGCTTTTGGCATTGGCCTTCGGTTTTAAACTGAACATAGAGCCGTTTAATTTTATTTAAATGATCAACGTTTGCGACTAATCCAAAGTTTACCGGAATAGTAATTTCGCCGATTTCCGTAACATCGGCTGTTTGCAGGCGTTGTAGTGTTGCGGACACATAACCGTCAAGCTGGTTCTCCAGCGGCAATAAACCGATATTTTCGCCGGTAACGGCTTGATAAACCTGATCAAAAGTGGGGTGATAGTCAAAAATAACGTTTGAATATGGCTGGGTTTTTAAATAGGCTTTCGCGGCCGCATCAGCGAAAGTCCCTTCAGGACCAAGAACTGAAAATCGCATCAATTTATCTCCTCTATTTGTAATAATTTGACAACTACTTAATTTGCCCCTTCTAATAATTATCTCATAAATTGATTGAAGTTTACTGAAAACAAGTCAAAAAATCTTCTTGGATTGTGTCATCCGTCATGTCGCGTGATGACACAACCGGAAGATTTTTGTTTCGGAGATCTTAAGATTAGCCGAAATAGGTTTGACATCCTAAAAAAGTTGTTATAATAAGTCAATATTAATTCTAATGTATTTTAAGAGGTTTTGAATTTGCTCATAAAAAGATCAGTTGTTAAACCATTATTAATTCCATTAACAGCGGTGACTGCCGGTAGTTTTTTAGTTAGTTACCGGTTGTTTAAGTACGCATTTGAAAGAGTCGACCATGTGCCGCCGACCTCCAAAGAGAAACAAAAGTACGCTGATGATTACTATGATTACGTGGCTTGGATGAAACAGACTGCTTCACAAACTTGGACACTAAATGCCAATTCACCTGAAAATAAAGTAGTCGCCAGCTATATTCCGGCAACTCGGCCTACCAAAAAAACGGTTATTATCGCGCATGGTTATAAAGGTAACCGGGAAACAATGGCTAACTACGTTAAGATGTTTCATGAAATGGGCTTTAACGCCCTGGTTCCCGATGACCGCGGCCATGGTGAGAGTTCCGGTAACTACATTAATTTCGGCTGGTTGGATCGATTGGATTATCTGCAATGGATCAACCGGGTAATCGATCATGTCGGCAAAGACAGTGATATTTTATTGTTTGGTGTTAGTATGGGTGGCGCCACGGTTGAAATGATTTCCGGAGAGACCCTGCCGCCACAGGTAAAGGCTTTAATCGCTGATTGTGGTTATGCCAGTATCCGAGAGGAATTAACCTATCTCTTAAAGCAGCAGTTCCATTTACCCGAGTACCCGGTTGAACCACTGGTAAGCGGCATTAACCGGCATGTCCTGGGCTTTTCATTGGACGATGTTTCTTCAACGAAGCAACTGGCCAAAAATAACCGGCCAATTTTATTTATTCACGGTGGTCGGGATACTTACGTCCCTGTAAAAATGGCATATGAAAATTACCGAGCCACCAAGTCCCCAAAGCAGCTTTGGATTGTTAAAAATGCGACACATGCGGAAAGTTTTTGGTATAATCCGACAGCTTATCGGAAACGGGTGACGGCTTTTCTTGAAACGTACTTTAAGTAATTGGCGACTACCAATGGCTTTAGTAATTTAAACGCAGCCAAATAAAATGCATTGGAAACTATTCCGATAATCCTAAAAATTGGAGAAAAGGAAATGTTTTCCAATGCGTTTTATTTTGATCCCATCGTCACTTTTTGCGACGGCGGGTTACTTTAAAATTGACAAAGGCGTAAATTCCTTGAGCAATGATAGCTAAGACCAGCAATGTCATTCTCGAGGTATTAAATTGACTGTATCGAAGAACGGCGATGCCGACAAGCATGAGAAATAGATAAAAACTGAGATCGGTATAAAATTTCTTGTTAAAGGAGAACGATAAAACCGGCAGCTTCAAATTAGCACCCCAAGTCAATTAAACGCCTATTTCGATAACTCGTCAATAAGTCTATATGCGATTATGATGATTTCACAGTTATATATTTTGGGAGGATTATTCACCAAGCTGCTTAAAGAGATGATTTATTAATCTTTAAAATAAATTGCTTAAAGCCTTTAACGCGCTGAAGAAGACAGCAACTGAATACGATAGGATATCGTTGAATGACATTGTGACCACCTCCAAGTTATGCTACGTGATAATTTTTAACTGTATATTACACCGAAAATTGGACTAAAAGAAGTCACTTCCAAAGATTTTTGAGAGTAATTGAAAATAAAAAAAGTTTTTTTACTCTAAACACTTTACTTACTAAAAGTAACTGTTATAATGATTCTATACCTAATATGTGGTTAACGAATATGATCATTAAAGGAGCTTAATTTACAATGAAAGAACAATTACTGGATCTTGCCAAGAAACGCCGCTCAATTTATGCTTTGGGACGTAATGTCAGCCAAACACCTGATGAAATTGCCAACTTGATTAAAGAAAATATCAAGTGGGCACCAACACCATTTAATAACCAAACAACCCGTGCGGTCATTTTATTTGGCGAACATCACGAAAAGCTTTGGGACATTGTTGCCAAACGCTTGAAGTCTGAAGTGCCGACTGAAGAAGCCTATCAGAAGACTTTGAATAAGATTAACGGTTTTAAAGCTGCTTTTGGAACGGTTCTCTTCTATACGGATACAGATGTTGTTCACCGTTTTGAAAATGATTTTGCTTTATATGCTGATAATTTTGCTGATTGGTCGGAACAAGCTCAGGGGAACGCCCAATTTGCTGTATGGACATCATTGGCTGAAAATGGTATTGGTGCCAATCTGCAGCATTATAACCCACTGATCGACGACCAGGTAAAAGAAGCCTTTGGTATTCCGGATGGCTGGAATCTGCGTGCCCAATTGGACTTTGGTTCTATTGAAGCACCTGCCGGCGAAAAGGAATTTATGAATGACGAAGACCGTTTTAAAGTTCTGAAGTAATTAAACTGTTAAAAAGTTAAATATATCCTTCAAAAAAGATCGTTTCTGTGATATCAGAGACGATCTTTTTCGTTTAAATTGGGATTCGCTTGATTTTACTCGACGCCGTTAATAATATATTTCGGCTTATTTCCTTGATCCATGGCAACGGTATTTTGTGCAACAATTTCAGCCATGGCATCCCGGGCCTCAACGGTTGCATTGCCGATATGTGGTGTCAAGACAACATTTTTGAGTGACTTAAAGCCGTCAGCCACGTGGGGTTCTTTTTCGTAAACGTCCAAGGCTGCGCCGGCAATTTCATGATTAATCAGCGCATCGTATAATGCGGCTTCATCGATAACGGGCCCCGGGCAGCGTTAATCAGCATAGCGCTGGATTTCATTTGCTTAAACTGCTCGGCACCGATCATATGGTGGGTTTCAGGGGTTGCCGGCAAGTGTAGGGTAATGACATCAGCATTTTTAATGATTTCGTCAGTGGTGGTAAAAGTTGCCCCAAGGGCTTTTTCAGTTTCGGCAGCCAATTGATGGCGTTGCGTGTAGAGAATTTCCATGTCAAAAGCATGCATCCGTTTGGCAACAGCTTGACCGATCTGGCCCATCCCGATAATCCCAAGCTTTTTATGAGCAAGTTCATGGCCCAGAAAGAAGAGTGGTGCCCAGCCGCTGAAGCCTTCGTGACGCATCAGCGTGTCGCCTTCCATCATTCTATGAGCCAAAGCGATCATTAAGCCACAGGTGACTTCAGCAGTAGAGATTGTCGAAACTTTTGGTGTATTGGTAACCGGAATGCCCTTTGATTTGGCATAGTCGATATCAATATTGTTAAAACCGGCACCGTAATTGGCAATTAATTTTAAATTGGGAGCGGCATTAATGACATCCGAATCAACCTGAGTTGAAAGCGGCGTGATTAAGAAATCTTTATCAGCGACCCGTTTACTAAGTTCATCTTTGGTAATCAGCGCCTCACTGTCATCATACATGTCGATATCCAAACCGGCATCCTTTAAAATATTTAATGCATGTTCCGGAATTCTTCCAGCAATCAATACCTTTGACATATGCTCACGTCCTTATATAAATTTATCGTACACTATCATTATAGAAGTAATTAGCTTAAAATAAAATCGCTTCCCAAACTAAACTGGCATTTTATTTTGTTCAAAGTGACCAAACGAGGTTGACATTTTGGTGAATTCTTATTAGGATAAGAGTCAATAAATTACAAAACGCTATGAGAAAGTTGAGTAACGTGGTCAAAGTCGAAAGCGAGCTTCGTTTGGTGAGAGGAAGCCGATAAGAGCATGTGAAAATCCCTTTTGAGCGATGTACCGAATTTGTTAAAGTAACGTGCATTGGTGACACCCATTAACGTGTTAGCGTATCGCTTCATCGAGGAAGTCGTACGTGAAGAGGCAGAACCAGCAATGATTCTGCAAAATAAGGTGGTACAGTGCCGTAAGCGCCCTTAGTTCAGTGTGATGCTGAATTAAGGGCGCTTTTTTGCGTTGCGTAATTTATTTAAATTGAAAGAGGAAGTGGTTATCTTGAAATCTCAGATTAGCATTGGTCAGATTAGGCTGCAGTCAAAAATTGTATTAATAAGGGAGTCTAGTGGATATGAAAGATTTACAAGATTTAAATCCAAAACCGTTAACTAAGAAAGAATATTTTGTTGTGAGTTCAATGCTGTTTGGCTTGTTTTTTGGAGCGGGAAACTTAATTTTTCCAATTCATTTAGGTCAATTAGCGGGTTCCCACTGGGTGTTGGCAACAGTTGGTTTTTTAGTGACAGCGGTATTATTACCGCTTTTGTCAGTACTGGCTGTTAGTGTTACCCGTTCAGAAGGCGTTTACGATATCGGCGTGCCGCTTGGTTCGATCTTTGCGCTTATTTTTATGGTGATGATTCATTTAACGATTGGGCCACTTTTTGGAACCCCTCGTACTGCAACGGTACCCTTTACAGTCGGTGTTCAGCCATGTTGCCGGCTTCATGGGCCCACGTTGGGTTGTTTGTTTTTTCAGTTCTTTTTCTTTGGAGCTGCTTTTCTGGTTTCATACCATCAATCTAATGTGATGAATTCAGTAGGTAAACTCTTAAATCCATTATTTCTTTTGCTATTATTTTCAGTATTCTTAATGGGATTTGTTCACCCAATGGGAGCTGCCTCACATCAAAGTGCAACAGCCGCATACCAGCACGCCGGATTCTTCAATGGATTTCTTCAAGGCTATAACACAATGGACGCACTTGCCGGTTTAGCTTTTGGGGTTACGGTTGTAACGGCTGTCCGTCAATTGGGTAAGACACGTCCAAGTAGTAATGCGAAAGTAACGGCAAAGGCAGGGTTATTTGCGACATCCATGATTGGTTTTATCTACGTTGTTTTAATTTGGTTAGGTGCCACAACCTTGGCTAATTATAAAGTATCCGTAGATGGTGGCGTTGCCTTTAATCAATTGGTTACTTATTACCTTGGCGGAGTTGGCCATGCACTTTTGGCAACGTTGATCACTGTTACTTGCTTGACAACCGCTGTTGGATTGGTTGCTGCCTTTGCACAAGATTTTCACAAACATTTTCCAAAGGTCAGCTACCACACTTGGCTTGCATTGACATGTTTTGCATCATTTTTTACCGCTAACTTTGGACTTGATCAAATCATTCTATGGTCAACGCCAATGCTGATGTTTCTTTATCCTTTTGCAATGGTCTTGATTTTACTGTCGGTTTTCTCACCGTTATTCAATCGGGACCCGTTGGTTTACGCGTTTGTTGTCGGCTTTACCACGGTACCGGCGTTACTGGATATGGTGGCTGCTTTTCCGCCGGTTGTCAGCCAAAGTTCATTTGGTCAAGCCTTGGGTGCCTTCCAGCATAGTGTGCTACCATTCGCAAACCTGGGGATGGATTGGGTTGCCCCGGCACTTGTTGGTATGGTTCTCGGTTTAGGTTTGCACTTCTTACGCCCGGTTTTCGCAAGAAGTGGCGAGGCCTCTTCAGAACATGTCTCAAAATAAAGTATAAACTTCTTTTAGTAGTTTACAACGTCATAAATTGATGGAAAAATAAGGGAAACTGACATGAGTAGACAATAATTTTAAAAGAGATTCCGTAAAAGCTTGCTTATAGGCTTTCACGGAATCTCTTTCTTCTTAAAATGGTATGCTGATTTTATTTCGAACGATTAATAGTCATAATTTGCCCAATCTATATTAACCCGTTATTACTGCATTTGGGTAAAGGCACCATCTTCAAATAGATCTTGAACAAACCCGGGGACGGTGTCAGTTCGGTTCCAGTCCCGTTGGAATTCACAGATTAATTGGGGAATCGTAATCAGATGGGCGCCGGCTTGTTCAACTCGGCGTAGCGCGGTTTCGTGGGCGATTGTTGATGTGCCGCCAACGGCATCGATTACCGGGTAGACTTCATAGCCTTCCGCGATTGCATCGATGGTTGGAAAGGTCAAGCAGGCTTCAGTCCAAAGTCCCAGCATAATAATTTTCTTTCGATGGGTTGCTTTAATGGCATCATTATAATCTTTATCTTCCCAAGCATTAATGGATGTTCGGTCGTATGAAGGGACATCGTTGCCGATGGTTTTCTTTAGCTTGGGGATGGTATCCTGATTTCGGCCACTTTGTACATTAACGGTTGAGAGGATGATTGGGACATGATATTGGTTGGCAATTTTCGCAACCAAGGTGACATGTTTAACCAAGTCGGCATGCTTCATTGAACCAATTGAATTAATTTGGGTTGGTTGATAATCAATAAAAGTAAAAACGGAATTTTCTGGTGAAAGCAGGCGGTCATTGGCACCGCGGTTCGGTAAACTTGTCATAGTAAAAATACCTCCTTTGTAAACAAATAGGCATAAAATGAATCCGGTTACATAATACACCAGGAAATGATCGGCAACCAATATTTACACTTTGAATATAATCGTTTAAATATGTTTGGGAAACTTTGGCTTTAGTTACTTGCAAGGTAAAACCAGAATGACTAGCATAGAAGCTGAGTATAAAATTGTAATTAAGTGGTGGCGATATTAATAGTGAAAAAAGAAATTGACAATTTTTTTCTAACAATTTTAACGGTTTTGATAACAGTGATTGCGTTAAGCACATTGGCAAGAGCCGCTTCGGTAAACAGTTACATTTCTGCGCATCACTATTCACCAGCGACCATTACCAAGCAAATTTGGAAAGGGTTTCCACGTTACAGGTATCGTCATGGTAAGGGTAAGCCTGAAGGCGTCGTGATTCATGAAACAGGTAATCCCAGTTCAACGATTTTTGATGAAATTGCTTATATGAAGAAGAATTACCGGAACGCCTTTGTTCATTCGTTTGTGGACAGCAATCATATTATTAACATTGCCAATACGGATTATCTTTGCTGGGGTGTTGGATATCCCGGCAATGCCAGGTTTCTTCAATTTGAGCAGACTGAAATGCATAGTAAAAAGAGCTTTGCCCATGAGGTTGAAAATGCGGCGTATTATACAGCCTATTTGTTGAAATCATATCATTTAAAACCGAATGACGCCGTTTATGATGGAAAAGGAACGGTTTGGTCACATGGCGCCGTTGCCAAGTATTTAGGCGGTTCCGATCATACGGACCCGGTTGGTTATTATAAACGTGCAGGTCGAAAGTATTTTCATAAAGCCTATACCATGAATCAATTTTATAAATTAGTTTTGACAAATTACGATGACATGTAAGGTAATCGGCACCATTATTGTTTTTTAAATTATCCATGATAAGCCTTGGAATGCCTAAAAAATTAGCTGAGTTTATAATCCTTACCGCCTAACATTTTGACTGAGTATAGTGCTTTCACTAGCCTCCGTAAAGAACCAATTTGGTATGCTGAAATTGCTTCGTGTCAAGTAGACAGTTAAATGATTAAAATTGTTATGCAATTTTCTTAACGGCATGATCTCGATATACAACCGAGGTCATGTCGTTAAGTGCTTCCTGTTGTCGTTCATCATTGCCCCCATTTTTTGGTGTTCCTGTTTGAACAGTTGGTGTTTTTCGATTCATGAAAAGATCCCTTTTTTCCAAATTATGGCATGTCAAGTGGAGGCCAATTGGAGATTTATTTAAGGCCCCTGAGACGCCAATTTAAAATTGAGTTGCCATGTGGATCTGAAGAGATAAAGCGGGTCTTAGGAGCCCAATTTTACTAGCGGGCAAATTAATTCAAAAAGGATTTTCTTCATGACCTAAATTAGTTAGGCTATTTGAGTTTATTATCGATAACGTCAAGCCGATCCAGGTATACTTTGGCTGTCTCCTTTTACTTAAATAGATAATTCTAAATAAGATAATGAAGCCTTAATTAATAGACTACTTTCACCTTGAAGTAAATTTAAATGTTTAAAGGATTCAACAATTGTTCTTATTTGAAATCTGTTATTGTCAGTTGGCTCGGATAAGTAAAGCAAAACAGCTTTAAAAAAGGATTGGAGTGAGAGCTCGAAAAAGTCATTTGGGTGAAATCTCATCTCTAATAATTGATGCATGAATTTCTTGGCTAACTTTAAATCCTTTCTATCCCATGCAATAAGTAAAAGCTGGCACAAAAATTTAAAATAATCGGCTATATTTTGTTTAAATCCATTGTATTTTTTGAAGCCCTTGATAGCTCTTTGCAATAGGGCCAGGCGTTGTTTGCAAGGGAAAAAGTAGATTGTTTTGGAAAATAAGAGGAGATCGTCATAGGTCCATGATTCACTGTCAAGCAAATAACTAATTGATTTTTCAATAACGGGTTTTGGTGGTATTTGTGCATGTGATTGATAAAAAGTAATGGAAAGCTTGAAGTTAGTTGCATTATTTAAAGAGACTGATTTACCTTTTGAAAAATGGGTAAGCGGTTTGGAAACATCAATGTTTTCACTTAAAAAAGCAAATTCTTCAAAGCTAATATTTAAACGGCTAAGTAATAAAAGAAACTTAACCATACTAATATCAATCGTCCCATTTACAAAACGATAGTATTCGGACTCTGAAATAATGCCTGCAGTCAGTTCTTTCACGTGAATCCCTTGTCTTTTTCGTAATGTTGAAAATGTATGGCCAATAAGTTGCCTCATGAAATCACACTCCAAAACTCTCATTTATGCGAGAAAAGATTCTGTCACTGTTAAAAAAGTATTTTAATCGTTTTAAGAAAAAAAATAAACCC
>NZ_BAKI01000008.1 GCF_000583655.1 Lentilactobacillus farraginis DSM 18382 = JCM 14108
AATTATATCTCTTCCTCTGTATGTAATAATGAACCGTTTATTCATCAAAAAACATTAATTAACCCGCCATCAGCCACAGCTGGTGTTTTTTTAACAAACAAAATCAAATCTAAAAATAGCCACCCTGAATCAATCTATTAAATTTAAAGCTATCACATTTAAGAATGTTGTCAGAAAGGCCTTTCAACAACATTTTCCTTTTTTAAAATTAAATTATTTTCATTTTCTTATTTACTTTTCATTTTTAATCTGGTAAGATTCTATCAACCTAAAAAAACGAGGAAGAAATTATGAAAATCAATTCAATTTACAATTTAGTCATTATTGCCGTTCGTGTCGTCATTATTTAACCCGCGGGCGCACTTTTGACTGCCCGCAAAAACGGGCAGAATTGGTTTTCAAGCCAAGAACTGTCAATTCGGTTCTTGGCTTTTTTTATCCTTAAAGGAGTTGATTGCCAAAGATATAACTATTATGCCAAACGCTTTTATTAACCTGCATCCTCGCCACCGCTTTTATGACGATACTTGATATTTATCATCCAGGCCCGCTTGGTTGAGACTACCCAAATATCCAGTAGCCCTACTACAGAAAGAGAGTTGACCTCAAATGGAAAATACCAATCCAACATATGACACAACTGCCAAGTCTAACAGCCTGCAACGAGACCCGGTGAAAACCGTTATTTTTGCCTCAATGATCGGCACCGCAATTGAATTCTTTGATTTTTACGCCTACGGAACCGCTGCCGCTACATACTTTCCAAACGTCTTTTTCCCGTCGCTAACCCCAACTATTGCAATGATTCTAAGCCTTTTAACTTTCGGCGTTGCTTTTGTCGCCCGACCGCTGGGGTCACTGCTATTTGGCCACTTCGGTGATAAACTGGGTCGCAAACGCGCCCTGGTTGTTTCCCTACTACTAATGGGTGTTTCGACCGTCATTATCGGTCTGCTTCCCGGCTACAAAACCCTTGGTATCACGGCAATCATGTTACTTTGCCTAGCCAGGTTCATTCAGGGAATCGGCCTTGGCGGTGAATGGTCCGGTGCCGTTCTGGTCGCTACGGAAAATGCACCAAAGGGCAAACGGGCGCTTTATGGCGCTTTTCCCGAACTAGGTGCGCCGATCGGCTTTTTCTTAAGTAATGGTCTTTTCTTCACGCTGGAATCAATCCTAACGCCCGCTCAAATGAACACTTTCGGCTGGCGAGTACCGTTTCTGGCTTCCGCTGTCCTCGTTATTGTCGGCCTATGGGTTCGTCGCAAAATGCAGGAAACCCCACTCTTCCGATTAGCTCAGCAGCAAAACACCGTTGAAAAAGCACCTTTAGTTGAAGTTTTCCGTAAAAACTGGCGCCAAGTTATCCAAGGAGCGCTGACAATGGGTGTTTCGTACACATTCTTCTTTTTGCTTTCAACGTGGTCATTGAGTTACGCAACCACGGCGCTCGGATTTAATAACCGGGAATGGCTGTTACTGCTAATGTCTGCCATCATCGTCTTTGGGATTATGATCCTTTATTCATCAGTATTGGCCGATAAATTTGGCCGTAAGAAAGTCTTAATTACCGGTACGATCCTAATCACAGCCTTTGCATTCGCATTTCCATTTTTCTTCCAAGGGCAACACAACCTCTTTGGCAGCCTGTTTTTCCTCTTTATTGGCTTTTTCACCATGGGGATTGTTTATGGCCCGATCGGTGCATTGCTTCCTGAGTTATTCCCTACCAATACCCGTTATTCGGGTGCCGGTATCGCGTACAACATGTCAGCCATTATTGGGGCCGCTTTTGCGCCGACGATTGCTTCCTTCCTGGTAGATAAATGGGGCATTCACGCTGTTGGGACGTATCTGGCAATTATGGCAATTGTTTCACTAATCGCCTTGATCACTACCAAGGAAACCAAATCTATCGATTATACAAAGTAAACTACTGTTACTAATTTTAGCAACAAAAAATCAGACATTACCACTTTTCGAGACTTGAAGGTAGTAATGCCTGATCTTTTTGTAAATAACAATATTATTCTTTTTTGTCATCAATTTGCAAAGACAAACCATCAAATAGTTGTGAAAGCTCCTTTGGTGACAAGAAACTTCCCCTTTTGATAATTTGATTATCTAACGTAACTATCGGCAGCAGCTCACTGCCATCATTTGAAAATAAGGTCACTCTTTCTTCATCATCCAGTTTTTGAAGCTTTGCTTTGCTGCTAACTTCCACCACGGATAACTTATATCCGGCAAGAGCCTTCGTGAAACGACCTGCCTTCTTCAAAAGGATTAACTTTTTAAAAGCCTTAAACAACGCACTTTGTTCATTTTGACGGGCGTAAACCGTTAGTCTTTTCACTGCCAAACATCCCTTCTATAAATAGAGCAGACTTAACACAAAACCAGGACCCAACATTAAGTTAAACAATGTCGGGTCCTGGTTTACACATTGTGGCTATCCGGATTATCATCCAGCCACATTCGAGATGGTATCTTGTGAAAGGTATTAGACCAATCATTGACCAAATCGGCTGGTCGGGTATTGTGTTACATTATATCTCTGTCGTTAGGCGGCAAACTACTCGGATCTGGATTCGATGACCCAGCGCCTGATTAATTTCTGCTGTTATCCCTCATTTGCCAAGCAGGTGATTAGTCTGTTCACCTTTCACCATTATTATACGATGATTCCTGGGTCGTTTACAAATGATTAGGCTTATATTCGACGCCCGCCAACACCTAAAGGATCGGTGACAGCAGTCGACTGAAAGTCTGCTTAAACTTAAGCCATAACGACTGCCGCTCAAACATCGCCGGCGTCTGTAATTCACTGACGGCAATATCATCTAAATAAATGTCACGCATTTGCTTAGCAAATTTTTCATCATAAATAAACGAATTAATTTCAAAATTCAGTTTGAAACTGCGATAGTCCAAATTAGCAGAGCCAACCGAAGCAATTTCATCATCGATCACCATTGTCTTGGCATGCATAAAGCCATTGCCGTAATAGTAGATCTTCACTCCCTGTTCGGCCAACTGACGGGCATAATATTGGGTTGCCCGGTAAACAAACGGATGATCAGGCATGCTGGGAATCATAATCCGTACATCAACGCCCGACATCGCCGCGATCCGCAAAGCGTCCAAAACACTGTCATCCGGAATCAAATAAGGTGATTGGATCCAGCAATACTTGGTCGCCATGGTAATTAACTTAATATAGCCCATTTTAATCTGCTGAAGATCGGAATCCGGTCCACTGGATACAATCTGCATATTAACATTGCCCTTGGTAGTGGTAACCGGGAAATATTTGGCCTGCACTTGATCCTCATCAATTTGCCCCCGGGGACTGGTTGCGTTCCAATCCAAAATGAACCGAGCTTGCAAACCGAAGACGCCCGACCCGATAATGCGAATATGCGTATCACGCCAATTACCAAACTTTTTCTTACGGCCCAAATACTGGTCACCAATATTAAAACCGCCAGTATAGCCGATTTTACCATCAATCACAATAATCTTTCTATGATCACGAAAGTTAATCCGGAAGTCCAATAAGACCGATCGCGTATTCAAGAACGGATAAGCATGACCGCCGGCTTCGGCTAATGGCTGAAAGAATTTCCGGGTAGTCCCCATCGATCCCCAAGAATCATAAATGACCCGGACTTCAACGCCTTGCTTGGCCTTGGCAATTAATAAATCCCGAATCTCATTACCAATTCGATCATTATAAAACGTGTAGAATTCAATATGAATACTTTTCTTCGCGCTTTCAATATCCTCGATAATGCGATGGAAAAGCTCATTACCGTTTGTAAAAATATGAACTTTATTTTGACGGGCCAAAAAAGCCGAATCGGTGGTCATAAACATGTCGACCGCGTTGCGATTTTTCCGAACAACCTCATCAGCTGGTGTCTTATCCGCATGGCCCAACTGGCTTCGTTGCTCCTTAAGCCGTTCATCCAACTGCATCTGCACGTGTTTATGTAATTTAAACAACCGGTTTTTCGGTAGTTTACGTCCCAAAAAGGCGTAGGCAATAAACCCGACCAGCGGCAGGAAAACCAGCACCAGCAGCCAGGCCCAAATCGCCGCAATATCGCGTTTTTCTCGAAAGACCGTCAACACAGCGAAAATCGCGTTAATGATGACAACCGCGTTAAAAATTGAAGATGCATCAATAGTCATTTTTCCCTCCTGATGCAGAAATTAGTTTAATATTAGAATAGAACAGAAATATCGTTTTAACAAATCCGACGCTTAAAAACGCCCTAAATATTAAAAGATCCACATAAGTAAGTATACTAGAAAGAAGCGAAATGACATGACTTTTTTTGATTTTTTTCCCGCCGCTCTTCATGGTTTTCATACCGTGAGATTTATCCATTTTATTTTTAACGAGCAGCCATTGATCGGAATCGGCCTGATCGTGGCGTTGATTCTGTACATGATTTATAAGATTATGAATCGTTAATCAAACTAAAACGCAGTTCAAAAGCATGATTACCACTTTGAACTGCGTTTTAATTGATTAATTATTGATTTAACATTTTTACAGGCATTTTTTGATTAATTATCAATATTGGTAAATTTATCAAGTCCGGGACTTTATTTTAATAAACTGCTGCCCCAACCAAAGGATAACCTGTCCACTCATTCATTCTTTACAGCGCTTTCCAGAGCTGTCAGCAGCTCTTCATTAACTTTCAGGGCTTGCCGGTACCGCTCAATGTTTAAATGGTCTCGGCCAACAAGCTCAGAAACTGCCTTAAGAATTACCGCCTGGCTATCTTTTCCCTTTTCGGTTAGCTTAACAGCAAACTGACGTTTATCATAGGGAACCGAACTACGGGCAATCCAACCATCTTTTTTCAAACGACCCAGTAAAGGTCTTAACTTGTTATTGGCCAGCCCCAATTCCAGCCCCAGTTCACGAAGCGTTTGATTATCACGTTCCCACAAATGTAATAATATTAAGTACTGCGGATATGTTAATGCAAACGGTTCAAGTGCCTGCTGATAAAACTTGTTAAATAAACGGTTGGCACTAAAAAACGTAAAGCCCAGCTGATTGGCTAACTTTATTTCATCATTCATTCGAATACTCCCAATTATTGATATTAATTGTGAACAATTAGTTTTATCTTATCACACGTCCTTTTTTTGTCAATATCAAGATAATTAGCGCGCAATTTACTGAAGAAAATACTTGCATCATCCGTCGAAACGACCTATGATAGATAAGTCGCTTCGACATATTGGGAGGGTTACATTTTGTACGAATTATTAATTTTAGGTGTTTTAACGTCGCGAGACATGTCCGGCTACAAGCTGCGGGTCATTTTGGAAAGCAGCTTAGTTCCCAGGCGGGAGATTTCCAACGGCGTGATGTATCCTCTACTACGCAAATTAGCGGATAAAGGCTTCATCAATTTTATTGAAGATGATGACAACCCCCGAAATAAAAAGGTAGCTCATATTACGGCAGCCGGCATAACCCGGTTTCGCCAGCTTATGAACCGGCAGGTTGCCCGGGATGCCAAGCGGGAAGCCATTTTCCGCTTTAAATTCCGGGGCATGGCCGGTGTCGACCAAACCACTCAGGAACAAATCCTGGCTGACTATCAGGCTGCTGAGCAAGATGACCTTGGTGTTTATCGAGAAGTTCGTCGTCATCTGCAGGAAAAGTATGATGACGATCCCACAATCAATCGGCCATATATTATTTGGGCCATTCGTTCTTTGGAACTGAGCATCGCTATCTGTCAGGCGAAATTAAAATGGATTAAAAGTTGTCGTCAAGAAATTAATCAGGATAGGAAGCGATTGGAAAATGAACAAACAAAGTAAACTAAACCAGTGGATTGCACTGCTGGCAATGGGGCTCGGTGTCTTTATGGGATTACTCGACGTAACGGTTGTTAACGTGGCCTTACCAACGATGGCTCGCGGATTTAACACCACCTTCACCAACCTGCAGTGGGTTTTGAACGCCTATACATTGGTTTACGCTGTTACCTTAATGATCATGTCGAAACTTGGGGATATGTATGGCCGCAAGAAAGTCTTTTTAGGCTCACTGATATTGTTTGTGATTGCTTCGGCAATTAACGGGATGGCGCCCAGTCTGTTGATTCTAGATATTGGCCGCGGCGTTCAGGCTATCGGCGGTGCCGGAATGATGTCACTTTCAATGGCCTTGGTTGCTTCCAACTTCGAAGGCCGCCAACGTGGTCTGGCTCTCGGTATTTTAGGCTCCATCATTGGTGTTTCATCAGCGTCCGGGCCATTGATCGGCGGTTATTTGGTTGAACACTTCGGCTGGCCGGCCATTTTCTACGTTAACGTGCCGTTTGGCATTATTGCCGTTATCCTAACAATTTTCTACGTTGCCGAAACCCCCAGTTACGGTAAAAATCACAAAATCGACCTTGCAGGAATGGGGCTTTCCGCGATTGGTTTATTTGCAATTATTTACGGCTTGATTATTAAAGAAAGCCACCCCCACTGGTCATGGTTTGAGCCGCAGGTAATCGGGCTATTACTTGGCGGTCTGATCATTATGATTACTTTTGTTTTTGTCGAACTGCGGGTGACAGACCCGATGATGGACATAAAAATGTTCAAACGGCCGCATTTTTTAGGAACGATTGCCGTTGCCTTCTCACTAGGAGCCGGCATTTATGCCTATAACGCATTTTTAACTGCCCTCATGCAGAATTACATCGGTTATTCCGCCGTTCAAACCGGGGTCCGGCAGCTGACAATCAGCGGCTGGTCACTGGTACTCGGCCCGGTTGCCGGGATTTTGAGTGCGAGATATTCCAAAAAGTGGATGATCGTCATCAGTTTGGTCATCGGTGGCCTGGGCTTCTTTTCAATGGCCAAGGCAATCAGTCCGACCGTCAGCTTCGTGGAACTCTGGCCCGGCATGGTTTTGATGGGCCTGGCAAACGGGATGGTCAACCCACTCTTGAATACGGCCGGCATGGAGGGTGCTCTGCCAAATGAAATGGGCATGGTTTCCGGCCTGCTTAACGTCTTTCGTCAATTCGGTACCACCGTTGGCGTGGTCGGCTTAGGCTTGATTCAAGACGCTCAGTTTAAAAACTATTTAAACGCCAATTTACATCATATCGCAATGCCAAGCCAGGCTTTAATTGGTATAAAAAATGCCCTTATTAACGCCGGCCCGTTTTCCGGTCACGGGATTGCGTTTTCAGAACGGCTGTCAAAAATGCCGTTTGCCCACGAACTGCAGCAAGTCGTCATTAAAGCCTACGATAATGGCATGACCGCCGTTGCCATTACATCCGGCGTACTCGTCATTCTCGGAGCACTTGGAGCTGCCTTTTTAATGCGGAATCGCATGACCAATCAGGATATTGAATTAAAGAAAGCAAAATAAATCAGGAATCTCAAAAGTCGAGGCCTGACGTGTCTCGACTTTTTGTTTGGTTTCATATGGCCACTCATATATTTTTGTTCAATAACCCTTTTCGAAAAACAAGGCACTTTGCTTGCCCCAACTCAGGTTTGCGCTTACAATAACCTCGTTATTAAACGAATCAACCATAAGGAGGCCTCATTATTATGAAAGCATTCGGCTATGAACATCATGGTGCCCCAGACGTTTTTCAGACTTACGACATTCCAACACCGTCTCCGGCAGCGGATCAATTACTGGTAAAAACCATTGCGATCGGCTTAAACAACCGCGAACGTGCGGAACGCGCCGGCGGTTACGGTGGGATAGGTACACCCACCATCCCCGGCAGAGACGTTGTCGGTGAAGTTGTAATGGTCGGCGGGGAGGTGACCGGCTTTTCGGAAGGAGATCTGGTCCTCACCCATACGGAACACGGCTACGCGGAATACGCCCTTGCCGATTTGAATGCCACCGTCAAGCTCCCCGACGGCATTACCCCAACTAAAGCGGCCGGCATTATTACCCCGGGATTAACCGCTTATAAAGCCGTTAAGTTTTTTGCTAATCTTCAATCCGGACAAACCGTTATCGTTAAGGGCGCTTCCGGTGGCGTTGGTTCCATTTCCGTTCAAATCGCGGCTGACCTTGGTGCAACGGTCATCGGCATTGCTGCCAGCCATAACGCGGATTACGTTAAATCTCTTGGAGCCGCTGAGTTTGTCGCTTACGATCAAAACGATCCGGCAACGCTTTTAGCCAATCGGGCAGACGTTGTCATTAACAGCGCCATGAATGGCGCCGGCACAGCCGATGATATTGCGATGGTAAAGCCCGGTGGCACCATTGCCAGCGTTGCCCATGAATCCCCCGTCACTGATAAACCACTGAATTTTGTCCACATTCACCCGACTAATGAAATGACTGATCGAGAAGCCCTTCAAGCCGTCGTTGATTTGATGCGGGATGGTAAATTAACCATCAACATCGGCTACACCCTGCCGTTTTCCCGTGACGGTTTTGTAAAGGGCCACCAATTATTGGAAGAAAAACACAACGGCCGGGTAATTATTGTTAACGATTAACTTAACCACTATCGTAAAAACCAAAAGACAGCCAACATGGATCAATTTCATTTTGAAATTCGATTCAGTTGGCTGTTTTAAGTTGGTTCATTAAATTAAAAATGATTGATTCCTTTAATAGTACTGGGTCTTCAAGCGAGTATCCCTGATCTTTTACCGATATAATTCCGGCCGCCGATCGGCAAATACGGGCATAAAACCCCGAGCCTCATCGGTTTCCGCTGTATCGATCGTCACCGTTTTTAACTGGGGCTGATCGTTTAACGTCAGGATTTCATCTCCCAGCGGATTATAAATGCCGGAATGGCCTCCAAATTGATTATCAGGATCACTGCCGACCCGATTAACCGCTACCACAAAGCTTTGATTTTCAATTGCCCGGGCGGCTAATAATCGTCGCCACTGTGGTATTCTAACAGTTGGCCATTCTGCCGGCACAAAAATAATCCGACTGTTGTCCAGGCTCAATGTCCGCAGCCATTCCGGGAAGCGAATGTCGTAGCAAATGACACTGGTGGCGTCAATGCCGTTTACCTGAAAATGATCTTCTTCATGACCGGCAGCCAAATACTGATCTTCCCGCATTAAACCGAATAAATGCACTTTTCGGTAGGCAGCCAGTTGGCGCCCGTCCGGGCCGTAAATATACGTTGTATTATAATACGCGCCGTCATCAGCAGTCGCAACCGAACCGCCGTGGACAGTCAGGTGATATTTTTTAGCAAGGCCGGCCAACAAGTTTTGCGTTCGCTGACCTGTCGGATCGGCAATTTCAGCAAACCGCGTCAAATCATAACCGGTATTCCACATTTCCGGGAACACCACCACATCAGCGTTTTCCTCAGCTGCCCGTTTAACAGCCGGTTCAATCTGGGCAAAGTTTTGATCGGGATTGCCAAAAAAGATATCCAATTGGGCAAGTGAAATTGTCAGCTTCATTTAAAAGACCTCCTCAGCCTGTTATAGGCGCGCTACAGTCACGTTTTTGTTCAAACTTTGACGGCTGTCGCATTTAGTTAGCCTTATTATAAAGCAAAATTTTTTGAATCGCACGTGATCTTTTGGTTTAGACGACTACCGGCTGTGATATAATCATTCCAGTCACAAAAAAATTGACCAATGATTTATTTAAAAACGGGGGAACTATCTATCATGAGCATCAGTATTTTATTAGCACTCATTCCACCATTAACCTGGGGTGCCACCGGTATTATCGGTACCAAAATGGGTGGATCATCCGCGCAGCAGACTTTTGGCGAGTCCTGCGGGGCATTGATTTTGGCACTTGGTGTCTATTTGTTCTTTGTACTGCCAAACGGGATTGCCGTTGACGGCAGAATCTGGTTGGTTGGCCTATTTTCCGGCTTATTCTGGTCGGTAGGAACTGTGGGCCAATTTTTTGCTTATAAAAAGATGGGCGTTTCGGCCGCCTTTCCGCTTTCAACAGCCGGTCAAATCGTGTGTAACGCTTTAATGGCCGCTGCGGTTCTCGGCGAATGGACAACGCTAAACATGTGGTTCTTCGGCATTATTTCGATTGCCCTAGTAACCATTGGAGCTCTTTTAACCGCTGCCCGCTCAAACGTTGAAAAAAAGGCAGCTCAAAAGCGACCGGCAACCTATCTGCAAGGCCTGTTTGCCCTGCTTCTCTCTACAATCGGATTTATGCTCTACTTTGTTTTCCCGAACCTATTGGTAAAAGTCGGCTTCATCAGTGAGCAGGTTCATAATGCCAACAATGGGATTAATTATATGACGGCAATCGTCACACCCCAAGCAGTTGGTCAGGTGATTGGCTCGGCGCTGATTGGAATTTTCATTCTGCACGAAAAGCACCTATTTGCCAAGCCGACCTTCAAAAACCTGGTTACCGGTGTTAATTGGGGTGTGGGTAATCTGTTTATGTTCATTTCGACAGCCAACCCGGCAATCGGTCAGGCAACCGCAACGACCCTTTCCCAGCTGGGAATCGTGGTAGGAACATTTGGCGGTATCTACATTCTTCACGAACGAAAGACTTCCGATCAAATGGTCAAAATTGTGCTTGGTTCAGCACTGGTCATTGTTGGTAGTGTCCTGATTACGAATTTAAAATTATTAAGTTTATAACTTTTTGAAATCGGTATAATCACTGCTTCGATTACAAAAGGACGCCCACATAACAGCTTTGGTTTTTTAAAGCCGTTATGCGGACGTCCTTTTTGATTTTCAACTTCATTACCTGGTCAACTACATCATTGCCGTTAAGGTGTTAGTATGCCAAAGACAACGCCTGGAAAGCTTGCAATAATCAATCGCCAATCCTTGGTCGGTTTTAACCAGCCATAGCCAACCCACAGCGTCGCGTTTAACGCCGCAAACAACGGTTGAACCGGTGAAATCGGATCACCGTTTAAATTACCAATAATCTCACCAATATATGAAACGTACATGATAAAATTCGCGATGGTCGCAAAATCGCCGATTAACTTGATTTCATCGACTCGCTTTTTATGTAACGCGTCTTGAACCTGATTCCTAAATTGACCCTGTGTCGGTCTTAATTGACGCTGCATGCAATCACTTCCCCTATTTCTCTCACCATTAGTCTTACCACTTCCCCACTCTAAAAGCTAGTTGTTTTTACTTAAATTTTCATTTAATTCTCAGAATCATTAAATGTTGTTAAGTTCAAAAAAACATTTTATTTTTTAACGTGATTGAACCATCATTGATCCAAATAATCAGCATCCCTTTATCCTTGCTATATCAACGTTTTCTAACGGGTGTTCATCCAAAACGGGCGCTGATTTTTGGTAACTTCAAAACATTAGCTAAAAAAGTTTCATTAAAATCATTGACATTTTGCCGGAAAGCCTCTAATATACAAAGCAACAATTAATATTCGTCCATGAGAAAAACCGATGACGTGGAGATCAAGATCATTGTGCACGCAAAGAGAGTTGCCGTTGCTGAGAGTGCAATCGAACGCAGATGATTAAATGGACCACGGAGGGTTCTCCCGAAAGTATTCGAGTACGGAGAAACGTGCAGGCATACGTCAGTTGTCGGAGGGATGTTGGTCCCTCGCTAAGCGTAATTAATTGGGAATTTCATACTAATCAATCATGATTATTTGTTGAAGACCCGGTTAATTGAACTAAGGTGGCACCGCGGAAAAATCCGTCCTTAACTTATCGAAGTTATGGGCGGATTTTTTGTATAAACGGAGGTCTTGGATATGCAACTAACAAAGGAAATCAAACGATGGCAAAGGTCATATTAAATTTCATCGTAATGACACAACAACTTAAATCAAATTAAATTTGGAGGAATCTATTATGATCAAACAAGCCATTGAAAAAGTCGTTAACCACGAAAACCTAACCTTTGAAGAAAGCCAAGCTGTTCTAGATGAAATTATGAACGGTGAAGCATCTGAAGTTCAAACTGCCAGTTTATTGACGGCTTTAACCGCCAAGAATCCAACGATTGATGAAATTGCCGGTGCGGCAGCCTCTATGAGAAGTCATGCCCTTGCCTTTCCGGAAACTAATGATGTTTTGGAAATCGTTGGAACCGGCGGTGATCATGCCAACACTTTCAATATCTCAACAACCAGTGCCATTGTGGTTGCTGCAACCGGCACTAAAGTTGCCAAGCATGGCAACCGTGCTGCTTCATCCAAGAGCGGCGCTGCCGATGTATTGGAAGCCCTCGGTTTAGATATTAACGAAACGCCGGCCGTTAGTTACCAAAGTTTAAAAGAAAACAACCTGGCCTTCCTATTCGCCCAGGAATATCACAAGTCAATGAAGTACGTTGCGCCGGTTAGAAAGCAACTTGGTTTCCGAACAATCTTCAATATCCTCGGCCCACTGGCAAATCCAGCCCATCCAACCCGCCAATTACTTGGTGTCTACGATGAATCGTTACTTGAACCATTGGCCAATGTTTTGAAGAAGCTGGGCGTTAAAAACGCCATGGTTATTCATGGTCGCGATGGCCTCGATGAAATGACGACTGCTGATGAAACCGCCGTCGTTGAATTACGAGACGGCAAGTTAACCCGCTATACACTGACGCCTGAACAATTCGGTTTCAACCGCAGTCAACGAGACGAATTGGTCGGTGGCACCCCCGAAGATAATGGTAAAATTACCCGCGATATTTTATCCGGCAAAAAAGGCCCTAAACGCGACATCGTTTTATTAAACGCCGGTTCGGCACTTCACCTGGCTCATCCTGAACTATCAATTCAAGCCGGCATTGACTTGGCAGCCAAAACCATTGATGATGGCAAAGCCCTCGAGGAGCTCAACCGACTGTTGGCCTTTTCCAACAAACGTAAGGACGTGGTGGCATGATCTTAGATGATCTGGTTACCGTTACCGAAAAACGATTGATTCGCCACCAAAAGCGTCACTCATTAACCGAACTAAAACGTGAAGTCGCTGCCATGCCGGCAACCACCAAGCCGAATTTCCTTTCTATCTTAAAGCAGCCCGGTTTACACATTATTTCCGAAGTTAAAAAGGCATCCCCCTCAAAGGGAACCATCGTCACCGATTTTCCCTATTTGGAAATTGCCAAGGCTTATGATCAGGCCGGTGCCGATGCAATCTCCGTTTTAACCGAGCCGGATTACTTTAACGGCCACCTGCACTACCTAAAAGCCATCAGCCAAGCAGTATCAGTTCCAACCCTGCGCAAAGACTTCACAATCGATCCTTACATGATTTATGAAGCCAAGGCCAACGGTGCCGGTATTATCCTGTTGATTGTTGCCATTCTAGACGACCAGCAGTTAATTGCCTACCGGGAATTGGCAGAACAGTTAGGCATGCAGGCAATCGTTGAAGCCTATACCGCTGATGAAGTCACCCGGGCGTTAAAATCCGGTGCTAAAATCATCGGCATTAATAATCGGAACCTCAAAGATTTCAAAGTGGATTTCAATAACAGCTTAAAGCTACGGGCAATGGTCCCACAAACAATCCCTGTGGTCGCCGAAAGTGGTATTAAAACCAGGCAAGATGTCGAAAAGCTGGCAGCAGCCAATTTCAATGCCATTCTGATGGGTGAAACCTTAATGAGATCCGATCAAAAAAAGCAACTGATTGAAACGTTCAAGGAGGTCTAAAAATGGTTAAAGTTAAAATTTGCGGTCTGATGAAACCGGCCGATGTCTTGGCGGTTAACGCCGCCGACGCTGATTTTGCCGGCTTTGTCTTCGCTCCCAGCCGCCACCAGGTATCACTTGAAACAGCCTTAGCACTAAAAATGCTGTTAAAGCCTGGTATTAAAGCTGTCGGCGTGTTTGTCAATGAATCCGCTGACGATATTCTGGCCGCCTACAAAGCCGGCGCCATTGATATTGCTCAGCTGCATGGTAAAAGCACGCCAACAGAAATCACCCGACTACAACAAGCCGGTCTCCAGGTTATTCAGGTCTTTGAACGTCAGTCAATTGATCTGACTTCTACCGCCGACTACCTGATGGTTGACAGCGGTAAGGGCAGCGGCCGACTTCTTAACTTAAAAGCCATTCCACATATTGACCGCCCACTTATTCTGGCGGGTGGCCTAACGCCTGAAAACGTTGCTCAGGCTGTTCAAATCGTTCGCCCCGATATTGTTGACGTCTCCAGCGGTGTCGAAACAGCCGGCCATAAAGATGCCAGTAAGATCACCCGATTTATTAAAAACGTAAAAGAGGAAATTTTATTATGAAAACACTGAATGAAGCAAAACAAAATGAAAAGCAAACCGGCCGTTACGGTAAAGATTTCGGTGGCCAATACATCCCCGAGACCCTGATGACCGAACTTGAAAAAGTAACTAAAGTCTTCAACGACTTAAAAGACGATCCTAAATTTAAAGCAGAACTGAATGATCTATTGGTTAACTACGCCAATCGGCCATCTCTGCTATACTATGCCAAGAATATGACCGAAGACCTCGGTGGCGCTAAAATCTACTTAAAACGTGAGGACTTAAACCATACCGGTGCTCACAAGATTAATAACGTTATTGGTCAGGCACTGCTGGCCAAGCACTTGGGCAAAAAACGCTTAATCGCTGAAACCGGTGCCGGCCAACACGGTGTTGCCACCGCAACGATTGCCGCCTTAATGGGGATGGAATGTGAAATCTTCATGGGCAAGGAAGATACCGACCGCCAAAAGCTAAACGTTTATCGAATGGAACTTCTTGGCGCCAAGGTTCATCCGGTCACAAGCGGTTCAATGGTTCTAAAAGATGCCGTTAACGCAACTTTGCAGGAGTGGGCCAGCCGAAGTGAAGACACATTCTATGTGATGGGTTCAGCTGTTGGACCGGCACCCTTCCCAGCCATTGTCAAACACTTCCAAAGCGTTATTTCAAAGGAATCCAAACAGCAGCTCCAAAGCAAGGAAGGCCGACTGCCGGATATGGTTGTTGCCTGTGTCGGTGGCGGCAGTAATGCCATTGGCAGCTTTGCGGACTATATCGATGACCCATCCGTTAAATTAGTCGGTGTCGAAGCTGCCGGCAAAGGTGTCGATACTGATCGGACTGCTGCTACTATCGAACGGGGAACGGTTGGGATTTTCCACGGCATGAAATCACTGTTCATGCAAAACGATGACGGTCAAATTGATCCGGTTTACTCAATTTCAGCCGGTTTGGATTACCCGGGTGTCGGTCCGGAACATGCTGCGCTTGCCCAGGAAGGCCGGGCGCAATACGTTGGGATTACCGATGATGAAGCTGTTCAGGCATTCGAATACATTGCCCGGGAAGAAGGCATTGTAGCCGCAATTGAAAGTTGCCATGCCGTTGCCTACGTTGAAAAAATTGCGCCAAAGATGTCCAAAGATCAAATTATTGTCTGCACCCTCTCCGGGCGTGGTGACAAGGATGTCGCAAGCATCGCCAAATATAAAGGAGTGGACATTGATGAGTAATTTGTCAGAAATTTTCAAAAATCATAAAGCTTTTATTCCGTTCGTAGTCGCTGATGACCCGGACTTTGATACAACTGTAAAAAATGTAGTTGCGCTCGCAAACGCCGGTGCCGACATTGTTGAATTAGGAATTCCCTTTTCCGATCCAGTCGCCGATGGTCCGGTTATTCAAGCAGCCGACCTGCGAGCCTTTGATGCAAAGGTCCGCACCAAGACTGTCTTTGAGATTGTCGAAGCAGCCAGAAAACAAACCGACGTTCCAATCGTCTTTCTAACTTACTTAAACATCGTCTTCAAATATGGCTATGACGCCTTCTTGAAGCGTTGTGCCGACCTGGACGTGTCCGGGCTGGTAATTCCCGATTTACCATATGAAAGTCGTGATGAGATTGTGCCAATCGCCGAGAAGTACAACATCGACATTATCCCACTGATTACGCCGACGTCCGGACACCGGATCGAAAAGATCGCTAAGCGTGCGTCTGGCTTCATCTACGTAGTCTCCTCACTGGGAATTACCGGTGAACGAAACGAATTCTTCAACGGCTTAAAAGACCTGGTTGCCAATATCAAGCAGTATACTGATGTTCCGACTGCCATTGGGTTTGGTGTTCATACGCCCGAACAGGCGCGAACAATGGCCGAAATCGCTGACGGCGTGATTATTGGTAGTGCCATCGTTGATATTGTCGCCAAAGAAAAACAACAGGCGCCAGCTGCTGTTGGGAAATTTACAAAGCAGATTCGCGAAGCTGTTAATAGCGTTAAGCAGGTACCGGTTAAGTAGTGGCTGTAAAAAATACTTCCATTTCGTTAGGGTAAAAACACCTAATGAAATGGAAGTATTTTTATTTGGCCTGCTGAAAAGCCAATGTGTTTATTCAAAGTGTTTATATCTAAAGTATCGATACCCAATCTTCTTATCGAAAACCTGCTTGGATAAGCCGGTCGCATTGGCCATTGCCAAATAAATCAGCAATGCGACCAAGCCAAAGACTGCGGCATAAACAAATGCGGAAACTTTGGTTAACGGCAGGTAAACCCGCTCCATCCCAGTTGCGGCCAAACCGACAGAAATCGCAAAGACCACGTTAACAATAATGTTAAGGGTTAATTTTGATAATTTGACTTTAAATTCTTTACAGATTTCACGGATACTTAACAGACAAACCAGCCCAAAGGCAATCGCAGTTGCCAAAATAGCACCGAAGCCCTGCAGCCAGGTCACAAACGGTACCTGCAAAACCAGTTTGATAATCAAGCCGATAATTAGGTAAAACATCGCCTTTTTACTGTAGTGCAACGCCTGAAGCAGCGTTAAACTATTGATAGCCAAGCCAAGAATCAGACTTTGAATAATGTTCCAGAAAAGGTATCTGCCGCCCAAAAAACTAAACGGGAAAAATACGCCGTTAATCGCAAATGAAAGTGCGCTAAGAATCGTGACAATCGGCACCAATGCAAAGATCAGCATATTCAGATTTTGCAGAACCAAATCACCGATATTTTGCTTGCCAGCCGATCGACTACTTGCCAAAATTGGCAGAGTTGTTTCAGCAACCGCTAGCGCTAATGAGACCACCACCGTTGTAATTTTTGTTGGGTTGGCAGAAAACATGGTAAAAATATTTTGAGTATAAAGGGCCGTCTTATGTAAGACATTTTCCATTACCTGCTTAAATACCAATTGGTCGACCAACTGCGTCAGTGAAATTCCTGATCCAACTACCACAAACGGAATGGATTCATAGGCGATCATTTTAAATGTCCGCCCAATTCCCTCCAAATCATATGGTTTACTTTGTTGACTTTTTTCAGCATAGTCAGCACTCTGCTTTTTGTAATAGGTTGCTAAATAAAAACAACTGGCCAATGCGCCAACCAAAGCAGCCATAACGCTTAAATAAACTGCATGGATAAACGTTTTATGAAAGATGTAGATAACAACATATGTGGACACCAAAATAAAAATAATTCTAATGAACTGCTCCCATAATTGGGAAACACCAAACGGTTTTAAATCCTGATTTCCTTGAAACCACCCACGAGCAGCACTCATCGCCGGCAAAATTACAATTGCCGGTACCAGAAACCGAATAGCAGTTGTTGAAACTGCCGGAGAAACGACCGGACTATTAGCGGAAAGAAGCGGTGCCAACACATACAGCAGAATGCCACACACAACCCCAGAAATCAGCATAATTCCCAAACCAACCTTGGCTAATCGCTTAGAATTCAAAAATTTATTTTCACCGTTATAATAGGCTACACGCCGAGCAATCGCTGACGGAAAACCGGCAGTTCCCAGGGAGATAAACAATGCATACGGCGTATATGACGTACTAAACAACGCTTGGGCAGCATTCTGATTTGCGGCACTTCCCATCATTGCCAGCCATGGAATCAAATAGATCACGCCAAGCACCCGTGAAAAGATACTTCCAAATGAAAGCCAGAATGAACCTGACATAATTTTTTTATTCAAAGAAAACACGCTTTCTAATCAGATATCTAAAATGTTATTGTACCGTATTTTGACGGTCGATAGACATCTAATTTCCGAATACTTTTAAAAGTTTAATTTTCAATTTACGAATGACGGCCATCCGCTTTGTTAATCAACCCGAACTCAACAAAATCCCGATACTGACCATTGGCATAAATCTGGTCTTTAAATTCAGCCTCTTTAATAAAGCCAAGGCGCTCTGGAATCGCACTACTTTTTGTGTTACCAGCTTCCACCTGAATCAAAATCTTATGTAACTTCATTTCATTGAAGCCATAATCTATCAATCGTTTAAGTGAACGGGTCATAATACCAAGTCCCTGGACCTGCTGTGAAAGCCAGTACCCCACTTCCGCATGATGGTCAGATTGATTAATTTGGTGAAAATCAATCATGCCAACCGGCATATTATCAACCGCAATTGTCAACATGAACACTTTACCAGCAACCATTTGGCCCTGAATATATTTGATAAATTTCGCTTCTGACCGTTCGGATTTGGTATCATCTACCCATGGCATCCACTTTCTTAATTCATTTCGGTCTGCTTCAACGACTTCAAAAAGTGCCTGAGCCTGATTCTCCTCTGGAAGCAATAAGCTGACTTGATGACGATCAATATTAAATTGCTTAAAAACAAACATTTTTGAGTTCCTTTCGAAAGTCAATCTGACATTTACCTTCTATTATAACCTATATTTGACATACAAAAACCCGACTTGGTAAAAGTACCAAATCGGATTTTTTAAATTACAATATCAGCGTGTTTAAATAAACAGCATTACTTCGTGTAGTCAATTGACTTGGTTTCTTTGGTAGTTAGCAATGCGACCAACGAAACAAAGGCCATTAATGCCAGATAGAAACCAACCGCGTGGATCCCCCACTTATCAACCAAGAATGATGCAATTGTTGGCGCAAAGGCGGCACCAATGATAGCTGCCAAGTTGTAAGCAATTCCTGAACCTGAATAACGGGTGCTGGTCGGGAATAATTCCGGCAGCAGGGCGCCAACGGGTCCATAAATGATTCCGTAGATGAAGAAACCAACAAAGATGAAGAACAAGCCACCGCCAACATTATGCTGTCCCTGGAAGAAGAATGGAAAAGCCAACGCAAAGGCGATAATCATCAATGTTCCAGTAACCAACACACCCTTTCGGCCAAGTCGATCAGCAAACAGAGAGGCAACCACAATCATGACACCAAACAAAACAACTCCCAGCATCAGCAACAATAACCATTCACGATTATTAAAGCTCATGGCTGTGGTTACGTAACTCAATGACCACGTTGTCAGTAAATAGAAGAAGGTATAAGCAACTCCCATTATGAAGGTTCCCTTAAGAATTTGAGCCCAATTATGCTTAAAGACTTGGGCCAATGGTGCTTTTTGAACTTTGGACTTATCCATTGCCAAACGGAACAATGGCGTTTCTTGCATTTTTTCTCGAACAACCAATCCGACAACTACCAGAACAGCAGAAGCCAAGAATGGAATCCGCCAGCCAAATGCCTGCATTTGAGCCGGCTTTAATGTTGATTCAAGGACAAAGTAAAGACCATTACTCAGGAAAAAGCCAATTGGCGCACCCAATTCCGGAAAAGCACCATATAAAGCTCGGCGATTAGCCGGCGCATTTTCAGTTGCAACCAAAACAGCACCGGACCACTCACCGCCAAGCCCAATTCCTTGAATGAATCGAGCCAAACAAAGTAGAAGAACAGATAGGAGTCCCAAAGTCGCATAACTTGGCAGGACGCCGATAACAACCGTTGCGGTCCCCATCGTCAACAGCGAAACAACTAAAGTTTTCTTTCTTCCCAATTTGTCACCAAAATGGCCAAAGATTAGTGATCCTAAAGGTCTGGCAATAAAGGCAACCCCGAATGTTAAAAGACTTAAAATAAGAGCAATCGCCGGTGTTACTTTCGGGAAAAAGACTTTCGGGAAGTATGTAGCTGCTGCAGTACCATAAGCATAAAAATCAAAAAATTCAATTGCGGTCCCGATCATCGAAGCTAAAATAACAGTTCTCACAGGATCTCTTTGTAAAGTAACGGTCGATTCTTGTGTGGAATCAACCGCTGTCGTAGGCGTATCTTCCATAAAAACATTCACTCTCCTCTATCATTTACGTATTGTAGATTACAATACAAACACTCATTACCGGACAACTTTTTACCAATTTCCATAAACCACTTCCTTTCCTGAAATAAAAAACGCCAAGAACTGTATTGACAGTTCTTGGCGAATGACACCAACCCTGCCCGCACGCTTGCGGGCACCCCAATTAGCCCGCAGTATGAATAATAATCACAATGCGAGAAATTAAGCTATTTAAGTATAATGATAAGTTGGTGTTTTTCATTTCAAGCGATCTCCTTTTCATAAATTGGTTTCATCTTAGCAAAATAAAAATTAAAAGTAAATGAATTTTCAAAAATTAAGGGTTAATACCTATATAATTAGATATTAACCCTCTCAATGATATTCTAATACTATTGTCTAAGAATCGGCTTAATTTACTGGTGTGACGGGTGTTAACCGTTTTGATGCGCACACTGTTTTAGGACTGCTACGCTAAGCAACGTCCTGCTCGTAAGGGATTTATTCCCAAAACCCCAGCCCGGGGTTCCCGGAATAAACGCCTTACGCTCCGAACGTTAACCGCTTAGCTTCGCACACTCTTTTAGGACTGCTACTCAAAACAACACCGCTCTATATAAGAGATCAATTCAAAAAATCCAAAACCGGGATTTCCTGAATTGACGTCTTATACTCCGGGTGTTAACCGTTTTGATGCGCACACTCTAATTTTCACTCAACGTTGCATACTTCTGAATTTCCGGAGATAGATCGAACATCTTGGCTGCTTCGGATAACATTGCGTGATAAGGATACGAACCGTCTCGATACGGCTCAATCACCACTTCTTCTGAGATTTTGGAAAGTGGCTTTTTGCCGTCTCGAACTTGTAACTTATCTAAATCTGCAATGATTCTTTTCTCAACTTCCGCGTAACTGCCGACCAGCGGCTTCGTTTCCAAATTGCCTTGAACTGAAATTTTCATAAAAATCCCTCCGCAATCTATCGTTTTCTGAGAAAATACATCCATATTCAATCTTCCAGATATATTTAGTTATATCATACCAGCCATTGCCGATTTGTTCACCCTAAATTTAAGAAAAATCGATAACCAATAGCACATCTTTTATCATTTAAATTCCTACTTTCCCAACTGCTATCAACCCTTTAACCCACGGGCCTGACGATCCATATCTTCAACGACGATATCAAAAATCTCGCCCAGTGACGCACAATATTCCAAAATTTCCCAAGGCTTGTTTGTGTGAAAATGAATCTTCACCAACGTTTCATCGCCGACCGCAATCAGGCTGTCACCTTCAAAATGACTTTTGATATAAGCGTCAATTGCATCCTCATCTAAATCATGACCATCAATTAAGCACTGAACATCGTATTTATATTTAATCATCTTGTCCTCCGCTAAGATCAACCCATTTTCTGTTACTCACTATTATAACGGTTTTGTGCTGAGCAACCCACTACTTGTCCAAAAAAGAAGCTGAATCTATCAATATCGATTCAGCTTCTTTAAGGCTAAGCTATTTTGTTTTAAGATGCTTGCGTATTCTTCACTTCACTGCTTTTTAATTGATTATACATAACACCCCACTGCTCCATTGCGGCAATGACCGGTTCGAGTGTCTGACCAAATTCCGTCAGTGAATAAGTCGTTTTGACCGGTACTGTTGGGTAAACTTCTTTTGAAATAACCCCATCAGCCAATAATTCTTTTAGCTGCAACGATAACATCCGTCGTGAGCAGTCAGACATTAACTTTTGCAGGTCGTTAAAACGTTTGGTGCCATCTAATAGATGATAAACAATGACACTTTTCCATTTTCCGGAAATAATCTGCAGGGTACTTTCAACGGGACAACCAGCTTGACAATCATAAATTTTTCGATTCACTTCAATTCCTCCCTGAACGATAAAGTATCGTTACTTTTATGATAATTCGTGAAAGTAGCCGTTTCAAACAGAAGCCCTCGTTTCGGAAAAATTTGTAGCAAGGTTACAAAAAATTCACTTCTTGTATCCGGATTTTAAACGCCTAGACTGAAATTAGTTAGAAGGGAGTTTTTAAAAATGACAAAAATGAATGCCATCGGCTTTACTCAGCACTTACCAATTACAGATCCAAATAGTTTTCAATTATTCAAAATCGAAAAGCCAATTCCGACCGGCCGCGATTTGCTGGTCAAAATTATCGCAACTTCCGTAAATCCCGTTGATGTCAAAGTTCGTGGTAATGGCCACGGTGAACAAACGACACCAAAAATCATCGGTTGGGACGCTTATGGGGAAGTTACTGCTGTCGGTGAAGCAGTGACGTTATTTAAACCAGGTGAAAAGGTCTTTTATGCTGGTTCCTTTATTCGTTCGGGAACCGATAGCCAATTTCAGCTGGTAGATGAGCGGCTGGTTGGCCACGCACCAAAGAAATTAACTGCGTCCCAAATCGGCGGCATGCCGCTAACCAGTTTAACCGCTTGGGAAGCACTCTTTGAACGGCTTCAAATCAACCCGGACCAACCAAAGAAAAACGCTGGTCAAACCATTCTAATCATTAACGGCTCCGGCGGTGTTGGGTCGATTGCCACGCAACTAGCTCACATGGCTGGGCTAACAGTCATTGCCAGTGCGTCGAGAACGGAAACCATCGCCTGGGTCAGAAAAAACGGCGCCGACAAAGTTGTTAACCATCATCATAATCTGGTTACTGAAGTTCGCAAACTTGGTTTTCGATACGTTGACGACATTCTTAATTTGAATGATTTGGACGGCCATTGGGACGAAATTGCTGAATTAATAAAACCAGCCGGTAAGGTGGGCGCGATTACCGAAAATGAGCGGGGAGTTAATCTGCAAAAACTAACCAAAAAGTGCGCGTCATTTCACTGGGAATGGATGTACAGCAAGTCTTACTATCACACTGCCGATATGATTACCCAGCACAATATTCTGGAAAGAGTCGCGCAATTACTGGATCAGGGTGTCATCCATTCAACTGTTACACAAACATTGAAACCAATCAATGTCAAAAATTTAAAGCAAGCGCATCAGGCAGTAGAAACCAATCACATGATTGGAAAAATTGCCATTTCAAATCAATAAAACGGAAAGGGGTGTGACAAAATTACTTTTGCCGCACCCCTGTTGTGTTAATCACAATTACTACCGAGCGAAAACGTGCGTCAAAAGGCAACTTCCTGCCACCCTCAATATTGCTCGGCTTTCGGAACCGTTACCCGTGCCTTGGTTTTGAACGGTAAAAAGGCAGCTTGTCTAGCCAAAATAATCGCCTGATGATAATGGCCATTTACCCGCACTTTTCCCTTGTGATAAAGCGCAAAACCGGCACAGTCGTCGGTTTGTTTTTTGCTAAAAAACGAGTATTGTACGTGTCCGGCCATCTTAATCTTTTGAATAACTAGATTTTTACCGCTAATCCGGTTTTGATTTTCTTGAACAGCTGTCGGTGCAACCCGTAAATTAGCAAACTGGTGTCGATATTGATCATAATAATGCCACGTTCCCCAAAACGATTTCGGCATTTTATGTAGCCGAACAATTTTGATTTTCGGTGTTTTCTTTGCTTGCGCTGGTAGTGCATTCATCGTTCCAAACGAAATTGTCAACGATAACATACCCAAGAACGGTAATAGCAACTTTCTTTTAAAAATGCTTATCATCTCCCAATTCTTTCTCGAATTTTTTATCAAAATAATATTGTGCCCACATGCCATAAACCAAGCTGCAGATAGCCAAAAGGGCAACGAAAAATATCAATTCCCATGGTTGGTGCCGCTTCACCAATAAGATTATCAGTCCAAAGATTGTACCAAAGAAGCTGAAAAAGCCGACGCAATAAAGTCTGAAAATGTACCTTGGTTGCGACCACTGTGGCTTGTTTCCAAAATATTTGAATAACAAAAGGCCGATTACGCCGAACCGCCACTTAACTTCCCACAACCGTTTTCTTCCAACTTCATGTTCAACTCTCATCAAAGAATTTCATCCTTTCTAATTTCTGGTTAAAGCGTTAAATCTGCTTTTTTCCAATAATCCACATAGTGCCACACGATATAGGTACTGGCGATGACCACCAAAAGCAAAGCACTGGCATTGATGAATAGTGGTGAAAAAGCGTTTAATAACGTCACATAGATGGCCACGACGATGCCACCGGCAATCATAACACCCAGCATAACAAAACCAATCATAACACTGCCGCCACCTCGATTAAATAACTGCGTCGCGTTAGTCCATGTCAAATCAAGCAGCCGCCAATCACGGGTATAGTTGTACAGACTGCTTAAAAGATTTCCCAAGAGCACACCCAGACAAAGCGTTACGGCATTGAACCACATCAACTTAGCCAAAAACGCAAAACCGATTGCCAGGCAAACCAATATCACCGACTGAATCGCTACTACCAATTTGAATTTCAGCCATAGGTAACTTTTGAAATCAATTGGCAGCGATTTAATAAAGGGCAGATTTTGCCGATCCAGTGAAATCATAACGCCAGCCAGCGATCCCTGGCTAATCATGACAACGGCTCCCATAATGCCAACTACAAACGTGACACCGGCATACTTAATCGTTAAATTGGCCAATGAAAACCTATTTTGCACAAACATTGCGATCCCAAAAAAGACAATTGGAACAATCGTCATCGCCATTGACTGGGTAAGCAGCGTCGGGTTACCGAGTAAGCCAAGATTGTAACGAATAAACTGCCGGGCCATTCCCTGTCCCCGGCGGTGCTTGCGGGTAACCGTTCTGGTTTGCGCATTGGCACCACTCATTACTTTTGGCAGCAGCCATTTTTGAAGCAACAGCCCCATCATGACAACCGCAACCAGCAAGATCGCCACAGTAATCAAGCTGGTCGAACTGATTGGGTCAACGACCACCTGATGGAGTTGCGTAAGTCCCGGAATCGGCTTGTAACTCGTACTGTCGTCATCAGAAGCTGAATTCATAACGACAATCGCACCAATCATCGCAATCATCGTAATTCCCGTCATCAAAAAGGTCATCAGTTTTTGATGATGGCGATAAAGCTTGGTTTGAGCAAAACTGAAGATCGCAATTGAACAAAACAAAAATAGAAATATGTAGTAAAGGATAAACAGCAACGTGCCAACTGTGATCCCCACCCCGACAAAACGACCGGTTTGAATGCCGGTAATCACGAACATCATCCAAACGGGCAATGCGGTCGGTAGAATGATTAAACCGATAACCGAAAACTTAGCTGCATAAACCGCCCATTGGCTGAGTGGCAGAGGGAGATAATCTTTGAGATCCTTGCTTTCAAAAAAGACATTATCAATGGTCGTCACACTTTGTGATAAACCGATAACGGTAAATAAGCCCACAACATTGGTAAAAGCACCAATATCTTTAACCAAATTCGTCGTTAGCAGCAACCCACCATAAATAAAAGCGAATATACCGCCCAGCAAAACGTATTGTCGAATCAAAGCCCGATACAGTGCCGAACCGGTCTTACCGCTTTCCCGCTGCTTACGAGTCTGTTGCGGATTAACATACAAAATATTAATTTTAATCAGTTGTTTGAGCTGTTGACTAATCATGCTTATCCGCCCCCTCAAGCTGATCAATTACCTGGCTGTCACCCTGTCGGCCGGCCATTTTCAAATAAATGGTCTCCAATGACGCATTCGGCATTGTACTCAGCAACTGTTTAACCGACCCATTGTAAATCAATTGTCCATGACGAAGAATTGCCAACTCGTCACACAGTTCCTGCGCTGTTGCCAATACATGAGTCGAAAAGATGACGGTTTTACCCTTGGCAGCGTGCGAACGCATCAATGTCTTTAAATCATAAATTGCTTGAGGATCCAAACCGGTCATCGGTTCATCAAGAACCCAGATATCGGGATCAGATAGCAGCGCACCAATTACAACCGTTTTTTGCCGCATACCGTGTGAAAAATCGCCGATGGGTTCATCCGCGTGTGAATCCATATCAAAAAGCCGGGCCAGCTTGGTTTGGCGTTGTTCTCTAACATCCTTTGGAATCTCATAAGCAGACGCAATCAAATCCCAGTAGTCATTAGCTGTCAGCTCTAAAAACATATCCGGTGAATCCGGTACGTAACCGATTTTCTTTTTAATTGACAGCCGATGATCGGCTAAATTATAGCCATCTACGTTAATGGTTCCCGATGTCGGTTCAATAATGCTCACTAAACTCTTTAACGTTGTTGATTTTCCTGCACCATTATGCCCCAGAAAGCCAAAAATTTTACCGTTCGGAATTGTTAACGTCAAATCCCGCAAGGCTTCGGTGGAAGGATAAACTTTTCTCAGATGATTAAACTCGATCATAAATAAACGCCCCTATTCAGAAATTTGTTTCATTATACACCGAGCGCCCATCATCACAAATCACAAACCAGATCAAAACACTATCAAACGTTGATAAATCAAGATTGCTATAATTTAAAGCCCTCGGTTTTGCAATACCCGTTGCTCTTTAAATTACCTTAATTTTATGAAGAAAGTGTGAATTTTTTATGGAGAAATAACGAATTTTGAATAGTTAAGTGGGTACTAAGCTTGCTTTCTTAATTTCCATACTGGATTATCTACCGGAAACCGGTTTCGGGTTGGTTTTCGATGGATATTTTGAAGCCACTCATAGATTTAAGCGGTATACTAAAAATAAATGCAGTTATCATTATTAGGGGGATACGCTAATGGGGGCAATCTTTAATATTGGAGATTTTATTTTTGTCGTTATTACTTGGATAATCATTATCGCATTGGTTGTGATGCTAATTCACTTTGGGAAAATCGCTTATAAAGCACTCATAAAAAAGCAAAAAAATAACCATTAATTAAGGCTGAAAATCACTGAAATCATATGATCTTCGGCCTTTTGGCAAACTTGGTCTATGTTAAGGATTACTGCTTTTTAATTAAATCATCAAAGTTAATCTGCTGATCAAACATCCCAACCGTCTCCTGATGCGGTGTATGACTTACCATGATCAGCGTGAGTGCAGAATCTTGCAACAATAGCCGCTCAATATCAACTGCCGTTTTGTGATCTACTGCCGAAGTACCTTCGTCCAATAAAATTATCTTCGGGCGTCTCAATATACCACGAGCCAAAGCCAACCGTTGCAACTGCCCACCAGAAAGCCCCTGATTGTCACGCAAGTTGGTATTTAGCAATACCATACCAGCCCGTTCATCTTTTACCAACTCTACATACTTTAGACTTTTAATCAGTTGTTCATCTGAATAGTGAGCACCCAAATTCAGATTTTCTCGAACTGATGCTGAAATCATCTGGGGCTTTTGATCTAAATATAATAATTGTCGATGCAGATCTTCTGGATCAATCAGCTTTAGATTCCGGCCTTTAAAAAGAACGGTTCCCGATTCAGGCAGCAAATATCCCGCAACTACCTTTAACAATGTCGACTTTCCAGAACCGCTTTGCCCAAGGATTAGGTATTTTTTCCCTGCTTTAAAGCTCACCGAAACCTGAGCGAAAATCGGCTTTTTTGGCTCATATCCAAAAGAAACATCCGTTAACTTAATTAGTTTATCAGTTTGAGATTCACTAAGCTCTCCACCACTTAGCTTTTTGGCTTTAATATTGCTCTGATCAATTAATCGGTCCTCAATGCCATACTTGCTGAAAATCGGTCGTGTTCCTCGAATCATCCCCAAATAATTGCTCATATTTCCAAGATTATTAAAAATATTTCCAGATAAACTGCTGACAGCATTAATGGTCCCAACAGACACCAATCGGTCAATAACTAAAAATCCGGTTAAACCGGTTAACAGAATCTGAGAAATAACATTCCCCAAAAATCCGGTAGCCGCAATCTTTGCCTGAACCCGACTTCGATTAACAAACGCATCTCCAAGTTTTTGTGAAGCCTGCGTAATCTTCCGAAGCAGGAGCCGCAAAGCATTAAACGTATATAACAGGTTAAAGACTGATAAAAAATCGCCGGTCTGCTCAACGAACCGTTCATTTTCATGGGTAAACGCTGTTGTTTGTTTTTCCAATTGACCATTAAAGAATCTGGGTGACGTCAAAATAACCAATGAGAACGCAATTGCCATGATCGCCAGTGACCAATGAAAAGTAAACAGCACAATCAAAGCGAAAAAGGTCCCCAGTAAACCGTCAATAACGACAAATAGGCTTCGAAATCCTTGTTCGTTAATTGTTTGAATATCGTTGTTAACCCAAGACTCATAAGTGTTGGTATCTTTTGAATTGTACGTTGAATAATTGCTTTTCAAAAGCATACCAACCACATCAGAACGAATGGCGGTATCCATGTTCTGAATGACTCTTTCCTGATAGATCGTTTCCAAATACCGAATTGCAACAATAATCGCCCAATTAACCAGGAATAAACCAACGTTAAAAGAAAAAAGTCGGATCTTCATTGCTACCAGTGAATTTAAGATTCGTGCGTTAATGACAGATCCCAAAACTGTAAACAACTCGGTGACTGCTAATAACGTAATAATGATGCCAACTTCTCGTTTATGTAAACCTAAATATTTTTTCATCGGCTTCCTCCAATTAGAAAATATCAGTGTATGCCTTAAAATTAGTTGAACAATAAAGAGAGAACAAAGTTCACACTGACCGAGGCCTTGTTAATTTATAATAATTGTCAGCTCAACTTGTTACAAACCCTTTCAATAATTAATCAGCTGAAACATAATGACGTAGGCCGTGCTGCCATTCAATATATGACAGCCGCAGCAACAGCAAATCAATGGCCACTACCCAAAGAAAAGATCCCCAGCTATAATTTCTTTGAATAATCTCAACTGGTAAATTGGTTACAGCCAATGACGGCACAAACCACAAGAAAATCATTCGGACAAGCGATGGATAAATCTTACTGGGCCTGGCCGAGGCATTCATAATATCCTCTGGAATACCAGTTAAGGATGTCAAACCATCGAACCAAAAAGTTGCTGTTACAAATATTTGATTTATATCAAATACGAAAAGCACGCCTAACAGTACCGATAAAATATACAAAATCAGTTGTTGGATCGTAGGCTGGCGGCTCCAAAGAATCATGCTTTCAACTAGAACGGTGAGTAATACCGTGATAGTAGAGGGAAAATCCAGCCGATAAAACGCATGGAACCAATAGGAATTAATTGGTCGCAATAAAGAATAGTCAAGATTGCCTTGTAAAATTGTTTCCGTCAGTTCTTCATGCGATACGACAAAGAACAATTGATACATGTAACTAATCAGGTTAGCAGTGGTGATTAAATTTAAATAGTCAATAAATTGCCAGCCATAAATAGTTTTGGCAAACGAAAAATAGACACCACCTGCAACAATACTAATCGCGTAAAAGGCAATCCCAAATATAATGGTTAGTACAGTAGTTGTCCGATACGTCATATTTTCTTCAAGACTCTGGGCAATCAATGTCTTATAAATTCTAAACATTACATACCAACTCCTTCGTACCTCAAATTCCCCCTTTTCCAAAACAAATGGATAAGAACTCCCAATAGCAAAATCCAAATCAAAGCCCAGAGAAAGCTACGAAAGAACTCCTCTTCTGACATGTCGCCAATTGAAAGCATCGTGAGCTGATTGCCTGCCAAGGAAAATGGATTATATAGCAACCAACGAAAATTTTTAGGCAACACCTGGAGGGGAAATAATTGGCCACCCAACAGAAAGAAGCACGCATTAAATACTGGCTGCATCGGCCAAATTTGAATTAACCAAAAACTGCTTAATCCCATTAACGTTACTAACATATAAAACATGACGTAAATCGTTAAAAATAAACCCAAGCTGCCTAAGCCAACCAAAAGATTGGAAATTGGCTTAACTACCCAGAATACGCCCATATAAATCAACAAATACGGAAACGAACGGCCTAAGTATTCAAAAAAGCCCTGCATTAAAATATTAACAGGTCGCAGTAACATGACAGACAAATTGCCACTTCGAATTAACGCGCTAAGTCTAAAGATGGGTTCAGTAGAAAATACCAAGGTTAATATATTAACAATTACTAAATACAGCGACATATTGGCTTGACCAATGCCTGCAACCGTTTCTTGACCGCTAAATTTATAAATTGCCTGCCACATGAATACAGACATCCCAATGCTAAGAAGTGTTGTAAATATCCGCACCCAAAAATTAGTTCGATATGAAAGTAAGGTAAATAGTGAATTTTGAAAGCTAAAAAAATATTTCATCATGCCCCACTCCCAAAAAGTTTACTCAAAATGCTATCCAAATCACTATTAACTCGATTTATGGAAATCAGATGTTGCGCCAAATTAGGAACTAAGTCCGTTTTACTTGAATCAATCCGATAGTGATAATCATCAATTCTTTTATAGCCTGCCGGCAGCGGGATTAATGGCTTATCAGTTACAATCTCCATCATCGAATGACTTGCATACTTATTAACCAGATTAACCAGTGCGCCATCAAATATCTTTGTCCCCCGATTTATAAGCACCACTCTTTTGGCAACCGCTTTAATATCTTTGGTGTTGTGGCTAGTTAAAATAATCGTAATTCTATATTTCTCGTTCAGCTCCTTTAAAAAAGAGTAAATGTTTAATTGACTTGCTACATCGATTCCAATCGTAGGTTCATCCAAAAATAGGATTTTAGGGTAATGGATTATCGAGCAAATTAGTTCAAACTTTATTCGCTGCCCCAAAGACAGCTTTCTCACTGGCGTTTTAAGTTGTTTTTCAACTGATAATTTCCGGGTAAAATAACGCAATCGCCGATCAAATTCTTCCGGCTTCAGTTGGTAAATCACCCGCAGCAACCTCAGTGTGTCTATCGGCGGTAAATCCCAGATCAATTGGCTTTTTTGGCTCAACATAACGCCAATATTTTTTAGAAAATCCTTTTTCTTTTGAAAGGGAGTCATGTTGCCAAAAAGAATTACTTCTCCCCCTTTGGGTTGGTACAATGCCAGTCAACATTTTGATAAGGGTAGTCTTGCCGGCACCATTCGCTCCGAGAAGCCCGATTATCTCTCCCGCTTTAACTTTTAATGTGACATTCTTAATCGTGCTGACACGCTCATATTTTCGATGAATCATATCCTTTAAAGCGCCCGAAAAGCCAGGACTTTTAGTAAAGCTGGCATAACTAAAGCTCGCGTTATTTACCATAATAATAGGCTCATTGATGTCCACTTACTAATCCCCCCGATTTGAAAATGTTGGTTAATAGCTAAGCAATAAAATGAGATTACGATAAGATTACGATTAATATTGGTATAACACTATTTCAAAAATTTGTTAAGATCTTCATATTGTGACCACTAAGTTTAATCGACCTAACTGTAACCTTTCCCAAAAAGAAAGCGGGTCTTCTAAACAAAAAGTGACAAATAAAAACCCGTTACCACTAATTTAGACGCGGTAACGAGTATGAAAAATCTTAATATTAACCGGTGACACGCAACAACGTGAGACAGCCGTTGACTGTGTTGTTAGAGAAATTCGCGAAGAAACCGGCTTAAAAGTTCAAATCGACTATCTTGTCGGAAATTACTTTCGATCATTACACAACGATCAGCAAGCCATTTTTAAAGTCACCCCGCTCAATAAAAAAACAATTGTCAGCGGCCCGGAAACAAAACAAATTGCCTATTTCCCAATTAATCGACTTCCTAAAAATATGGTTGCGCTTCGTCGAAGACAAATTCTGGATACCTTTCATGGAAGACGCCAGCTTGAATACACCCAAAAAGAGTGCCGGTTGTCCTTTTATGCCGAGAAAATCATCCGCCGAATTTTCAAATTAGGTTAGCAACATTTCAATTAATTTCTAATAAGCCGACCATCGATTCTCGTCAGGCCCTAACGGCATTACTCGATCCAGTGAGTCAACCGGGTTGTCACTTATCTTAAAGAAATGCGCTTTGATTGCCTGAAAGTCAGTATTATTGCGAAATGCCGGAATTTGGTAACAATCTCTGGCGTACCGCCACAGATTCGGATAATCATCCAATCGCTGCTTATTCAGCTTATCTTTGAAGTAAAAGACAGCATCAAATCTTACCAAATCAACAAACAGGCGGATATCCGGCTGCGTTAATTTGTCCCCCAACAAGAACCGATTATTACTCAGCCGGCCTTCAAGCCAGTCTAAGCGGTCAAAATATTGCTGATATAATTTTTCATAAGCTGCCTGGGATGTCACACTCGAAATTTGTCCTGGAATTGCCGTCAAATCATCAACAATAAAATGATTCATTTCCAAAATCGCTTCACTCTGATCATTAGGGAATATATCGGGCGCATCTGGTGCGAAGTACGCTTGCCAAGCCGTCGATAATTCATTCATTAACTCATCTGAAGAAGTGCTAACAACTTTACCGGTTGTCACATCGACCAACGCCGGAATGGTTGGGCGCTCGTTAAAATCAGGATCCGTCTTTCGATAATTTTCGGACAACCGGGACGTCTTCAACACCGGATCTTGGTCATGATCACCAGCACCAAAGAACCAGTCGTCGTCGATTCCAGCATGACGCAAATCATAGATTGCTGCTTTTGAAATAACTTTATCTAAACCCATTAGATCAATTAAAATTGCAACCGGTGTTGCCCAAGGACAGAAACGTCCCCAAACCAATCGATAACGATTAGGTTCAATCGGCAGTTCGCCCGTTGTAAACTTCTTTTCAAATGCGGTATTCCCATTTGAACGGGGATGCCAGGCACACGCTGCATTTACTGAATCGGACAAGAAAAAAGCCTCCTTTAATTTATCAATTTTATACAATTGATTTTAACGCACTTTCCCAGCCAAAACAAAAGCATCGCCATAATTGACGATGCTTTTGTTAACTCTTGAACGCACTATCTAACTACTTTGGATTAGCAGCAGTTAATGACAGATTACTCCAGAATTCGTTATTTTGTGGTCTAAGGTCATAACCCTTCACACGTTTGTTAACCGGTGACCAAGCCAGGCTAAACATTTCAGGTCCATAAGCAGCTTGACTGTTCATGTATTCTTGCCACTTTTTGAATTGTTGTGCTCGATATTTCGAGTTCCAAGCCTTGTCATTATTTAAACTATTAAGCAGTTGCGTATTCTTCTTAGTAGCAAAATGTCCCATGTTATATGGTGCGTCCACCCCATACATCTGAGTCGGCGTTGGTTCCGAAGAAACTGCCCAGGCGCCTAAGAAAACATCAATTTTATTCTGAGATGGTTTTTGTAATGTAGAATAGAAGCTATTCATTTCCATCGGCTTGCCAGTTGTCATCTTAACATTTAAACCAGCCTTACGCCATTGTTGAATATAATATTGATATTTCGCTTCTGTAGCAGCGCTACTTGACATTCCACCAAAATAAATTGTCAGCTTCTTGCCATTAGGTTGAGTTCGCCATTTACCCTGCTTCTTATATCCTGCTTTATTCAACAATGATTTAGCCTTTTTCATATTGTATTTAAAGCCAGGAGCCTTGGCATCATAAACATTCTTAAATGTTGGTGGAATTAATGTATTTGCACGCCAGGAAAGACCATTCCCAAATTTTTTGGAAACCGCGTCGATATTAACCGCATATAACATAGCCTTCCTTAGATTTTTGTTACCCATCTTAGCATTTTTGTCCATAACGTTAAGACCAGTCTTAGTGTTCATGTGCCCGACATTAAAACCAAAGTAATTGTACCCCAAAGAGGAAATTCCAACCTCACTATAATCTTTTAAAGCCTTTAACTTTGGATATTGGCTGGAAGGCATTGTAGCATTAGGACCACCGGCAACGAAGTCATACTTTTTCGACTTGAAAGCCGCAACAATGTTATTCGATGAAACAACCTGAATAGCAATGTTTTTAATCTGTGGTTTCTTACCCCAATAATACTTATTTGGTGACCAGCTGGTTGATTCACCCTGAACAATTTTATCCAACTTATAAGGACCCGTAAAAATTGGATTCTTTCGAACTTTGGCCGATTCAGCCAACTTAGAAATCGGCGTCTTACCATAGTATTCGTATGGCTCGACAGTTCCCCAAATGAACGAATTCCCTAAATACTGCATTGAAGGAGACATCTTGGTGAAATGAATCACGACTGAACGTCCCTTTTGACCATCTGGGTATGTAATACCCGAAATTGTTTTAGCTTTACCGGCATGGTAAGCAGCCATCCCTTTAATAGTCGCATAGTCCGATGAGTATTGCTGCGATTCGGTCTTTTTATTACCAATAATTTCATACGGATATTCAATATCTTTAGCTGTTACCTTTGTCCCGTTTGACCAACGGGCATCTTTCCGCAGCGTAATTGTTGCCGTTTTAGCTTTACGATCCAATTTTAAGTTAGCTAAGCCACCATCGACAATTTTATAGTTTTTAGTAACGTTGAAAAGATTGTCACCACCACCTGGTGAAAAAACATCCGCATCTTCTGCATTACTTGCCAGTGTCGGTGATGAGATCCCAGCAAATGGTGCATCATTAACTTCGGCAACTTTTAACGTACTGTTATTCCAGATGTTGTTGCCTTTCCCGGTCCGCTATATGTTTCCGGCATTGATACGTGTTTGGCTGTGCCGGAATTACTGCTCTTGTTACTGCCACAGGCAGCCAGTGTCAAAGCTGACAAACCGATTAATCCGGCCATCAGCCATTTTTTCTTGCTCATAAACATCCCTCCAATAAATTATAAAACTCATTGAAAACGAATCCCTCAATACGGTTAAACGGCATCATCTCCCTTGATGCAGATCTTTAACGCATTTTTTAACCCAACTACTTCTTATCCTTGCCACGTCGTTGTGCTGCGTTGGTCGTGCGCCGCATAACCTGGCCGATATAGCTGATAGCCAAACAAAGAATAATAATTTCAACTGCGGCCGGCAGCCAAGTCCACCAATAACCGGTAATGTTTTCCGGATCATTGGCGTTGGCAATTAGCGTCCCTAGTGACGGGGTTCCCATTGGCAGGCCGAATCCTAAGAAAGAAAGTCCGGTTTCAACTCCGATGTTTTCGGCGAACGATAACGTGGTATCAACGATAATCAATGATGAAATATTTGGCATGATTTCTCGAAAAATAATCTTAAAATTGCCGGTGCCGGAAGTTTTCGAGGCCGCAACATAATCTTTTTGCGATTCGGAAAGTGTCCGTGAACGAATCAACCTGGAAGTGCCCATCCAATAGAAGATTGACAGGATCAACGTTAAGGTAATCGCGTTGTAGTGAGGCACAACCGTGACAATGACAATGATGGTCATGAGCATTGGGATAATCATCATAAAGTCATAAACCCGTTGCATCCCCAAATCAACCATACCACCAAAATATCCTGAAATTAGTCCCCAGCAAATACCAAACGTTGAGGAAATGACAGTCAAGCCAATTGCGATACAGATTGAATTTCGTGATCCGACAATCAACTCTTTGGCAATCGATCGGCCACCAGCATCGGCGCCCAGCCAATATTGCGATGTAAACGGCTTGGCATAATAGCCCATAATGTTGGTTTCCATCATTTTGGGAACATCGATAAACAGCGACGCAATAATGACGAACAGGATAAACGCCACCAGGATAAATAGTGAGATCAAAGCCGGCTTGTCGGCAACAAATTCGCGCCACATGATTTTAGCCGCTGAAGGGGTCGCTTCCTGACTGGCCTCTTTGGTTAGTCTGGCCAGATCGGTTTCAGAAATTGTCGTAACGTCTTCAATATCTTTTTTTGCCATTTCGATCCCCCCTATTCAACTCGAACACGTGGATCGACAATACTCAACGCGATATCGGAAAGTAGCGTCCCCATTAGGTTCAGGAACCCATATAACAAGACCAGCGCCGTAATAACGGTATAATCCCGGAAATTAATGGCATTTAGAAACAGCAGGCCCATCCCCGGATATGAGAAGACCATTTCCGTAAAAATCGAGCCACCCAACAAACCGGTAATCGAGTAACCGGCAAAGGCCGCAATCGGCAGCAACGAGTTTCGGAAAATGTGGTGTCGATAAATATCTTTCATCGGCACCCCTTTGGCCCGGGCAGTCCTGACATAGTCGGAATGCTTGGCATCAATAACTTCAGAACGCAGATACTGGACGATATTGACTGTCCCAAACAAGGCCCCCAGCAGACCAGGTAAAATGATGTGGCCCAGCCGCGATATAAGTGAGCCACCCAAGCCGCTTGCCTGCGATGAAATCGAACCACTTGTCGGAAACCAATTAAGCGTGTAACCGAAAATCCAGATTCCGATAACCAGCACAACGAAAAATGGAATTGACATGGTCACGTATGTATAAATGCGAACCAATGTGTCTTGGAGCTTTCCTTCATGACGCCCAGCATAAATTCCTAATGGCAAGCCAATCGCATAAGTCAGAACCATCGTAAAGAGTGCCAGCCATAACGTGTTGGTTCCCCGCTGCCTGATCAAATCGACAACCGGTTCCTGATATTCGTAACTAATCCCCAGATCACCGTGGAACAAATGGACAATCCAGTTCCAATACTGCTGGTACCAAGGATCATAAAGCCCATGAATCACCATCAAATGATGAATTTGCGCCTGACTGGCCCGCGGATTAATTGTCCCGGTAAACGGATCACCGGGCATCGCTTTGGCCAACAGGAAAACCAAAATACTTAGCACAATCAACTCTGGAATCATAATCAAAAGTCGCCGCAAAATTGTCTTCCACATCAGATCGTCACCCCTTCGTTACGCTTATTTTGACGATATTGCTGCGCTTCATCAGGCGGCAGGGCAACGGCATGGGTTGCCGAAACTTGAGTCAGCGGAAAAGCCATCCCGTCCTTGTCGTAGTATCGTTGGTGCTGCTCTTGATAGATTTTTTCAATTTCCAATCGCCGCTGACGATGTTCTTTTCGATGCGTCACGTTGGTTTCCGGAATCGCAGCCAATAACCGCTTGGTATAGATGTGCATTGGGTGATCGTAAATGTCTTCACGGCTGCCCATTTCGACGATTCTGCCCCGGTTCATAATCGCAATATTTTTACACATGTGGCGGACAACCCCCAAATCATGAGAAATAAAGAGATATGAGATACCAAAGTCTCGTTGAATTTTTTTCATAAAATTAAGCACCTGTGCCTGAACGGAAAGATCCAGTGCGGAAACCGGCTCGTCAGCAATGATTAACCGCGGATGGGTCGCAACTGCCCGGGCAACTCCGATTCGCTGCCGCTGGCCACCGGAAAATTGGTGTGGATATTTATATAGCGCATCGGGATCCAAACCAACAATGTCCAATAATTGTAATACCCGTAACTTTTCGGCATCCTTACTCAAGTGTTCAAAATTCCGCAACGGTTCAGCAATAATATCTTCAATTCGTTTACGGGGATTCAGGCTTGACAGGGAATCCTGAAAAATCATTTGAACATCATGGTTATAGTGCAATTTTCGTCGATTTTCAGCTTGGATAACATCTTTTCCTTTATATGTAACGGTTCCCGAAGTGGCTTTTTCCAAGCCGATTATCGCTTTGGCCGTGGTTGATTTACCGGAACCCGATTCGCCAACCAACCCATAGGTTTCGCCGGCTTCAATATTAAATGTAACGCCGTCAACCGCCTTAACGTTGTCGACAACCCGATTCCAAAAACCGCCCCGAATGGATAATGAACCTTTAAGTTATTAATTTCAATCAAGCTCATTGCGAAAGCCCCTCCTTATTCACTTGATCCGGAAAGTAAAATTGCTTGTAGCAGGTACACCTGACCAGATGCCCGCTCCCCAAATCGTGCATCACCGGATTTTTTTCATGAGCGGCAGCCGGAATCCATGGAATTCGCGGTGCAAATCGATCTCCGGTTTTGGGCATCCGCTGCAGTGACGGTACCATTCCGGAAATAACGTAAAGCTCATCGCGCTCATTATCTCGTTGTGGCATCGACCGCAACAACGAGCGGGTGTAAGGGTGCTTAGGATTATTGAAAATTTGTTCAACGCTCCCCTGCTCAACAAACTGACCGGCATACATTACCGCAACCTGATCGGCCGTTTCGGCCACCACGCCCAAATCATGAGTAATCAGAATAATCCCTGCGTGGTTTTCTTTTTGAATATCCCGCAGAACGTCCAAAATTTGGGCTTGAATCGTAACATCCAAGGCCGTGGTTGGTTCGTCGGCAATGATTAAATCAGGCTTGCAGGCGATGGCAATAGCGATAATAATCCGTTGCCGCATCCCACCTGATAACTGATGCGGAAATTGATGGGCCGTTCGTTGCGGATCATCAATACCGACTTCGTTCAATAATTCAATCACCCGATCGTGGCGTTGCTTTTCGGTCATCTTGGTGTGATAAATCATGACTTCTTGGATTTGGTCTTCAATTCGCTTTAACGGATTCAGTGCAGACAGCGGATCTTGAAAAATCATCCCAATCTTTAACCCACGAATTTTGTTATAACCATTTTCATCCAGCTTCAACAGATCAGTTCCTTCAAAATTGACCTCGCCGGAAATCCTGGTTTCCTCAGGATCATGAAGCCCCATGATTGTTGTCGCAAGCGTACTCTTTCCACAACCGGACTCACCCACGATTGCCAAAATTTCATCGTGGTGTACTTGAAGACTGACATCGGAAACCGCGTCATAATAGTTATCGCCAATCTTAAAGGCTGTACTAACACCCTTAACGTCCAAAAGTGAATTTTTGTTTTCACTGGCCATATCTAATCCCTCTTTAATCAAAAATATGATGCAATCTCATTTATTTTCGTGAAAAACATGTTGTAGTTAATCAAATTAAGATAATCTCATTGTATTATCATTTCCGAATTTATTAAAGTATTTTTCAGAAAAAAGTAAAAAAGAAACCAAGTCATTATTTGGTTTCTGCTTTAACCGACATCAAAATATCGATGGTGCAGCCTATGTCCGCTGTCGATTAACTATCTCAATGATGCTAACTACCATAACTGTTAGCCCTACCAATCCCCAGTAAGCAAGATTAATCCCCAGCCCAGTATTTTGAAGGATTCCTAACACAAAGACTGTTACTGCGGACAAAATATTGGTCAGCATACTCTCTAGAATAAATACTTGGGAACGATTTTCATCATCAATATTGATTTGAATCAAATTATCAACCATATTTCCCATTAATGTCAGTCCGATTGCCAATAAGGTGTAAGAAACCAGTAATATCCCGAACTGTCGACTTATCAGCATCACTACTGCATAGCCAATATAAATAACGGCTCCGATTTGAAAGACGGTTTGACTTCGCAATCCGATTCTCCAAAATGCCAAAGCAGCCGAGACAATCAGGAAAACAACTGCTAAAAAAGACAGCGAAAAGGCATATTGCGCGGCAGTCAGTCCAATAATTTTGGTCACAAAAATAATTTCAAACGAGTCCAATCCGGTTCCCATATTATCAAGTAGCAAGTAAACCAGGCAGATTGCTGCTAATCCTTTCACTGATAGAATAGCTCTGATTGCCTGGACAAAATCCAGCTTTAAAAGTGACAAGCCGGTTTCTCTTCTGTTACTTTCAAATTCAACTATTGGCAGCAGCCACAGCGTTAAACCGCCCAGAAATGTAACCAGCCCATAAATATAGAACAATAGGGACTCTGGTTGTCCCTGCAGCACACCTACCAGCAAAGGCCCAACAAAATATGAAATCGAACCAACTGACGTAATTGATGCATCAAAGCGACTTAAATTTTCCCTTTCAACTACCTTAGGCACAAAAGCGGTTAGGTTCCCATCAAAAACATCACTAATAATCTCAACCAAAAGTACCAACCCAAAAAGTAACCAATGGCGAAAAAGTAACGGCATGACGCCAAAAATACCGGCTTTGGCTATTTCCAAACTAATCAATAACGTTTTTTTGTTTTGAATTCGGTTCAGTTGCCGATTAGCTGGTAAAGACAGCAAGCTGCCAACAATCTTGGCACACCAAAGAAACAGTACCGAATTAACGGAAATCTTGGCAAGAATAATATTCAGCGCAACTGTATAGCCATATTGAGCTGTTAGTGAAATCAGCCTGTTTAAAAGAATCGGCATATTTTTTGAATTATAAGTATGTGGAATTTTGAGTCACTTCTTTGTATGTAAAATTATTTGTATGTTTTTTTAACGTTTTAAATCAGGCAACGTTTATGTTACTATTATATGTCATCTCACAAAAAATTCATTTTAATTTAAAAAAGTGGGTCACCACCTCTTGGCAATGCCAAATCAAATGGTAACCCACTCTTTATATCGGTCTGATAGTTCGAAATGTTACTTGTTAACCACCGTAAACCGTTCATTTTGATGCGTTGGGTGAACAATCTCGTCAACAATTACTTTGCCAACGGTCCCGGAAGTGACTTCTGATTTACCGGCTTCATTTCTTAAAAGGTCATTATGGCCCAACTCATAGGGAGCCAGCTCTCCCGGCACAAAATTGGAACTTGGAGAGATGGCAACCCAGTTGGCGGCTTTTACACTGGTTAAAAACGCATACTCTTCTGATTGCGCCCGTGGTGTCGCGATGAATTGTTCTTTATTCGGCAGTCCCTCAAGTCGGTCGATTAATCGGCGGCCGCCGCCAATATTGAGGCTGGCCGCGCCCAAGATAAAGAACAGTCGCGGCTTATCGCTTCCCTTCACCAAATCCACCAAATGTTTGGCAAGGGCTACGTGTTGAGATGCTTCACTCGGGTCATGACCGGGTGAAAAAGCATCAACGACGACATCCAAATCGTCAACATCCGACTTTTGAATGTCAAATACGTCAATCACCCGATAATCAACCTGGTCGCCAAATAAGCCTTGGCCTTCGCCTCATTTCGAACAAACGCTCGAACAGTTAATCCCTGGTTAAGCGCTTCTTTTGTAATAGCACTGCCGGCCATTCCGGTCGCGCCAATAACACCGATTGTAAGTGACATAAGAATCCCTCCATTAACTAAACGACATTAAAAGGTAATCCCACATAATCCTCATCAACTACTTTAAGTATCCGATATTCAAATAGTCAGGTCAATTGATTCGACACCCCAATCATGATTTCCCAAAATAAAAAAGAACCGGCAATTACCGATCCTTCTTCAGACCATTATTTGGTTAATTTTAAAGGTTTGCCGGCAACATCAATCGTAATCGGTTCACCATCAATTAATTTAAACTGCGCACCGTCTTGGTCCACGTCGACCTCAATCAAGCGGCCCCGAAAGACTTGGCGGAACGAATAGCGCTGCCACTTTTTCGGCAGAAATGGCGCGTAATGCAGCTGACCGTCACGAACCCGCATACCGGCAAATCCTTGAACGACTGCCAACCAGCCGCCGGTCATAGCCGTGACGTGCAAGCCGTCGTCAGTGTCGTTGTTGTAATTGTCCAAATCCAGCCGGGCTGTTCGTTCATACAATTCAACTGCCTTATCCTCGTAATGTAAATCAGCCGCAAGGACCGAATGAATAGATGCTGACAGGCTGGATTCATGAACCGTCAGTGGCTCATAGAAGTCAAAGTTGGCTTTCTTCTGCGCCGGCGTGAAATCATCAATAAAGTCCCAAATTCCCTGTAGGACGTCTCCTTGCTTGATATAAGGTGACCGTAAGATCTTATCCCATGACCAGTGCTGATTAATCGGCAGCTGATCAGCAGGAATTGCCGAAACCGGCTGAATATCCTTATCCAAAAAGCCATCTTGCTGAACAAAAATATTCAACGCTTTGTCGTAAGGCAGATACATCCGCTCTACGATATCCTGCCAGTGCTTCTTCTCGTCATCGCTGACCGCCAATTTTTCGGCCTGCGCCGGTGAAACTTTCTTCAAAACCGACAGCGTGTATTTTAAGGTCCACTGGGCCAAGAGATTGGTGTACCAGTTGTTGTCAACGTTATTTTCATATTCGTCCGGTCCGGTTACGCCGTGCAGCATGTACTTCTGCTTGCGCTGGCTGAAGTGAACCCGGTCCGCCCAGAAACGGGAAATCTCCGTCAGGACTTTGGAACCTTCGTTAAGGACGTAGGAGGTATCACCGGTATAACGGGTATAATTATAAATTGCAAACGCAATATCCCCGTTTCGGTGAATTTCTTCAAACGTGATTTCCCATTCATTATGACATTCAATTCCGTCAAACGTCACCATTGGGAACAGTGCGCCGGCAAGGCCCTGCTGTTTGGCATTATGGTAGGCGCCGGCTAGTTGCTTGTAGCGATACATCAGTAAATTGCGGGTTACTTTCGGATCGGTAATGCCAAGATAAACCGGTACCGCGAAGGCTTCGGTATCCCAATAGGTCGCACCACCGTATTTCTCACCGGTAAAGCCCTTGGGACCAATATTTAACCGGGCGTCTTCCCCATAATAAGTTGAAAACAGTTCAAACATGTTGAAGCGAATTCCCTGTTGGGCGGCAGTATCGCCTGCAATTTCAATATCTGATTTATTCCAACGTTCCGCCCAAATTTGAGTGTGGGCATTAAGCAGCTCATCATAGGTCTTTTCCGCTGTCTGATCACTCAGCCGATGCATGGCAGCTATCAGCTTATCAGTGGACTGGTAATCCCGTGAAGTCACGACAATCACCCGTTTCTCAAGTTGGGCACTTTGTCCGGCTGCCAACTCCCCTACAAACTCATTAACAACCTCGTTATCGTTTGGCTGACTTACCGAAACGTTTTTTAAATCGGAAACGTGACGCATTTCCATACCGGAAGTAAATCGGGGTGTGCCAAACGGATTCGGTGTCGTTTCAGCAACCACACTACCGGAATCTGGTTTCTGATTAGTGGAAACCACTTGCCAAAAACGTTCATCATAGTTTGCGTCTTCGTTTCTAACGTCGGCATCAATTGCCGAATCAACCGTAACCATTACTTTATCGGTACCGACGTTTTTTACTGTCAATTGTTGTGCTGATAACGCCTGTTGGGCAACACTCAGGAACCGTTCAAAAGTAACGGCAACTTGGGCAGCTCCCTTAGTCACCGTATATGATCGGGTCAACACGGCCCGCTTCATATCAAGATCCAGGCTAAAATCACTGATTTGATCTTTCGCCAGGTCTACCTGTTCGCCGTTGATTCGAATTGGCATTTTAATAAAGTTGACCGCATTGACAACCTTACCGAAATATTCCGGATAACCGTTTTTCCACCAGCCAACCCGGGTTTTATCTGGATACCAGACCCCACCCAGATAGATGCCGGGCAAGCTGTCACCACTATAATTTTCTTCAAAGAACCCCCGCATGCCCATATAGCCATTTCCAAGACTGGTCATTGATTCCTGCAGTCGTTTGTCCTGGGGATTAAATTCATGGGTCACAATATGCCATGGCTGAACGTCAAAAATTCTCTTCATTTGCAATTGATCCTTTCTTAATTAAGCTTTATAAGTTTCTTTAATCAAGCCAACGGATAATGCCCCGATTGCCATAATGATGCCGGCCAGCAGGAACATGTTTTCCTGAGCATTGCCCAATAGCGGGAACAAAGCAAAGCTGGCCAATGAAGCAACAATCTGCGGCAGACAGATGGAACCATTGAATAAGCCGAGGTAAGTTCCATGTGTTCACCGGACAAAGCGTTGGTGATCATCGTCAATGGATAGGTGTTCATTGCTGCCCAAGCCATCCCGACCAAGGTAAATGACATAATCAACACAGACTGGGAATGAATAAAGAAGACTGACAGAAAGCCGACAGCTCCCAGTCCGAGACTGAGGGCATAACCTAATTTGTGGTGATCGTTAGGCACCTTCGCCAATACATATGACCAAACCACCGCCGCAATCGATTGAACAGCGGCTAAAACACCGTACCAGTTACCGGCTGCCTGATAACCGGTTGAAGCGGCGTTGGTAGTATGCCAAACATTATGGGCAATTGCCCCGGCTGAGTAAGTCCAAAGGTATTGGAAGGCAACCCAGCAGAAGAATTGAACCAGTGTAACGGTCCAGAATACTTTTGGTGCCTTCTTTAAAAGGGCAAACCAATTGCCGCCCGTTGTGTTGGCTTCTTCCGAAATCCCGTGATACTTGGCATAGGTTGCCGGATCGTATTCATGCACCTTAAAAATAGTCAATAAACTCGTCAGCAGCAGGATAGCCGCGCCAACATAAAATGAGATAACGACTGATTGGGGCACAACCCCCTTCTTGGCGGTATTGGCAATTCCAAGCGCCGTAAACAAAAACGGAAAGATGGCCGCAATTACCGCCCCACCGTTTGACAGAAAACTTTGAATCCCGTAGGCATAACTCTTTTGATCGTCATTTACCATATCGCCAACCATCATCTTAAACGGCTGCATGGCAATATTTGACGAAACATCCAGTAAGGCCACGGTCACGGCACCAAACAACAGCGCGGTAATCGACGCATAACCGAAACCAAAACTACCGGAATTTGGCAGCAGGCACATCACGATAATCGCAATCAATGTTCCCAATGCCAGATAAGGCAGCCGACGGCCCCCGAGCTTTGGTGCCCAGGTTCGATCCGAATAGTAACCGATAATTGGTTGAACAATCAAGCCGGCCAGTGGCGGTAAGATGAAGAACCACCCCAGCTTATTGGGATCCGCTCCAATCGTTTGAAAAATCCGACTCATCTGCGAGCTCTGCAGCGTAAAGGCCATTTGGACTCCCAAGAAACCAAAGTTGATCATCCAAATAGTGCTGGCAGGAAGCTTGGGTAGCCCAGACTTCCTGGTTGCTGCTTCTGCACTTCGTTCCTCCATGTTTATTCCTCCATATCTTCGCCCTTGAATAATTAATAATTGCTTTAACGATGATATTATGACACCGTTTTCGAATTAATGCAACCGGTTGCACAACTCTTTTTGATGATAATAACGCTTTCATGCTGTTATATAAGCGATGGTAGCGATTAATAAAGATTGTGAAATATTTTTTCATAGCGTTTTCAATTTTGCGGTAAAATAAAAACTAAAAACAGTAAACAACGTTTATTTACCGGCCAAAGTTGGCTTAGAAAAAAATTTACAAAAAAAGTTTTTGGCTATTTTTTCACTTTGATTTGCCCATGGTCTAGACCTTAATAAGTTTAATGAAAATAAGACTCCTAAAAATCAAATTTATTTTCATTTACATATAGAAAAATTGTGTTATATTGAATCATGATTCACAAGGGAATCACTTCGAGGATTAAATTAAAGGTGGTGACAATTAATGTTACTTGGAAGTATTGAAGCTGGCGGTACCAAATTTGTTTGTGCCGTCGGTAATGAAGACTATCGAATTATTGACAGTGTCCACATTAAAACCACGACGCCGGAAGAGACCCTTCAAAAAACAGTCGATTACTTTAAGCAGTTTAAAGATCTGCAGGCAATCGCCGTTTCATCATTTGGGCCCATCGAACTTCGTAAGAATTCACCAAAGTATGGGTACATTACCAACACCCCCAAAAAGGTTGGGCCAATACAGACTTTGTCGGTCGCTTAAAACAGGATTTTGATTTACCGATTTCCTGGACAACCGACGTTAACGGTTCGGCCTACGGTGAATACGTCATGGCAACCCTCTTCAACGAAAAGATCGATTCATTGGTTTACTTTACGATTGGAACCGGTGTTGGTGCCGGCGAAATCGTCAACGGTCACTTTATCGGTGATATTGGCCATCCGGAAGTCGGTCACGTTCGTTTGAAGCGTCATCCAGATGACTTGGACTTCAAGGGGATTTGTCCATATCACGGGGATTGTCTGGAAGGTTTGGTCAGCGGACCAACATTTGAGGCCCGGACTGGTAAAAAGGGTCAAGATATCCCGCTTACCGATCACGTTTGGGACATTATGGCCTTCTATGTTGCTCAGGCCGCCATTCAAGAAACGCTGTTGTTCCGACCTGCCAAAATTGTCTTTGGCGGTGGTGTTGTCAGCGAACCGTTCTTAAAGAAAGTTCGGGCTCAATTCAAAGAGTTGTTGAACAACTATGTAGATGTTGGCGACTTGGATAAATATATCGTCATGCCACTGGTTAAAAACAACGGCTCGGCAACTGTCGGCGACTTTGCTTTAGCAGTTGAAGAACTTAACAAATAATTTTTTTACTGAAAAACACAAACGTTTGTGTTAGCGCTTTACATTCTAAAGGAGACTATATTCATGAAAGCACTTGTATTTACTGATATCAAAAAGATGGAAATTGAAGACATCAATACACCTAAAATCAAGCCTAACGAAGTTTTAATCAATACCGCCTATGCAGGTATTTGCGGTACTGACCACGCTTTATACAACGGCTTACCAGGTTCTGCCGATGCCGTTCCACCAATCGTTTTCGGTCACGAAAACTCAGGAATTGTCGCTGAGGTCGGTGCCAACGTTACCAACGTTAAAGTTGGCGACCGAGTAACTGTTGACCCTAATATCTACTGTGGCCAATGCTTCTACTGCCACACTGACCGGCCGGAACTTTGCGAAAACCTGTCAGCCGTTGGTGTTACCCGTAACGGTGGTTTGGAAAAATCATTTACCGCACCGGCAACTGTTGTTTATCCAATTCCAGACAGCGTTTCATTAAAAGCTGCCGCAACGGTTGAACCAATTTCTTGTGCCGTTCACGGTATCAAATTACTTCACTTAACCCCTTACCAACGCGCACTGGTTATCGGTGATGGTTTCATGGGTCAACTATTTGCCCAAATTTTACAGGCATATGGCGTTCACCAAGTTGACCTTGCCGGTATTAATGATGAAAAATTAAAGCGCAACAAAGACAAATTCGGTGTTCAAAACACTTACAACACCACACGTGAAGAAATTCCCGCCAATTATGATGTTGTCATTGAAGCTGTTGGTTTACCACAAACCCAGGAACAAGCCGTTGAAGCTACTCGTAAGGGTGCCCAAGTCTTAATGTTTGGTGTTGGTAAGCCGGATGCCCACTTTGAAATGAACACTTACGAAGTTTACCAAAAGCAATTAACTGTTCAGGGATCATTTATCAACCCGAACTCATTTGAGGATTCAATTGCCTTACTGCAAAGCGGCAAGTTAGACGTTGAGTCATTAATCAGTGACGAATTATCACTTGACCAAGTTGAAGGTGTGCTTCAAGGCAAGACCAAGATTGCCTCAAAAGCGGTTGTTAAAGTAGGTGACTAGTTAACATGTTAAATAACGAGGAGGCCAACATGAACGAATCCGAAGTCTTAAACGGCCGAACAATTTCGATGACGACATCGATTGTATACTTTATTATTTCTCTGGTAATTAACTCCGCCGGAAACGTGCTGACACTTGTAACCAGTGCCAAGATTCACCCCTCCTATTTGGGATCGGCTTATTGGACAGCCGCTGAAGCCAACCTGAGTGTTGCCTTTGGCTGGAACCTGTTTTGGGCCTTTCTGATTTTAGGAGTTGTTATTACCATTTTGAATGCTATCCTGGTTGGTCACTGGAGCTGGCGACGAGCACTTGGAAACTTAATCTTCATGGTTCCCTTCTCCGCGTTAATTCAAATCTTCGAAGATTTCTTTATCGGCAAGTACTCCTTTTTCAAGGGATTACCAGCCGCAAATTCTACCGGAATGATTATCTTCTACATTCTGCTCAACTTCTTCGGTGTTGCGCTAATCGGAACAGCCATTTCAATCTATCAGCGGGTTAACCTGGTACTGCACCCGGCCGATGATTTAATGCAGATTCTGCGTTTCAAGTACTTTAAGGGAAATGCCAATATTGCCATGTGGGCTTCCTACATTCCACCTACAATTATGGCGATTGTGGCATTCATCATTACCAGACAATTTACCAACTTTGGTATCGGAACTATCTTTGCCTTCCTTTTCCAAGGCGGGATTACCGGAATTGCCGATGCAAAGGTCTTCCCTGGCTTAAAGCATCAAGCACTGGATGTTGGTAAAACGGAAGAATAGTTTAGATTAGTCTGAAAGGAAGCTTATCATGGCAATTAAAGATGACATTACAGGAATTCAACACGTTGGGATTCCGTCAAAAGATTTAGACAAGACCATTGCTTTTTACGAATCACTCGGCTTTGAACAGGCCGGCTTGTTCCACAACGGTGAAAACCGCTGTGCTTTCATGAGATTCGGTAATTTAACGATTGAAACATGGGAAGGCGACCCAGTTGCTATGAAGGCCGGCGCAATCAACCATATTTCTCTGAACACACCGGATGTTGAAAAAGCATTTGCTGATGCCAAGGCACAAGACCTTGAATTGGTTGACAAAGAAATTCAATCAATCCCTTCTTTCTGGGAAAAGGGCATTCGTTACTTCAATATTCTTGGTCCCAACCAAGAAACCATTGAATTCTGCCAAATTCTGTAGTTAAAAAAATATTTTGAGCATTAAGCGTTTAATTTAATGATACTATTAAGTTAAGCGCTTATGTTTTCAGAGGAGGATATAAAACAGTGGCACATATTTCATTTGACAGTTCAAAATTATCGAAGTTCGTCCATGACAACGAATTGGGCGAAATGCAGGCAATGGTTAACGCTGCCGACGCGGAAGTTCGCCAAGCACCGGTGCCGGTAGTGATTTCCGGGATTGGCTGACGTTGCCAAAGGATTATGATAAGGCTGAATTTGACCGCATCAAACAGGCCGCCAAGAAGATTCAAAGCGATTCTAAAGTTCTTGTGGTTATCGGAATCGGCGGTTCGTATCTGGGCGCCAAGATGGCCGTTGATTTTCTCAACGATACCTTCTTCAATTATTTGCCGGATGACCAGCGGAAATTCCCACAGGTCTTCTTTGCCGGTAATTCATTAAGCCCATCGTACGTGTATGATCTGCTGCACCTGATTGGTGACCGGGACTTCTCCGTTAACGTCATTTCCAAGTCCGGAACCACCACGGAACCATCGATTGCCTTTCGGATTTTCAAAGACAAGCTAGTGCAAAAATACGGTGCCGAGGGTGCTAAGGAGCGGATTTACGCGACAACCGATAAAGCTCACGGGGCTTTGCGTCAGGAAGCCGATGCCAACGGCTATGAAACCTTCATCATCCCGGATGGTGTCGGTGGCCGTTACTCCGTGCTTACTCCGGTTGGCCTACTGCCAATCGCCGTATCAGGTGCCAGCATCGATGACTTGATGAAGGGGGCTGCCGATGCGGCCGACGCCTACACCGACCCTGATTTGACCAAGAATGAAGCTTATCAATACGCGGCTTATCGTAATATCTTATACCGTAAGGGCTATACGACCGAATTATTGGAAAACTACGAACCCAACATGCAGTATCTGGCTGAATGGTGGAAGCAGTTGATGGGTGAATCCGAAGGTAAGGATCAAAAAGGCATCTACCGTCATCAGCCAACTTCACTACCGACCTGCATTCACTGGGCCAATACATTCAGGAAGGCTTGCGTAACCTGATGGAAACGGTTGTCAAAGTGGATCACCCTAATCATGATGAGGATATCCCCAAGGAAAAGGACAACCTGGACGGCTTGAAGTACCTGGAAGGCAAAACCATGGACTTTGCCAATACCAAAGCCTTTGAAGGCGTCGTCTTAGCCCACACCGACGGCAACGTACCGAATATGAGTGTTCATATTCCAGACCAGACGCCTTACACATTGGGTTATCTGATCTACTTCTTTGAAATTGCCGTGGCGATTTCCGGTTACCTGAATGGGATCAATCCATTCAACCAACCCGGGGTTGAAGCTTATAAGACCAACATGTTTGCGTTGTTGGGTAAGCCCGGCTACGAAAAATTAGGCAAGGAATTAAACGAACGACTTTAATTACTCAATTTAAATTCAACATCTAAAAAACGACTGGTGTCAACTCAATCTTGGAGTTGCACCAGTCGTTTTAGTGTCCCAAACTGACTTTTTTGCGTCTTATTTTGATTGTCGTTCCAAGTAAAATCGAATTCCCCTAGTAATCAGTACCCTGGATAAAATCCCCAGGGCAATCGCAGCCGGCAGGAACTTTGGTATCAATAAACTAACGAATATGTAGACAATGCTGATGGCAACCATCACTTTAACCGAGCGAAACTCTTCTACATCGTGTTCGATTATCCTTTGGCCGTCATGACGATTCTGCTCAATGACCAGATGAAAAAGCCATAACTGTGAAACATTCACAATAAACATCAGAATGGCAAAACCAATTGCACTTTCACTGGAAATAAAGCTGCTACTCAGCCAGGTTGTCGCAAATGGGATCAGACAAATCGGACACAGATAATAGATATTGGCAATCATGATTTTGAAAGTTGTTGTTTTTAACGTTGTAAACAATTCTTGATGCAGTACCCAATATTGAGCAACTACTCCAAAACTAATCAGGTAGGACAATAACTGCATCATCAGCCGCTGAATTTCATAGTCGGAAATATTTGCCATGGGCGCTTTAATGTCCAGCACCATAATGGTTAAAACAACCGCAAACACCCCGTCAGAGATTGCTGCCATCCTGGATTTGGAATTTTTAAACATGTCAATCATCCCCTACTTGATTCCAATCAATTGGCTGTCTGTGAGTGCCATCCGGATTAATCAGTAAGGTCCCTAAGTTTTCCTTTTTTAATCCGGACTTAAATTGCGTTTCCGCTCTGCCAATCTGGTCAAAAATCTTTTCTTCCTGTACTTCCACAAACTGACCATCAAAGAAAACCTGCCTGGCGATGCCGGTTGGCTTAATGAGAGGAGACGATCCTTCAATAGCATTGTAAATATCGAGAAGCGTCATCCGATTAATATCATAGCAGAGAGAAAAGCCACCCCCCTTACCAGCCTCAGAGCTAATCAGACCGCCTACTACCATTTGGTGCAACACCTTCTTTAGATACGAATCTGAAACACCCAACCGATTACTGATGACAGCACTTCTTAATGGCATATGATTCTTACTTAACGCCAACATTAATAAAATGCAGACTGCCTGTTCAAAACTACTTTTTAATTTCAAAATGACTATTGTCCCTTCCTGAAAGTTTACAGCCTATAGACATTTCCTATCTATAGATGTATATTATCGATGTATCTACTTAAAATCAAGTTTAAAGAGTCATTCATAACACTAATAGAAGGTGAGCCCATTGTTTAAAATTAAAAGTCACATTCACTTATCCGATGTTGGTCAGGACGCCAAAATACGATTGGGAAATCTAGTTGATAAATTTCAAAATGCCGGTTGGATGCATTTCCAAGAACTTCAAAAACAATTACCCAGCATAGATCCCCATCTGCTTTACTTTGTTGTTTCACATAAAATTAATATTCATAAAGTCCCTTTGCTTAATAAACCGATTATCTTGCAATCATTTGTCACAGATACAAATCGATTTAAAATAACCCGTTTGGTTGAAATCCGCAATACCGCAAAGAAATTAATTGCCAGCCAAATTGAAGACGCCTTTATTGTCAATAAGTTAACTGGTAAAATTGCCAAGCTGCCGGAAAATTACCCTACTCATTTAATGGTAGACGATCTCAAGAAATTAACTTTTCACCGTGATAAGATCGATGCACCGGCAAGCGAACACCAGACCCAGTCAAGTTTTCGGGTGTTACCGCGAGATATTGATAATTATGGACATATGAACAACGCCCGATACTTAGATCTCATTACTGAACATCCTGATCATATTGAAGCGGTTTCTATCAATTATCTTTATCCGGCAAAATTGGATATGGAATTCGAGTACTTACGAACACAAGTGAATCACTCCGTCTTTTATACTGTTCGTAATGGCAACTAGATAATGTCCGAGATTAAATTAGCCCTTAAATAATCTAAAGCACGCTGCCGGTTGCTTAAAGCAATCACAGCGTGTTTCTTAATTAAGTCCGATATTTTTTTCTTAAAACAATCCCAAGCAAAATAATCGCGATTAATATTAATCCCAGCGAAAAAGCATAGGCATAGTGCATACCAAATACAAACCAGTCGGGATGCATATCCGGATAAGTCGTCATTCGCTGACCAGCTTTTAAACTAATGCCATGATATAGTAACGACGTCGCCAAAGCCAGGCCCATCGACATCCCCAGATTCCGTCCCAAGGCCGCAATGGAACCGGCAATTCCTTGAAACTCCGGTGCCGCGTTACCCATAATCATCGGGTTGTTCTGAAAGGCACCATTTGCACAGCCAAACAGCGCTAAGCCGATAATCAGCCAAAGAAGTGACCACTGTGGCGTTATCAGAATAAAGATTACTTCCGGCACAATAAAAATAAATAACGCGATAAACGACACTTTTTCCGCGCCGATATGATCGAAAAGTGTCCCGCCAGCCGGGGCGCTGAAGATATTAACCACCGGCACGGCCATCAATATCAACCCCGCAATACCAGACGATAATAATAGCCGGTCCTGCAGATAAAACGGCATGATAACATTATTAAAGTAGCCACACATGTAGACCAGCATAGCCGACAGAATACCAAAACTGAACCCCAGATTTTGAAAAATTCGCAAATTAATCAGTGGGTCGGTCTGGCTGCGTTCTACCAAGACAAAGACTGCCAAGAATGCCAGTGTTACTATGGCTAATCCCAGAATCTTCCAGTGACCAAAACCAATCATCTGTCCCCAAAAGATCATCACAAAAAAGCTGAGAATCATACCGGCATAGGTTAGAAATCCAACCGCATCAATTTTGGGCCATCCCCGCACCGGTTTAGGTCGAGGGAAAAAATGGTGCCCCAGGAAAAAGGCAACAATGCCGATTGGTACGTTCACAAAAAAGATATAGTGCCAGTTGGCAAAGCTTAAAATCAAGCCACCAACACCGGGGCCGGCAATGTTGCGACTTGGACAAAGGAACTGTTAACGCCCAGTGCCAAACCATGCCGGTTCAACGGAAAAATGTCGGTAATAATACCAAAGTTAGTCGCCATTGTCATCGAAGCCCCAAGTGCCTGCACCGCCCTGGCAGCTAAAATTGTCGGCAAATTAACGCTAAGTCCACAAGCCAGCGACCCAAGGACAAAAATTATCGTGCCAATTTGAAAAAGCCGAACTCTCCCCAGCTGATCCGACAGCCTACCAAAGAAAATCAGCAGAATACAAATCAACACCAGGTATACCGATACAATCCATTCCGCCTGGTTATTGGGAATGCGAAGGTCCCGGGAAATTTTAGGGACTGCAATGTTGACGATGCTGGCATCGATCGTTGACATGAAGGACACAATCGATGTCGACATCAAAAGCACCCATTGATTTTGTCGCTGCACGCCGACACCTCCCTGCTTAAAGATATTTTAAAGTACTCAATTAAAAAAGCTGTGCGCCACAATCGTATGCTTAACCCGAGCGCTGCCTGTTTCTTTTTCAAACAGTAGTTGAACAGCCGCCTGGCCCATTTCGGCGGGGTGTAGATCGACTGAATGAAAGTGCTGATCGATTAATTCATTTGGCAACGAGTTGTTATAACCCACAACGTTAATTTCTTTATTGGGATAAAGTGTCTTAAACCGTCGATATAGTTTCAAGCCCGTATAATCGTCCGTTGCCACCACCCCGTCGATTTGCGGATGATCTTTAATGAATTGATCCAACGCAGTGTTATCCTGATCGGGAACCGAAAAAATAACTGGTTTGCGATCGGTTTGCGATATTTCTCGAAGATACCCTTCCCGCCGATCCAATTCATAAGGCCAGCCATTCGGCGATTCTGCGAAAATCGGGTGTTCAGCGTGATAGTTGTTCAGTAACAGTCGGGTCCCATCAGCACCAGCCTTCACGTTATTATTATCGACATAGGGCCACTTTTGACCGGCTGCCGGCTTTCCGACCGTCACAAAGTCAACCGGTTGGTGCCGTAACAGTTCAATCACTGGGTCATTGATATGAGAATACAGTAAAATAAACCGCTTGATTTGTGCCCGGGTAATCATGGATTTCACGTTTTCAAGAACCTGCTCGGTTGAATTACCGATTGCAACCGAAAGCACATAATTTCTGGAAGTCAGCTCTTCGTTAATGCCGCGCAATAAGCCAACGTAAAAAATATTATCAATCACCCGATTATTAACGGGAAAAACAACTCCAACTGCATTAGCTTCTCGATTCGTCAGATTCCTGGCATTGTAGTTGGGCTGATACCCCATTTCCGAAGCAATTCTTTTCACCCGTTTGCGGGTTCGAATACTAATCCGCTGATTATCATTAAGTGCCCGAGAGACGGTGGAAACCGATAATCCCATCTTCTTGGCAATGTCCCGAATGGTTGCCATAACTATCTTCCTATCTACATTATTAATCATTCGCTTCAATATTTCTAAATTGCGAACGTGTTAAGATTTCGTTTCTTTTATTAATATTCGAACATACGACTAGATTTTGCAAGTGTTGTGTGATAATTTCATCATATGAGGTGATAACGAATATGGAAAAGAGCAAATCATTAGCTGTTATTTTGATGGCAACCGCGGGGCTGGGGCTTGTTTTGGCCGGTTGCGGCAAATCCAGCCAAAAAGGGGCTAACCCCAGCAGTAAGACTAGTATGCAAAACGCGACCAAGGGTAAAACCGCGAAGCAAGCCCTGGTTTCCAACGACAATCTTTGGTATATGAACGGTGCGATCAATGCCAAAAGCAAGACCGGCATTGACGCTTACAAATTTGATAAGCGCAACCATACGGTTACAATTTACAGTGTCAGCAAAATGTATAAAACTTATAAGGATGCCAAAAAGGCTAATGATTTGGCTAAACAAGGCACGTTAAAATATACTTTTAAAAATGATTCGGCTACAAATCCCATTATTTATATGAAGGGTAAGCTTTCAGATATTCCAATGGATCAAACCGTGACCGTCAAAAGCAAGGTTACCGGTAAATATCATGCTGGCAATCTAAACGTTGCCGGGTTCAAAGTCGTTCGAAACTTGGATAATGATGATGCCACCCAAGTATTGGTAACACCGGGAAATTAATAGCATCATTGTTCAAGAGTGGGACGAAAGGCGGTTAACTTCCAGAATATAATCGCGATTACACAAAAGGGCTGGGAAAAATTTTCCCCAGTCTTTTTGTCGTTATTGCTTTTAACTTTAAGTTCCCTTATCAAAATTATGCCAATGAATCCCAAGCGGGCAATTCAACAGGTGCTGTTTTAAGAAGCTTTTGCTGCTCCGCCGTTAAATATTGTTTGTGGACAACAACCTCATAAACATAATCGTTCATCCAACTGTCAGCCATTGTAAAGTAACCCTTGTTGCCGTACTTGTCACCCCAGGAATTCTCAACCTTCCATTTGGTAGGCTGTCCCTGATCGTCCAAATCAACCCCGGCGAGGGTCATGGCATGGGAGACTTCAGCCTGGTGATATTCCAGCCGCTTGGCCTTATCCATTTCCAAGTTAACGTCAAACAATTCGGAATATCGATAAAGATGACTGTCTAAATAGCCCTTCTTGCGGTCCATTTGCTCCAACACATCATTTCCGAACCAAACCGTTTCGCCATCTTTTAACTGCGCCACAGTGGCTTTCTTCAGCGTTGCCATTGGTAGATTCAAGAATTGGATCTGTTTGCCGCCAATCACGTTGTTTTGACTTGGTAGCGAATATAGCCGATCAAAGTCCTTATCCGGCGAATTGGCAATCACCACGTAATCGTCCAAATCGACGTCAAAATATTGCTTGTAAAATTGCTGCGGTGTTAGGCCCTTAATACGGTGATACTTCTTGTCATCATCCCGATAGGCAAAATCAACCGTTGTCGGCGGCTCACCAAATGAATAGGCTACCATCCGATAGACTTCACGCAACATCTTGTTGCGGGCAGCTTGAATGTCACCATCGGCTTTACCGGCACGCACCATCTCTCGCAGCTGCATGCCATCAAGCCGCAGTTTTCGATTCATCACCGTATCCAGTGCGCCGGTGTTTTCAACGTTGCTGGTTTCCGGATAGTCACTTACCGGCACAACCCCGTACTTTTGAACCAACGCGGCTGCCATTGCCCATTGACCACCATCGCTACCGGGCATACTCAGATAGTAGGTTACCTCCCGATCATCGGCTGGTCGATCGGCAGTCGCAATCATACGACTGTAATAAATATTAGCCCGTTCGATTCGATCCCAAAAGAATAAGTATTTTTGTGATAGATTAAAATCCTTCACTTTGTATTTTTTGGCAAATCCATGCCGCAACGTATTAACCAAAGAGAATAACCAACAGCGCCCGCTTTGCTTTTGATTGGTTACCGTTCCGGTCTGCAGGTCAACCGAAAAAACCGGATCAAGCCGGACTTGCGCATCCGGATCCTGAGCGGCTTGGTTAATCCCGTTTTGAGTTATAATTCGCGAAAGAATGTCACTCTTGGGTGCGTTCTTAAAATCCTGATGAAGTTGTTCAAGATCTTGTTTTCCCAACTCATTTTCTAATTCAGCCATTTTATAAAACCCCCGATCAAAAATTACGATTGTTAATATTGTAGTGCTTTTATAGCTATCCAGCAATCACCTCATGAATTGTTTCAATTTTAATCAAGCTGAAAAAATCGGCAGCCTAACCGCGACTGCCGACCAATGATTAATTTTAACGATGGATCCGTTTCCGTAAGAACGGTGTGACAACCAATGCAATCACCGCACCGACCAATCCCTGGATTGTATTGGTAAAAATCCCCAGGAAGCCGGCCGAAATGGTGTAAAGAATGGTATCCGCAAAGAAATAGCCAACAACCATAACCACGGCGGCAATTAGAACCGCAATAACGTCAACTGATTTCTTGGCGCCTCGGTTCTTAATCCAACCGGCAATCAGGCCTTCAAGTCCGTGAACAATGAATGAAAAAATAGCATAGTTACTATATCCGGAAAGAATATCCAATAAAAAGCCGCTTAAAGCCCCCACGGTACCGCCGACTTTGGGTCCCAGCAGCAACGCACTGATTAAGATGCCGCCGTCACATAAATTAATATTACCGTGAGTGCCGGGAATTGGAATCGGTGGAATACCAATACTGACTGCCAAAGTAACGGCGACAAACATTGCCGTCAAAATAACCGTTTTAAATTGGGTTCGCTGATTAACTTGTTTATTATCCAAAACTTTAACTCCTTTCTAAAAGTTGGTCTTGGGTGTTTTTCTCACTAAATGTATATTGCGCCCGCTGACCACCAATTAATTTTGGTCTTGATGATAAGCATACCACATTTGCTGCCCCGACTTTCCGGTGATTCAGCCGGATTGGAATCTGGACGAACTTAACATGCATGCCGATCTCAGTACCGCCGATATCAATACCGCCAAACGCGGTAATGTGTTCCACCTCCACCGGATCAGTCATTCGCTGATAGGCGGCCACCTGCGTACCACCGCCGGCATGAATTGCGGGGACGACCGAGACAATTTCCAAATCGTGCTTTTCGGCAACTGATCGCTCAACCAATAAAGCCCGATTAATGTGTTCACAGCCCTGAATGGCCATGTGAATGCCCCTGGGTGTCAAAAAATCCATCAGCGTTTCCACAACCGCCGTTCCAACATCCAACCGGGAATCGGTTCCTTTCCAGTTGCCACTGATTTCACTGGTACTACAGCCCACAACAAAGATGCCGTTTTTAGGAAAGGTGACTTTATCAAAATATTCTGTCAAAACATCGCTTAAGTCTTGTCTAATTGTCGCTAACGTCATGCCTAAAACTCCCCTCTCTTCTGACCCAAAGTAAATTTGGTCACAGCATTCAGCGTTTTGGTTAAATTCAAACCGTATTTTCGGCGATTTGACGCCAACTGAGCCGTTTGGGACACTGCTTCGTAGGTTCCGGAAACCGCCCGTTGAACTGCACTTTCAAACGTCATACCGAAAACTAGGTAACCGGTCATTAACGCTGAAAACAAATCGCCCGTGCCATAAAAATGACCGGTAACAAACGGCGAACCGTTCCAGACCAGCCGGCCATTACGGGTAAAGCACGATCCCATGCCGGCATCTCGGCGAACACCGGTTACGACTACTCGGGGATGGTTGGTCAGTGTTTCATCAAGTGTCGTGAGTGCCGCTAAAATCGCCTTATCTGAGGATGTCGCGTCAGCTTCGTATTGGTCAGTAAGCCCAGTTCAGTAACGTTGGGCGTTATTACCGTCGCGGTTGCTAATAGTTTTTTAACTGCCGCCAGATATTCGCTGTCAAAACCGGCATACATCTTTCCCTGGTCCCCCAAAACCGGATCAATGACAACGGGGGCCATATTGGAACGGCGCAATAAATTGGTTAACAACGTTACTGTCGCGATATTGCCAACATAGCCGACCAAAGCCGCGTTAAGGTTTAAATCAGAAATCGCCTGCCAATGACGCATGGCTTGCTCAATCCAATCATCCGTTTTAAAAATAGCCGGCCGACCAAAGCCTTCCGTTTGGGTAGACAAGACCTCTGTCGGCATCGCTGCCGTTTGAAGTCCAAATCCCGAAAAAACTGAAATTGCCGCCGTCATCGACAGCCGACCCACTGCCGAAAAATCTTCGGCAACTAAAATACTCGGTTCGTAAATGATCATCAGCCCCTTGTCTGGTTACTGCCCACTATTGTACCGCAGAATCCCCTGAAATTAATATTGCCCACATAAAATGTAATATTTTCTCACGAAAAGCCCTTTTATTATATCAACTTTCCACAGAAAGTGAGAAAATATACTCATCTTTTAATTTTTATGTGCGATCTGATCGCCAAAAGGGGCAATTCAACTATGGAATTTTCAACCAAAAACAGTTTAACGACACTACTGCAAACTTTCATCATGGGCGCCATCGATGCCTACACGTTTCAAAACTTCGACGGGTCGTTCGTCAGTGCCCAAACCGGTAACCTGGTGGTTTTCGCTTACGAATTGGCATCAAAGGGCTGGCAGGTTGCCTATATCCGGGTGCCGGTTTTAGTAGGTTTCCTGCTGGGCGCGTTTATTTCTCAAGCCTGCAAACACTTGAAGCTGCGTACCAGCCGCCGTTTCTCCGCTTTCCTATTATTAAGTCTTGTCTTTCTCGGCCTGCTTTACGCCGCTATGTTCACAGCTATCAACAACTTAACCATGCTCTTTTCACTCGGCCTGTTTTCCGGATACGAGCTCACCGTCTTCAATAAAATCGGTGGTACCAGTGTTAATAACGGAATCATGACCGGAAATCTAAAGAACTTTGCCAACAATGTCTACGAAGCCGTCTTCAGTCAAGACCATGATGCCTTGATTAAAGCCGGTCACTTTCTCAGTGGAATTGGCATGTTTGTCTTGGGGATCATGTTTAGTACTTATTTTCTAAAGGCCACCGGCACCAACGTCTTTCTATGTGCGTTATTAATCAACGCCGTCCTGTTGGCAATTGTCACCTTTACAAAGGAAAAGCCACCGTTGAATCACCAGTAAAAAGCAATCCAATACTCTCCACGTGATTAATCACTATGGTACTTTCCTGGTTAACTTATTAAAATTGAACCACGTCCCAAATAATTTAAATAATGCCTTTTGAGCTAAGTTATAGTGACAATCTCCTCTTTTCAAAAATCACAGTCCATCCGCTTGCACTTAACGTTAATCAAGCGCAAAATGTAATCGATATTTGGGTTGGGATGATGTTTTGTTCATTTTAGCAAGGGGGCTTTCCCATTGAACATAAGAAAACTATTGTTGTTAATATCAGGCACTTTTCTAGTGCTCACCATTGGCGTTGCTATTTACGATTGCATCACTCAAAATTACACTGCTTTGCTGCCAATGTATACGCACAACTCACCGCAGGGATTATTCTCATGGCTGATTTTCCTAACACTGGTGCCCTTCGGAATCTCAAGAATGTATCGTCACCCGGATAAGAAGACGAAGCATTAATCCAGCAGCTGGTCCTTGATTGACTTTTCCCTTCATTTAGTTTATCCTAGATTAAAATTTGATTAGTCTACGAAATTAAAAAGACCAGGAGAAGAGTAAGCGTTAATTGCATAAAAGAGAGCCCCGCCGGTGAGAAGGGGTATGCATGCCACGTTGAAGATGAGCTCTGTTAAGTCGTCGTTTTGTTCACGCAGAACAATCGGTAGGAACCGTTAACTTCCCGGGTATCAATCGGTACCGTTGAGGCATTATTTGTGAGAATAATGTAAATAAGGGTGGTAACGCGAGCATTCGTCCCTTGTTTGTCTAAATGACAAGCAGGGAACGGATGCTTTTTTCGTAGATTAAACTTTGTTTGATTCAAATATCACTTAGGAGGATGTTAACCATGACAGATACAGCAACCAGAATTAAATTTCCATACCGTTACGATGTAGTAGGAAGTTTGCTTAGAACCCAGGCTTTAAAAGACGCCCATGAAGAATTTAAGAAAGGCAACATCTCTGCTGACCAATTAAAACAGGTTCAACACGATGAAACCCGCAAGATCGTAAAAAGCCAAGTTGACTTAGGCTTAAAAGACGTTACGGATGGTGAATTCAACCGCTCCTGGTGGCATTTGGATTTCCTGTGGGGACTCACCGGCGTTGGCCACTACGACTATCATCAAAGCTACAAGTTTCACGGTAGCAAGACTCGAACCGATAATGCAGATCTAATTGGTCGAATCGCTTATAATCCAAACCATCCCTTCTTTGACAGCTTCAAATTCTTAAAGTCAATCACACCGGCGGACGTTACCCCGAAGCAAACGATTCCATCACCTTCCATGCTCTTCAGAGATAATCGAAGTGATAACTGGTCAAAATTCTATCCATCATGGGACGCCTACTTAAATGATTTGGCAGCTGCCTACCACCAAACAATCCAACACTTTTACGAACTCGGCTGTCGTTACATTCAATTAGACGATACTACCTGGGCGTTTTTGATCACCAAACTAAATGAAACAGCTAACGACCAAGCCGAACACAAACGTTACGTTCAAATGGCCGAAGACGCGGTTCGGGTAATTAATCAATTACTCGAAGGACTGCCAAAAGACCTGACTGTTACAACCCATATCTGTCGAGGAAACTTCAAATCGACTTACCTGTTCTCCGGCAGCTACGATGACGTTGCCGACTATCTGGGGCAATTACATTACGACGGTCTCTTCTTGGAATATGATAACCAGCGTTCCGGCAGCTTTGCACCACTCGACCGGATTTGGAATGGTGATCAGCACAAGCGGATTGTCCTTGGCCTGATTACCTCAAAGTCTCCCGAATTAGAAGATGAGAATCAGGTTATTGACCGAATTAAAGAAGCCGCAGAAAAAGTCCCATTAGAAAATCTGGCACTTTCAACCCAGTGTGGCTTTGCGTCAACCGAAGAAGGCAATAAGCTAACCGAAGCACAGCAATGGGATAAGCTACGACTGGTTAAGCGAATCGCTGAAAAAGTCTGGGACGTTTAAAACAACCACTTGAAATCAAAAAATAATCAAATCAACAGGGCACCCCGCAAAACAGCAATTGCCGTTTTATGGAGTGCCCCGTTTTTAATCAGCGATAATTTCCCCGGTTTTCGGTTTCCGGTTCTCACCTTTCATCAGTCAAAATACTGTTTAACTTTTTACCAGCTCTTGAAACCAACCTGTCAATTCAGTAACATGCACTTGCATTGTTTACAAAGCTAGGTTTATATCAAGACCCAAATCAAAAGAAAGTGTGACTTTAAAGTACAGCTAATTCTGTACGACATGCTTTGCGTATTGGCAGTACTTACACTTCCGGTAGCTTACTTAAAAATGGGGCTTGTCAATCAAATTCAATTCTATTTGATTACCATTGGAATTTTAGAGTTATGGTATAGCGAAACTTTTAATTTTAACTTTTCCACGGAAAACCGGCTCTATCAGTCAGTCAAAACTTTTAGAATTATTGCCTTGGCATCTTTACTGGTAAGTTTTGCTGGTTCATTACTCGTGAATTTTTACAATTATTGACTTTTGAGTCAGATACAAGCCCGAATTTAACTTAGGACAAGTATGTCGTTATCTGAATATTCCTGCCAACAATCGTTAAATCAAAATTTAGTTGGTTTTACTAACCAATATTTAACACTATTGAGATATGTCCACTTATCTTTTCCAACTTTATGATATAGGGCAAGAAAACACGATCTTTTAAGAACGTGATGAATTGCCTCCCCTCTTGGAGTCCACGGACGCTTGTCTTGATTAATTGTCAAAAAAACGCCATCTTTCTAAATTCGTGCATATGGTTACACTTAAATATGATATAATAATTGGTATGAAAGATACAAATAGACTAACGTATGGTAGAACATCAGTGTACAATCTAAATTACCATCTCATATGGGGAACTAAGTACCGTAACAAGGTTTTAACGGGACATGTTGAGGAGGTCTTCAAACGTTTGGTTAATGAAATCGCCGATCAATACGGTTTTAAAATCGCCCATCTGGAAATTGGTAAAGATGATCATGTTCACCTACTGGTTAGTGCACCGCCTAAATTATCAGTAACAAATATTGTCCGCTGGTTAAAAGGCATTACCGCTTTTCAACTGTTCCGACAATGTCCGGAGTTACAGACTCACTATTGGAAACAAAAGAATCGTCACTTATGGTCACCTAGTTACTACGTTGAAAGCATTGGTACGGTCAATGAACAGGCGGTAGCTAAGTATATTGATGATCAGCGCAAACGCGAAAAATAATGAGAGGAGGTCTCGTATGACGACGGTGGTTAAAGGGATTAAACTACGCTTATACCCGAACAAAGCTCAAATCGATCAATTATGGCAGCTGTTTGGCAACGATCGATTTGTCTGGAATCACATGTTGGCGATGGCTAAAAAACGTTACGAAAATAACCCGAAAAGCCGGTTCGTTGGCGAATACGATATGAACTATCTGCTGAAACCGCTCAAAAAAGAGTACCCCTTCTTGAAGGTCAGTGACGCCACCAGTTTATTCGTGGTCAACCATAACCTGGCGCTGGCTTATCAGAACTTGTTTCAACATCGAGGCGGTTATCCCCGATTTAAGTCCCGGCGTAGCGCTAAGCAAGCCTACACTGGGCAATCAATCTGCACTGTGGAAGCCAAGCGACGGCTAAAACTACCGAAAATCGGCAGTATTCGCACCAGCAAGACGGGCCGCTTGACCAATGGCAAAATTAAGCGCTACACGATTAGCCACGAATCTACCGGCCGTTACTACATTTCCCTGCAGGTCGAAACTGAAGTTCATCACTTGCCCAAGACCAATCAACAGATTGGTTTAGACCTGGGCGTTTCTGATTTAGCGATTGATTCCAACGGGGTGAAGTATGGGACGTTCGATGCAAAATGGCTGGAAAAGCAAGCCCAACGGTGGCAGGCCAAGTTCAGTCGACGCAGGCACCAGGCGACCGTTGCGATGCACCAATGGAACCATCATCATAAACTGTCCAAAATGGAACTTAATGATTACCAAAATTGGCAACGGGCCAAAATGACTAAAGCCCGGTATCAAGCTAAAATTGCCAACCAGCGCAAGGATTACCTGCACAAGCTCACGACGGCCTTAGTTCGGAAGTACGATGTGATTGTGATTGAAGATTTGAAAACCAAAAATCTGATGCGCAATCACCACCTCGCTAAGGCCATTGCTAACGCCAGTTGGTATCAATTCCGGACCATGCTGGAATACAAGTGTGACTGGTATGGGAAACGGTTAGTAGTGGTCAGTGCCAACAACACTTCCCGTATCTGCTCATCGTGTGGACACAATGGCGGTGCCAAGCCCCTAGCAATTCGGGAATGGACGTGTCAGAAGTGTCAGACGCATCACGATCGGGATATTAATGCGGCAGTTAATATCCTGAAGCGCGGCTTAAAAGCTACTGGTTAGGGACTAACATGGTAAGAGAGCGGCGTTCTGTAAGTTAGGTGTTCGGCATACCGATGTAACAGCCTAAATACTACGTCGTGTTCCCAGAAGCTCGGTCATTTATGGCCGAGTAGTTCACAGTGATAAGTGAAGATTGGTACTTTATGACCATCGCTCAATTTAATTTTAATGTAATTATATTTAACTGGGAGCATAATATTTGTATTTTTGTATCGAACAAGCATGGTTCGATTCTTCTTGTTATACGTATATTGGGTGTACTTATCGATTTTGAAATCTTCGGATTTTAATCCCGCTTCAAATCGTCCCCAACCTGTAGGACTATATTTCACTACTTTTTGCTTATGGTAATGTCCAAAAATCATATCATAATACCGGTGCCATTTGATACTTGCTGATGCATCTCTTTGCGTGAAAAAGGTACTAACACCGCAGGTTACGGCAATGACCATAAGTAAATATCCTTTAGTATTTTTTTGCATAAGCAAGTTCTCCCCTTTTAAAAACGTCGCGAACGAGTTTCTATTGCATCATTATATCTTACATGTCCGGGTGCCGGGTGTGGGGCTCTTGCTTGTCGCAACTTATTTTTACTTTTGATAAGCAAACACCTGACATTACATTTACCTGCAAATTTATAAACTCAACTGGTCAATTGATTGAGTCAACATTTCAAGAAACTTCTTTACCAATTGAGGTTGATTAATTTGAACAACTATGCCAGTATTATTTTTAAAACCAATATCCGAACTTAACCAGAGCTGCTTTTGATCGATTACCACACATGTTGGTAAATTCTGATCATAAAGAGTATATGAAACGCCTCTATCAAGAAACTGTCTCTTTTGAAAAGAAGTTACTTTATTTGTTAAAACGCGGATTTGCAATCGATCATTCACTTTTTCTAGTAAATTATTTAAAATGAAACCAGATATTTTGTTAGAGCAAACCATAACTTGATGTGCACTCTGTACAGATTTCAAAATAGCTTTTTGATAGTGCCCATTAAAAAAGTTAATTCCTGCTTGCTGACTTTGATTATCATCAACAATCTGATAATGCAGGTACTCATACGTTTTTTGTCTCTTCCGATACATTCTTGCCAGCATTGGTACAAATATATCTACATAATCATATACTCGAATTTCTGATTTCTGTACCAGGTTTCTTTGCATTCTACCTAAATACTGTTCACTTCTTCCCTTCCAAGAATGAGGCATTGCTAAAATTAAAGTATCAATCATGCCTATATCTAACCCTTCACCTGCGTATTTTCCAGTAGCAAGTACAACATACGGTCCCATTGTTTGATTAATCTGTGTCATAATTTTACGATTCTGTTTTTCAGCTTGTCCCCCGTAAAGCAGGAAAACTGGTTGCTTCACTTTAAGGGTAGTAGCAAGGCGATGAAGGTGTTCCACTCGATTAGTTAAAACCAATATATGCCGCTTCTCGGACAAAGCAGTCTTAATGTCATCTATTATAGATTGATTTCGATTATCATCATTTGAGATCATCTTATAATTTTGATTAATGCTAGCGCTGGCGATCTGCAAATCTGCAATCCCTAAGCTGGTAAACCTAGGAATCACTGTTCGTTTAACTTTAAGCAGTGTTTTCTCATCAACAGGAGCTGTTTTGTAGCGAATAGGCCCAAACTGCATTGTGATAATAGGCTCCCGTCCATCTCTTCTAAATGGTGTCGCAGACAGACCATATAAATACTTGCAATGTAACTTTTTGATTATCTGTTCATACGTATATGCCGCATCATGATGAACTTCATCACTAATAATCAACCCATATTGGTCGAGAACTTTTTGACTGGCCCGATCTGTTTTAAAAGATTGAATAGTTGCTACATCAATGATACCGCTCCGATTCCGTTTAGATCCAAAATAAGTGCCAATCACTTTTTTGCGCCGTTTACGCCCAGTAGGTGTGAGTTCTGTTAAAAATGGCTGATCTGTTATTTTTAAGAATTGATTAAGTCGAGCAACCCACTGATCCGCCAACTCTTTATCATGAACTAAGATTAGTGTGCTTACATTTAGTGTTGCAATTATTTTGGCAGCAACAACTGTCTTCCCAAATCCGGTTCGAGCCGCTAAAATTCCCATTCGATGATTTATCAAAGCATTAAAAGCACCAATCTGATCACTATGAAGCCTACCGTTAAAATGAGCATGAATTTTTCTTCCAGATATTGACTTATCAACCCACTTAATATGGGGATTATACCTGCTAACTCGTCCTCGATTCCACGTGGTAATATCAAATATCGATTAGTTTCATCAAAAACATTGATAATTCGCGGTTCATTAAACGTTGATAATCTTAGCCGCTGCTTCTCATAAAATTGCGGATTTCTAAATGAAGCTAACCATTTCAACTGTGTTAATTGATGGCGATTCACTTCATCTTTTTTGATATAAAGTGCATTAGAGCGAATAATAGCCAATGGCTGATTAATTTGCATTGGCTCCTTTAATAAATTCGTTTGGGCTTCCTGTTCCTCGAATAAGTGAAAGCTTGATTGTGAATTTAAATTTCTCGTTAAGATATTAATTTGTTTTTCTGACAGCAATTCGATATTTTCTAAAGATTGCCACTGATCACGCAACGGGAAGAAATTTTCATCCACAAAAACACTTTTTGCTTCCCGCCTTCGTTCTCCCTGAAGTGGCCCTGCAATTAAATTACCAATTCCCTTCTCGCTAACAACATCTTGGCTTGGAAAAAGTCGATCAAAAGCTTTAAAAGATAAGTTTGGATTAATCGCCATCGTTACTTTCAAAAGTGCATCGCCGAATGACCGTGCTATCACAGCATTTACCGGATTTTTAAAGAAGAACCATATATGACATCCCTGCCCTGATTGAGAAAGTTCGACCAGTACAGGAATGGTCCACTTTTGACATACACTGCGAATTGAATTTGTGATCTCTTTCCACTTATCTCCTTCATGATGCCCATCGATATCAATAACTAAATACTTAGTTGTATTATCTGGAAACATCGGGTAAAAGCCCAAAAATTGTTGGCCAATTAAATGTTTCTTCAACTCATTATCCGTTAACGGGACCCAATGTTCCGGCTGCGGTCGTCCATCTTTAAATGTCACTACTGGTGCGTAAATATCTTTCGCAATCTTTTTATTATAATACCGATGTGCATACACATCGGTCCGACCAACAAAGCGTTTCTTGTATAAAGCCAATCGCTTTTCTAATAAGGCGTTGTTTTTACTACCGCTTAAATATTGGCCGAGTTCGGCTACTGGCATTACTCCATATGAATTCGAATTCTGTTCTCGAAAAATCGCAACTTTTCCTTGATCAGCTAGACTAAAATCCTTCCCAAATGCTACTAATTCATAAAGCAAATCGTTCATTTTAAAAGTTCTAAATTTTTTAGCCATTTATTATCCTCATAGAAACATTAACTAACATTCAAAATTGTTAACAATATTATACTATGGTCGCACTAAATCTCCTAAGTTATTTAGCAATTTAAAGTCGGATTTAAGTTCTTATACCATCGCAACTTGCACACCTCGCAGCAATCCATTAGAATGGTTCTAATAATCTTTTTATTGAGGTGGTAACCATGCTGGCATGGATTACATTAAAGCACTGCATTATCCAGGTAACAGCACTCTAGTGAAGACGCATTAAAATAACCTCAATCAGCCCACCTAAAGTTGGTTGATTGACTCACTGGAGTGTAAGAAATAATGAAAACTAAATATCCGACTAATATCGCTAAAAGCTATGTTTACACGTTCTTCTCGTTTTTTGGCATTACCAGTTTGTGGGTGATCTACCTGCAGATGCAAGGTCTAAGCCTCGTTGAAATCGGTCTGTGTGAAAGTATTTTTCACGTGGCCAGCTTTTTATTCGAAGTTCCCAGTGGCGTTTTGGCCGACCGATTTTTGTATAAAGCCGTTCTAATCGGCGGACGAGTTGCGGCGATCCTGTCTGCGGTAATTATGCTGACAAGTCAAACGTTTTGGATGTTTGCTTTCAGCTTTGTTTTAAACGCACTGTCATATAACCTGCAATCCGGAACGATTGACGCGCTCATGTACGATTCCCTGGTTGAAAGTCAGCAGACTAACGCTTATCCGCGAATCATCAGCACCGTCAATGTGCTGTTTGAATTCGGGGATACTGCCGGCGTTGTCATTGCCGGCTTCTTTGTCCATTGGCACTTTGAATTAACCTACGTCATTGCCATTTTGATCGGCTGCTTAGCGTTACTTTCGGTAGCCGCCATGAAAGAACCACGAGTAAGCTCATCCCGGTCAAAGGTTCAGGAACCGCAAACCATCAAATCAATTGTGGTAACCGCCTACCATGTTCTTAAAACGGACCGGCTATTACGAAACCTAATGCTTTTTCAAGCCGCCTTCGATGGCATCTGCACGTCTTATTACTTTTACTTTCAATCTTTAATGGAAAAGGATCGATTCCCGGGCTGGACGATTTCACTGTTAATGGTTGCTTCGGCAATCGTCGACATTATCGGCATTAAATTTACGCCGGCCATTCAAAAACATTTTTCAAAAACCACTTTGGTTAGCTGGCTTAGTTGGAGTTTAACCGGCCTACTATTAGCAACCTGGCTTAATTGGCTGCCGTTACTGATCGGCCTTTTCCTGGGGTCTCAGGTGCTTTCGTCTTTGGTAGAGCCGATCTTCAGCAGCTACTACAATGACATGATTGCTTCGAATCAACGGGCCACGCTTTTAAGTGTTGCCAACGTTTTGTTTTCTTTTGGGATGATCGGTTTATTTCCTTTAATCGGCTGGTTGATCGACTTTCAAAGCTTCTCAATGGCGTTTGGAACGATTGGCGTCTTAATCGTTATTTTCCTTGGTACCAGCTACTTTAACAATAAACAGCTTTTAAAATAGTCGGTATAATCAAAAATCCGCTGCCAATACGGACAAATTGTCTAAGTATTGGCAGCGGATTTTATTTAGGGTGTAGTTAATTTAACCGTTAACTATTAATCAATCGTCGACAACTCATGCGTCGACATTGTCATCAGTTTATTTTGCGTATTTTGCGTAAGCCTTATTCAAGTTAGCTTGAGCAGTCTTATATGCCTTCAGGTATTTAGCCTTGTTGGCAGCCGTCTTGGCTTTCTTGTAGTTAGCTTTGGCTTTAGCAACTTTAGCCTTTGCGTTCTTTACGGCAGTTGGGTGTTGCAAAGTAGCCAGTTTGGCCTGTGCACGCTTATAGCTGGCAAAAGCCTTCTTGTAAGCCTTAAGGTCTTTGGCTTTAGTAGCCGACTTCTTAGCTTTCTTGTAGGCTGCCTGGTACTTCTTAGCAGTTGCTTTAGCCTTGGCAACGTTTGCTTTAGCTGTTTTTACAGCCTTGGCGTGCTTCGAAACAGTCGGTGTCTTAGTTGAAGATGAAGATTCAGTTGGCACTGGCGTTAATGACGAAGAGCTTGACGTTGCACTGCTTGATGCAGCTGAACCACTGGTTGCGGTTACGCCTGAGCCACTCGTTGCGGTTGCAGTTACATTGTCAGTATTGTTGGTATGTAGACTTGCCGAAGCTACACTGCCAACGGAAAAAAGTGTCACCGCTGCCGTTAGATATAGTAAAGTTTTTTTCATATATAATACCCTCCAAGTTATGTCCTGCTTGATTAGTAATCAATTTAAGCTAGATTAATAGTTAAGCAGTTAAAATGTTTAAGCCCGACACCCTTAGTTATTAATAATAATATGTATTTAATCTTTTGTTAAGATCTATTATACTATTTTTATAAAAAACTTTTTTAGAATTGAGTGATGATTGTGTCTCCAAAGATTAAATTGTGGCTGTCAACGCATTCCTATCTGCTTTTCTTCCTACTGATCAGTATCTGGTTTATGGGCTTCGTCAGCTATACATCGCCGTTATTTTACTTTGACTACTCTCCCGACAACAACTGTTTCTTCACGGTTGGTAAAGCACTCATGCACGGGGTCCTGCCTTATCGGGACGTCTTTGAGCAAAAGGGGCCCTATGTTTACTTGATGCACGGGATTGCCTATCTAATGAGCAGCCGGTCATTGTTGGGCATGCTGCCGTTCGAAACCCTAAGTTCCTTTTTGTCGATGTACATAGTTTACAAAATCGCGCGCATGTTCACTTTTCATCTGGCTGCCTGTGCAATTGCCATCTTTATTCCGGTATTTCAGCTGTTTCACCCTTACTATAACTACGGTGATACGGTTGAATCACTCCTGTTTCCGGCCATGCTGGCATTGATTTATACACTGTTAAAGGGTGATCAGAACCGCTTCACTATTCCCCGCCGGCTCTGGTGTCTGCAGGCTTTCTGGTCGGTCTGACATTTTTTATGAAATACACCCTGCTGGGCGGTTGGATTATTTTTTATCTAGCGATGTTTGGCTATTATTTCAAACATAAATCGTGGCAGGAAATGAAAAAGTTAGTCAGCTGGAGCCTGCTGGGATTTCTAATCGCAACCTTACCGTGGTTAATTTTCTTTATAGCCACTCATTCACTGACAGCTTTCTTTCACGTTTATTTTTACGAAAACATGCATATTTACATGCTCTCTGACAATTCGATCTTTGCCAAATTTATCGAATCACTCACCATTTACAGCAGTTTTCTCCGCCAAGATCCGTTAATCTTTGTCTGCGGCTTTGTCGGGTATGTCTACCTGCTTTTTACCAAATCTGCTTTTAAAACAACTTGGGGAAAAATGCTGTTTGTGATGATGATGGTTGTTAACGCAGCCTTCATCGTTTATGGCTACCATCCCGGTCAGGTCTACCAATACTATGAGCTGGCGTTTTTCCCTTACCTGGCTATTCCAAGTGTTTTCGCGTTTGTGAACGCTATTCAGAAATTTAAAGTCACCATCAATGAACGAAACGAATCAGTTGTTCTTCTGAGCTGCGCGCTTCTCAGCTTTTTTCTGGTATTAGGCGTTAATGATAATATTTTAAATTCCAAAATCTTTCCGAATAACAGCTCCGTTACCCTAAACCAAACCAACAAACCACAACAGCCCGCCCAGATTGAATTCGGTAATTTAATGCGGTCTCAAAGCAAGGGCCGGCCAACCTTACTAAACTACGGCTCGATTGATATGGGCTTTTACACGACTTCCGGGGCGCTGCCAAGCACCTACTATTTCCAAAACTACAACATTGCTTACGATAAGGCACCACAGATTCTGAATAGTCAATTTGATGTCATTAAAAAAAGCCGCGTGCAATGGGTTGTCTTGAATACACCGGCTGGCAAACAGATTAACAAATGGCGTGGCTATCCGGGGGCCAAAGGTAAAATCACCAGTGGTAACATTAATCCCGGTACTAAAAAAATCGCCAAGGTCTTATTAAAAAACTATCGAATCGTGACCAACCACACGCAAACGTTCGAAGGGGCCAACGTCACATACTGGCTGCTTAAAAGACGCGATTAGTTTTAAACATCAACAAGCACTGCCGTTTTCGTTACTTTACAACATTAAGTGTTACGTTTTGTGAAACTCTTTTAGCTGGTTCAAACCAGCAATAATTGATTTTTTCGAAAACCCGCCTTCAAGTAATTGGGCATCACTAAGTTCGTTCAGTGATGCATAAAGCCAAATTCCCAGTGCTGTAAACTGGTCGTCCGTCATGGCATATTGCAAGCTTAATAACCGCTCGGCTGCACCAGCATACTGCTTTTTGTCAATCAATGACTGCAACTCTGTTTGATGCGGCAGCTTTTGTTCCTGCCTTGCCGGGAAAATAATTTCAGTTTGGGAATGGCCACCCTTACCGTGCGCCAAAATATAGCCCAATCCTTCCGCAAATGCTCTAATCTGACGAAGAATAAAATCACTTTCGTCCTGCATGAACGGCACCCCCTTTTAACTATAACAATACCATACAAAGGCATATTAATTGCCTTCCACCTTCCCCTGAATTAAGATTAAGTTAATGATTGTGAAACTGATAATTTGATGGCTTATAAAGTGGATGATGATATGACTTTCAATCGACATTTTTATAAAACATTTCCGTTTTGGTGTGGCTTGGTTATTTTGACTAATCTGTTGTTGATGGGTGAGTGTCGGCTTTTTGGTGCTTTTTGGTGGTACCACATTATCTGCACGTTTATCGGCCTCATCATGATTCTATATTCATTTGTCGCGTCAAGTTCGGAATAGCTATTCATCACGTCTCGGGCAGCCCATTGGTAAGCTGTCTGCGGCGTGATTTTTGTCAGCGAATGCTTATCCATGTCTAATTTCTAATCTTCCTTAAGCTTGGGCCACAAATCAAGAAATCAGTTCATCTAACAACCGACAATGTTATATAATGACGATGTTTGCCATATCCGGTTCAGAAAGGATTTTTGTTGATGAGAAAACACGTTTTTACCGTCGTTGGTTTGGGATTGCTGCTTGGATCAGCTTGGATTACCACGCCACAGACAACTGCTCGGGCTAAAACCAAAAGTAGTTACCAAATCGTCAAATCAAAGGACTACTCTCACGTATACAGCGATAAAAAACACGCGGTCCGCTTGCCGTTTCATGCCAAGTCAGCCAAAACAGCCTATATGTGGAACGCCCATCACACTAAAAAACTGCATAATTTAAAAAACTATCAGGCAACCACTTGGTTTCTTGCTAAAAGCGTCGTTTTAAAATACGGCCAGCATAAACGGGTTTATTATCAAGTAAAGAACACAACCCACGCCATTAGTGGCTATGTTTGGAAGGGCTATTTGGCGAAGGGATACAGTCCCAAAGGATATCAGATCGTCGAACAAAAGTGGGCCAACCAGTCCGGTTCCTATTACCCAAGGTATTATGGTCAGGACGTTAAAATGTGGAATTATAACCACACCAAGGTCCGCGTCCACTTAAAGAATTTCCCCGGAATGAACTGGTACCGAACCGAAACGGTCGTTATGCGACATGGCAAGAAACGTGCCGTCTATTACTACTTAAGCGGCACGCTCCGGGGAAATGGCCGAACAGTTGGCGGCTACGTTTGGCGCGGCTACTTAAAGCGGGGAACCAATCCCAACCACACCGGCCAAAATTATGTTCCAATCGATGACTTCATCGGCGACAACGACTACAATCAATACGTTCAGACTGCCAAGTATCAAAAACTGGCCAAACAAATCGCGGCCTTGTTTCCGAACAGCAAAATTGATTACGGCCTTTCAAGAATCGCGGCTTACAATTACGACGCCGCCAATCAATCCATCATGAGCGATGAAAACGTCAAACCGATCGGTACTGGTGGTTACGGTAATATCAAAGCCTTTCCGGACATCGACCGGTACCTGCTCAAACATTCGTCATGGTCAAACGCCAAAAAGCTGAACGCAGTTAAAACCATGTTGGATCAAGCTGGTTATGATGCCACCAAGCGGGCCTCGATGACCGATTATCAAATTGGGATTCAAATTATCGATAATATACCGGATATTCTGGGACAGATTGTTGCCAGCGACGGTGACGGCTATGCCAACGGTTATGCCATTATCGTCGGCCAACAGGATGCCAGCGGTAATTCAGAAAATAATGATAAATCATTTTTCTATTACAATTAATGCTTGAACAAATCCAACTTAAAAAACCACCTGATATTTGCAATCACCGGTTAACCTGACAGGTCTTTCAAATATCAGGTGGCTTTTTATGCCAACCCAATTCAATGCACAGTTTCGATTATCGAAAGTCGGCCAATCGCGCTATAATAAACACAGTCAATTTTCAGAAAATCATTTAAAAGGAAGTGGTTCCATGGCACTCGGTCAACTTGCTAATCAGATCGGATTGATGTTTGTCCTGATGCTGGTCGGCGTCCTAATCAACAAACTCGGCTTCATGCAAACGCAAACGTCAAACGATCTCACAAATATTTTGTTGTATATTGTATCGCCCTGCTTAATTATCGGTGCGTTTGAACAGCACTACTCCGCTAGTCGTATGAAACAGCTCGTCCTGGTTTGCATTGGCATTTTTATTTTTTACATAATCGAAATTATTGTTTCAAAGCTCGCTTTTGGCCGCATCAGCAATATCAACCTCCGTCGAATTACCCAATATGGCAGTATTTATTCCAACGCCGGCTTTATGGGGGTCCCGCTAACCAGTGCCCTCTTTGGCAACAGCGGGGTCTTCTTTGCGGTCGCCTCTTTGGCCGGCTTCAATATTTTCAGTTGGACACACGGCGTCTCATTATTTAAAACCGGTCAAAAGACGACCGATCGGTGGCAAAACTTCCGTGAAATTATTGTTAATCCAAACATCATCGCCATTCTGATCGGGCTGATTTTTTTCCTATTTTCATTTCAACTGCCGGGCCCGGCAAACGAAGTCGTCAAGTACATTAGTTCCATTAACACGCCGCTTTCAATGATTGTTATCGGCAATAGCTTGGGAAACATCAAGCTCAACCGTCAACTAATCGATTGGCATTTGTGGCTGGCACTCTTCTTTCGTAACGTCCTCTTTCCAATCATTGCCATTATGGTCCTTCAACTGCTCACTGTGTCGGGAGTCGCACTATACACAACCGTCTTAATGGCTGCCTGTCCCGCCGCTGGTCTGGTAGTATTATTTACTCTGCAGGCATACGGTGACACCAGCCCGGCGGTAGCTTTGATGAGTCTGTCGACCATTTTGAGCTTAATAACGATTCCATTGGTATTTGCCCTAATAAAACTTTAAAACCAGTCAAAAACGCTTTCAATTCTATTAACAAAATTGAGAGCCGTTTTTGATAATCATTAATTTCATTTTTATAAATCTGAATTTTTACCAGCTACTTTATCAACGATTCACCCTTTTGGTAATTGGCCAATCGTTCACTTTCCGGCATCATATTGCCACCGGTTGCCCAAACAATATGGGTAGCGTTCTCACTATTAAACGCCGGTACGTTTTTTATAACGGGGGCAATGGCTGTAAATCCGGCCGCTGCCGACGGCTCAACCACAATCTGTTGGGTATCCATTAACTGGGCAACGTTGCGGTAAATGTCATCGTCTTGGAACGTCACACTGCCAAATAACAAGGTCCGCATCACCTTACCTGCCAATCTGGATGGGCGACCAACCGCCAAGCCGTCAGCCGCGGTTAATCCATCTAAACCGATGTCGTAAACCGAAATGTGATTATTCAAACCCGTCATCATCCCCAGTGTTACCGACGGCACGTGGGTTGGCTCACAAAAGACCGCGTGGACGTATGGCCCCAAAATCATTTTCAAGCCAAACGTGACGCCACTGGGACTGCCACCAACACCCGCAGGTAGATAAACTAATACAGGGTGCTTTCGGTCAACTTTAATATGCTGGTCCTTTAACTGCTTTTGAAGTCGAACAGCCGCCACCGCATAACCTAAGAAAAGGGTCGTCGAACCCTCGTCATCGACAAAGTGACAATAGGGATCTTTTTGAGCATCCTCTCTTGCCTGGGGAATAACGTGTGAAAAGTCAGTATCAAATTCTTTAACCGTCACACCATTCGCCCGCAGTTTATCTTTCTTCCACTGCCGGGCATCGTGAGACATATATACCGTCGTCTTGAATCCAAAAGTTGCCGCGACAATCCCAACACTCAACGCCAAGTTGCCGGTTGACGCAACAATTACACCATACTTGGCAAAAAGCCGGCGATACTTTTCGGTTGCCAAAACCCGATAGTCATCCATATAAGCCAGGTCCGTATGCCGCATGGCTACTTGCTCGGCAAATTTAAGTACTTCATAAATGCCGCCCCGGGATTTAATCGAGCCGGAAATCGGTAGTTGGCTATCCGCTTTCAAATATAATTTTCCCGCCAAATTCTGATGATACATATTCTCCCATGCAGCCTGCATCTGATCAAGCCGGATTAATGGTGATTCGATAATCCCCTTCATTTTAGCTGTTTCCGGAAAAACTGTTGCTAAATATGGGGCAAATCGCTCCCATCGGGCAACGGCATCAAAAATGTCAGCTTGGGAAAATGGCAATTCAGCTTGCTGTCCATAGTCGGGATTCCGCCAAAAAATCGGGTGTTCACTCATCAGATCCTTCACTTGGGGATATTCAGTAACCAGCGATGTTTGATCCATATCCATCAATCCTCTCCGTTTATTATCAAGAATAGTATACGGCAGGATATTGATGTTAGATTTTATTACATAATTCTTTAAAAAAGCTTAACCATGGTATCAAGGACATGTCATTATCAAGCAGTTTGATCGGGGAGTGACTCTTTTTGCAATTTTCCCGTCCGCATATAATAGCCATACAATGAATTGACCAGGTAAGCAAACCACAGGGCCATAATAATGGGATTAAAATTAATCGTCCAAAGCAGCAATTCCGCCACGTTACCGACAATCCACAACAACCATTGGCTCGCGCCGTACCGCAAGACCATCAGTAATTGGGCGAACACTTGAACCACAACACTGATTGCGTCAATCCAAGGGTGTGGATCGAGGGTGGTCGACAAGAACGGTACCCGTTTCAAAAACAACCCCAGTGCCAGCCAACCAACGAGAACGGCGAACGCCAAAATCCCCCAGCCAATACCGGATAATTCCTTCACCTGAACCAGGTCCTGTTGTTTTGCTTTGGTCTTCAAATTCTTTGATGTCCACTCATAGATACCAATAAATTCAAGAATAAAGAAATACATATTCAAATAGACCTCGCCATAGAGATGGTTGGCGAACGATACGTAAATATAACTGACATTATTCAAAATTGCCCAAAAATAATTGGTAATCTTGCCATCGGCACAAACTACCACACTGATAATTCCGGTAATTCCGGCAAATAGCCCCACCATACCAATGACCGAGGTATCAGGTTTCAACGTGACGTTTCCATTTGAGAAAAACAGGAAAAACGAACCAATCTGAATTGCCACCAACAATAACAGATACAGGCTGCGGGCCCGACTCATCTGAAAAACATCTTTAACAATCTGCGTCGGCCCAAAAGAAAGGCGCACGGCCCTTTTAACAACTGTTTCAACAGGAACTTTTTCCATTCTAATCAACTCCCAAAATAAAAGTTTATTTTACTTTTATTATTAAAGGTAAAATTTACTTTTATTATGGTACGATGGTCACCATAAATCAATCACTGATGGCCATTTTTTCAAATTCTTTTTTGCCAAATAACGAATTATCTTTATTCTGCAGACCGCGCTGTTTTCTTAATCAGCCAATATCCCAAAAAGAGTGGGCCAAATAATAGTAATAACAGGTTAAGAAAGAAACCCTTCGCCAGCTTAAACAGCCAATCCGTAACCCCTTGGTATGATTGCGTGCTGGCATGCATATACTCCCACGGATTCGCGGTAACCCCATTAGCCGACCAGTCCCGGTTCTTATGATTCGCCTGGGCATCTGAATGATGCAAGCGAAGTGCCCGATCTTTATAAGTTTCAAACTGCGCAGTTTTATCATTAGAAACCTGGGCAAAATAGATTCTTATAATAGGAAGCATAACTAATAGATTAAACAAAAAATAAACGTCCAACGCCTTGAAATCCAAAGCCATCCGCAGTATTCCCCAGCCACTTCCGGATTCAAAATACGGCAATCGGACAGCACCGTCATAAAGATATACCAAATACAACGCAATCGCGCCACTTATCACATAGTAAACATACTTTAAGCTAAGTAAAACCCGTTTCATCGCCACCCACTCCTTCAGCCGTTTAGCTTATAGTACCGTTTGATCCTGCTTGATGTATGCATCAACCAGGTTATCGGTCCCTTCCTTCCGTAGAAATTCAGAAGGTGAACCGGCAAATCGAATTTGACCAGCCTTCAAGAAAAGAAGGTGGTATTGATCATTATTAATATTTTGAAATTGATGAGACGTCATAATAACCCGTTTTCCTCGTTGATTTAAATGTTGGATCTCGGTCATTACCCGTTTAGCCATTTTGGGGTCCAACCCACTTTCCGGCTCGTCAAACAAGTACAACTGTCGGTCCAGTCTGGAAATCGCGTTAATCATCACCAATCGTCGCTGACCACCAGAAAGTTCACCATATTTGGTATCCGCCAGCGGTTGGAGTGTTTCTGGCAAATCGGTTGGTTGAAACTTTCCCCGAAAGCCGCCGACCCCCATCACCATTTTCATTGTCTGAAATACCGTCGCTTCGAAGATAAACGGCACACCTTGGGGTTGATAGGCAATTTGTTTAAATTCGGGGAAGCCTTGAAAATAAGCCGGTTCACGTTTATTGACCGTAGCGATGAAGTCCAACAGCGTGGTTTTACCAACCCATTTGGTCCCAGCAAAATATTCACTTTATCATCAACAAAATCAGCACTCAGGGATTGAAATAACGACCGTCCATTGGCCAATGTATACGTAAAATTCCGGATTTGCATGATAAAACGCTCCTATCAACGACTTGTCCGAGAAGCCAAACTCATTTTTGAGATAATCAGATTCCCAAGAATAATATAGGCAGCTCCAACAACTAACAATAAAGTACCAGCGAATAATGATTGGGAATGCTGGAGAAATAATGAATAAGCAGTTTCTTGAAAATCAACTGGATTGATAAAAGTCACAATCGTTGTTACCAACGGCGATTTAAAGGTAATGGTTCCCAAAGCCAGCGCCGCAAAAATATAGCCGGTTAGATACATTGTCAACGTTCGTGCTTTTATTGGTAAAATTAAAATAACGGTCGTGAAGAAAGCAATAATTGGAATCAAAATAAAGTTTATCAGCCAAAAAATGCCAATCAGTGCTAAGAGTCTGTCCGACGGCCGATAAATTAAAATTGCCAAAACATCAAACAATGCAATTTCAATTTGAATAATCATCACCTGAGGAATCAAATTGGCGTAATAAATCAGCCGCTTATCCCCAGAGATAAATGTATACATTTTTAAAAAATTATTTTCGCGCATCTGAAAAATCGTAACGGTAATTTGGTTAATAACACCCGTAAGCATTATATAAGCCCAAAAGCCAAATAAATTACTAAGAATTTCAGACGCTGGCGTCACCCCGCCAGCCGCAAATTTGCGCCAGGAAATTGCCAAAAAATAAGCCGCCGGAAACACCAACGTGTATAGAAAAACAACTTTGTCTTCCAACGCCAGTCGAAATTCAAACTCGCTTAAACTGCGTAACTTATGGAGCACCAGCATCACCTCTAACGGTATTTTCTTATTATGTTAGAGGTATATGAGAATAAAAGCAAGGTGACAAATGTCATAAATTAAATTCAATCCAGTCAAGCTTATTCTCTAAGTTCGTACACCGTTTACGAACCGCGCCGATTCAAGTTTCCAAGCACGCTTCCCAGATTCTTCAACAATATTGTTTCAATTATGTAATAGTGCCAATTAATAAAATCAACTAAATCAACATTCCTTGAATTGCCTGCAGCATTTCATCACTATTACACGACGTTCTTCCTATATTTAACGGCCATAAGGCACTGGGAAACCAGTTCGTGCTCGATTGTGAACCTGTTTGTACACTTGTTTGCATTTAAGTTGTGTTAAAAAGGTGTCCCCCACAACGGCAGACACCTTATGAATTAATGATACTGTTTTAACGGCTCTACAAACCGCCAAGACTTTTGGTAATAAGCCTGGTCCCAGAAATCCCATTCCATTTCACAACTCTTTAAGAATGCTTCTTTAACCCGATCCAAACGCTGTCGATCGTATTGCTTAGCTTCCCGATCAATCAGCGCAAAAAATTCAGGCAAAATGCTATCATCAGGGTTATCCATATTCGCATAGAAATCAATCCACGGTTTAAACACATTGTCCGATGTATTTTTACCTTCTTTAACTAACAAGTTGGCAATTTCAACATAGGTCCATGGACAAGGTGTCATTGCCGCGACGATGTCGATTAAATCGCCAGTTCTCGCGGCATTATACATATGCTCATTGTAAAGATAGGTTCCCGGCGCCTGGGCCTCATGCTGCAGGGATTCGTAAGCAACTCCCGCAACGTTACAGAAGTTATGGTGCGGGTGAATCTCGCTATTCAAGATAAAATCGATCTGCTTGGCAAAGATTGCCATGTCCGCACGAGTCTGCGACTTTTGAATAGCAGCGGCGTAGACTTTGATAAACGCATTCAGGTAGTTAAAGTCCTGACCAACATAGAAAGTCAACGCTTCCTTTGGTAATTGTCCGTTGGCAATTCCCTGCACAAAGGGATGCTTAATAATTTCATCTAAAATCGGTTGTCCGGCAGTCGTTAGTTCCTCAGAAAATTTCACAGTTGAAAACTCCTAAAAATAAAATTTTCAAATAAAACGTTACCGGACTTGGTCCTATAAGTTTCACTCTCATCACTTTCCTCCGTTGGTATAAACATAAG
>NZ_BAKI01000007.1 GCF_000583655.1 Lentilactobacillus farraginis DSM 18382 = JCM 14108
AAAAACAAATCAAAAAAAGTTGCAAACAAGGGCCAAAACACCCTTACTTACAACCTTTATTAACTACTGAAAGTAGCAAATTACATTAAATTGGTCTAGCTGCATTCCTTACGATTAATTATCGCTGCCGCTTACTTCACTCGGGCAAGAAAATAATGCTTCTTACCACGTCGAACGATGACGAATCGGCCATCAAATTTTTGAGCGGGGTCAATTTCAAAATTGGTATCCTGAATCTTTTCGCCATTAATGCGGATAGCGCCATTAGTAATATCCTCTCTGGCCTGACGGCGGGAGGATTCAATTTTGGTAGCGTCTACCAGCCATTGAACAATATTTAAAGGTTCTGAAGAAACCTCAACAGTTGGCATGTTCTTGAATCCCTGTTCAATTTCTGTTGTTGTTAAATCAGCAACTTCTCCGGAAAAAAGCGCTTTGGAAATTCTTTCAGCCGATTCAACCGCTTTTTGGCCATGAACAAATTTGGTTACTTCTTGGGCAAGTCGTCGTTGTGCTTCCCGTTTCTCCGGTTGTTTCTCGACTTTCTCAGCCAAGTCATCAATCTCATCTTTGTCCAGGAAGGTGAAGTACTTCAAATATTTAATAACATCCCGATCATCCTGATTCAACCAGAATTGATAGAACTCATAGGGCGTTGTTTTTTCCGCGTCAAGCCAAACGTTACCACCCTCACTCTTACCGAATTTGGTACCATCCGCCTTGAGCAGCAGCGGAATTGTCATTCCGTACGCTTTAGCATCCGAACCTTCTACCTTATGAATCAAATCGATCCCGGAAGTAATGTTTCCCCACTGATCGGCACCGCCTAATTGCACCTGAACATCGTTATGACGATACAAATGCAGAAAATCAATTCCCTGCAGGATTTGATAAGTAAATTCTGTAAATGAAATACCGGCTTCCAGACGACTCGCAATAATTTCCTTGCGAATCATCGTATTGATATTAAAAAGTTTTCCATAGTCGCGTAGAAAATCCAATAATGATAATTTTGACAGCCAATCATAATTGTTAACAATTTCAAACGAACCGTCCTGGCCAAACAGCTTTTCCATTTGGCGGGTCAAGGCTTCCTGGTTATGACGAACCTGATCCATTGTCTGCAGAACCCGCTCGGATTTTTTACCACTGGGATCGCCAATTGAACCAGTTCCACCACCAATAACGATTACTGGATGATGGCCGGCCAATTGAAATCGTTTTAAAATCATAAATGGAATTAAGTGACCAATATGCATACTGTCACCGGTCGGATCAATCCCAACATAAAGGCCGACCGACTTATGATTAACCAAATCATAAAGGCCATCATGATCGGTTTCCTGATTGATCGCGCCACGCCATTTTAAATCATCTAAAATATTCATGCTAATTCTCCTCCAAATTAAAACGTCCCTGACAATCAATATGACTGTCAGGGACGAAATTTCCGCGTTACCACCCAAGTTACCGCTAAAAAGCGGTCTCTTAACCCATTGGTAACGAAATGACTCGTCTATTACGCATAGAAAGCTCCACAGGCGTAATTTCATCAATTGACCGCTTGGCTCACATCAACCGCCAAGTTTCTGACTTCCCGATTCAATCAACTACGGTGCCTGCTTCAACACTTTTAAGATAATAACCTTATCATAATCATAATTGCTGGACGAATTGTTGTCAATCCAAACCCGTGGATAAATTACCGCGTAATAAAACAGCAAGTTAGTTGTAATTTAAAATTCGAAACCCTAGAATAAAACTGGAATAATGATTTGGCAGAGATTTGCCAAAATTTGAAAGAAAGAAGTGGCAAAAATGCTTAAAATTGTTTATGAAAGCGGGACTTCTCACGAAACGATCACTTACAAATCGGTGGCTGATTTTATGGCTAACCAACGTTTGGAAGTTCCCGACCTTGAAGATTACTATAAAATCAATCAGGTAACGTTGGACGACAAATCGGTTGATTTAACCGACAAAACGATTATCGGCCTATATAAGAAGTTTGACAGCGAAGGCTATTAATTTTCAATTCGTAACCATATTTATGATTAAATCAAAATCCAAACAAAAGACAGGAACCACCTCGATAACTAAACCGTAGCGTTCCTGCCTTCTTTAGCTTTTTCTGCCCAGTTCCACTGGCCAAAACCAATCTTGTATCTACTTGGAAAACTATCTGACGTCACAACCATACATACCGCAATCAGTCATCCACGTTTTTAATTTCAAAATACGTTTTGTCACCTTCAACGATGCCGTAAACTCGTTGCTGATGCGTATCGTCTTTAAAACCAAAGTCAATGACGCTTCTATCCTCGGCAACTTCAACGCCGTGAAGCTGTGCTTTGACAAACGTTCGCAAAATCGGCATTTGTTTTTCAAATTCATTGGCCTTCTCAACCGCTGTCTGCAGTGTAAAGCCCTGAGATAAATAACGCTGAATATGAAAGATCAAAAAGAGCGTCCGGAATGAATACTGGCGTTGGGTCCCTTTTTGCTGGGCAATCGGCGTAATATAACGCTGTTCTTCCCAGTACCGTAACTGCCTTCCGGAAACCCCGGTTATTTTTTGGACCTGACCAATTCCAAAAATTAGTTTGCTGCTATCAATAAGTGGCTCGTTTTGGTTCTCTTTTGCCATGACGTTCACCTTTTTAATTTACTATTGACCATAATTTTATCAAGTACGAAGTTATTATAACAAATCCGGCAGTTGCATTTCCAAATTGTTTTTCAAGCAATCAATCCTTTGTCCCTCACTAATTAAACAAGAGATTTAAGTTATTTTACCGACAATTTATGCTTAAATCAAAATCAACATCTGGTATAATGCTTGCGTAGCCACACTGAAAGGACTGAATAAATTGGGATTCTCACCAAAATTAATTGTCGCTGACATTGCACTGATCCTGTCCATTGCCATAGCTTTTTATGGTCAGTCAGCCCACCTTGCCAATAACGTTAAAATCGGCTTGATCATCCTTGCCAGCATTTTTTTAACCATTTCAATTGTTATTAATGTCGTTAACGCTGTGCAAAAACGCCGTGAGCAAAAAAATAAATAATGATTTCAATAACGAAGGTCGAGACTGCATTAGAATTGTCCCGGCCTTTTTTAATTGCAGCTTAATAAATACCGCTGTTATTTGGTTTTGTAAATATTAATCAGTCCCTGGGTCCCCAAATTCCCCAACCCAAATTGATCAACCATTGCCTCATACAATTTTTTTGCCTGTTGTGTGGCAGGCAGTTTTAAGTTCATTTCAGCCGCAACGTCCAAAGCAATTCGCAAATCTTTCAAAAAATGTTTGGCATAAAAGCCCGGTTTGAAATCACCTTTGAGAATTCTCGGGCCATAGGTGCCCATGCTCCAGTTACCTGCACCACCGCCTTGAATTGTTTCAATCATTTGGGATTGATCCAATCCGGCTTTTTTGGCAAATACCAACGCTTCTGTTAATCCGGTCATCGTCCCGGCAATCATAATCTGATTAGACATTTTGGCATTCTGACCTTGCCCGGCATTTCCAAATCGGTTGACTGAAGAGCCCATCGCTTTAAAAATCGGCAGCATTTTATCATAAACTGCCGGCTGGCCGCCGACCATAATCGTCAATGTACCGTTTTTTGCACCAACATCCCCACCGGAAACCGGCGCGTCCAGAACATCAATTTTCCGTTTTGTGCCATAATCAAAAATTTGCTTAGCCAAAATCGGTGAGCTGGTCGTCATATCAATCAGTGTCTGACCAGCCGTTGCCGTTTTAAAAATACCGGCATCCCCAAAATACACGTCTTTAACATCCTTTGGGAAACCTACAATCGTTATTACGACATCACTGACTTTAGTGAGAGCAGCCGGTGTTTCCTGCCAGGTTGCGCCATTGCTCAGCACCGCTTTGGCATGCGCCTTGGTTCGATTATAAACGGCAACCTCGAATCCCGCTTTCATCAAATTATTAATCATTCCGGTACCCATAACGCCGGTACCAATAAAACCGATCTTCATAGCCAATCACCTCAAGTTATCTATTTTTAACATTTTTCAACAGCGGCCGCCACCACTCTGGATGGATGACATACCAGTCAATTGTGTCACCAATTCCGGTCTCAAAGTCAAATTCCGGTTGCCAACCCAACTGTCGGCGAATCTTAGTATCATTAATGGCATAACCAGTATCGTTGGCTGGGCGATCCGCCACAAATTTAATTTGTGGCTGCCAGGCCGCCAACTGTTTTTTAATTCTATTCACAACCTGCAGATTTGTTCGATACTGATGCGCAGCGACATTATAAATCTCACCGGGCCGGCCGTTTTCCATCACCAGCTCGATTGCCCGACAATTATCGTCAACATTGAGCCAATCCCGCTGTTTTGACCGTTACCGTATATCGGCAATGTTCGCCCACGTAATGTGTTTGTAACCATTAAGGGAATCAATTTTTCGGGAAACTGATAGCGGCCATAATTATTAGCCGATCGCGTAATACATAGTGGCACCCCAAATGTTTTAAAGTAAGACAACGCCAACAAGTCGGCCGCCGCTTTACTGGCAGCATACGGTGAACTGGGATTCAGCCGAGCATTTTCATCGGCCGGGAAGCGACTGGTTGTCGGCCCGTAAACTTCGTCGGTAGAAATCTGAATAAACTTTTTAAGCCGATACTTTCGGACCGCTTCCAACAATGTTTTCACACCTAAAAAGTTACTGTGAATAAACGGGGCTGCATCCAGGATTGAACGATCCACATGCGATTCAGCCGCAAAATTAACGACAACATCAATTTGATTATCGTAAATAACAGCTTCAGCAGCCTGCCGGTTCGCAATATCTCCTTTCACAAAAACATAGTTGGCCTGCGGTGAAATGTCAGCCAGGTTGGATAAATGACCAGCATAAGTCAATAAATCAAAATTAACTATCCGATCGTCAGGGTGGTTACGCAATAATTGGCGAATAAAATTTGAACCGATAAACCCGGCACCACCGGTAACAAGAATGTTCACCGGGAGTCACTTCCTTTAATTTATAGTTGCAGCGTGAGCCATTTCTTATAATGTATCACAAATTTAAAAATATCCGAAACCCGGAGCGTGGGCCGAAAAGCGGTTAACTTTCAGAGCGTAATCGAATTATTCGAATATTTCAGGCTGGAATGTTTGGATAATTTGATTATGTGGCAGGAAGTTGCCTTTCGGCGCACGTTTTCGCTTAGTAATAATCGCGATCACACACAAAAGGCTGGACAAAATTACTTTGCCTCAGCCCCATGTTTCCTACGATTATTACCGAGTGAGAATGTGCGCTAAATAGTAACTTTCCGTCCCACTCTTTTAAATTAATTGCCCCGATACTAAAATTATTATCCCAATTAATTTAATCATCTTCAATGGCATCTTCATTAACCCAATATTTCTGAGCCGACGCTGATTTGGCAGTTCGAATTCTGTAAAAATCTTCGGACTCACGCTCACCATCGTCGTCACGGTAATAAGCTTTTGCTTTCATATCCACATAAACCCGTTTCCCCGTCCGGGCTTTAATTCGTTTCCAACTGTAAGTTCGATTATTTTTCTTGGAACCGGGCACGTATCGGTATAACTTTTCTTCCCGATAATCATCATCTAAGACCGTTTTAAAATTAGTCTTTGCGTATTTTACCCGATAAACCCGGGAAGCCGTAAAATCAAGCTTTTGAAGTTGATTGGTATTTAGAGCGCTGTTTTGCGTGTACTCCGTATCCGTCGTCGTCTGAATAATGTTATTTTGAGCGGTTGTCTGCCGCGGCAGCTTGGGATGCGTATCCGAAGTCATTGAGAAGGCAATGATCCCGGCCGGAATCAGAAACAGCAGGCCAGCATCAATCAAAAGATTCTTTTTCATTACAAACCCCTCCATATCAAGAATCGTTAGTCTACTGTACAGCTAATACTTATCATTATCATAATAATAACCAAATTTTTAGAAGAAAGTGTGATGAAAGTATGAATTTTTAAATAATATTTATTTCACAAAAGGCGTTAACCACTTTTCAAGTGAATCAGCGCCTTTGCATGTTTCTTTTAGAAGAACCACCAACTATTTTTGATCGTACGCTTCTTGGAACAACCGGACAATTTCTTCTTTGGTTCCCTTTCGAGGGTTTGAGAAGGCATTGCCATCCTTCAAAGCATTCTCAGCCATCATCTCAAAATCTTCCGGTTTGGCACCGATTGCTTTAATGCTTCGTGGAATGTTCACGTCATCACACATTTGCCGCATTGCTTTAATTGATAAGTTGGCTGCGTCACGGGTCGACAAACCGGCCGTATTCTCACCCATAATCTCAGCTAATTGGGCAAACCTTTCCGGTGCGGCAATAATATTGTATTTTTCAACAATCGGCAGCAGCATCGCGCAGCAAACGCCATGCGGTGCGTCGTACTGGCCGCCAAGTTGATGGGCCATCGCATGGACGTATCCCAAATCCGCATTATTAAAAGCCATGCCACCAAGCATCTCCGCTTCGACCATTTTGGTTCGGGCTTCGATGTTATGACCATTGGCAACAGCTTCCCGCAGACTTTCCTCAACCAACTTGATTGCTTCGACACATTGACCGTCCGTTATTTCGTTGCGGTTGGTCGAAACATAGGGTTCGATTGCCTGAACAAACGTATCCATACCGGTAGCTGCCGTTAAGGATGCCGGAACATCAAGCATTAACATTGGATCATTAAATGAAACCAGCGGCACGTTTCGCCACGAAACCACGACAAATTTCAACTTGGTTTTTTCATTTGTAATCACACAATGGCGGGTCAGCTCTGAAGCCGTTCCAGCCGTTGTATTAACTGCCATTAATGGCGGTAATGGATTTGCCAGTGTTTCAATGCCCGCCAGCTTGGTGATATCGTCACCATTAGTTAAAATAATCCCGGTCCCTTTTCCGGCATCATGTGACGAGCCACCGCCAACTGTGATAATACTGTCACAGTTATTATCCAAATAAACTTTTTTGGCTTCTTCAATATTTCGGATTTTTGGATTGGGTTCAACGCCGTCATAAATGGCATAAGGCACCCCAGCGGCCTCAAGCGACGCCAGCGTCTGTGCGACGGGGCCATTTTCCATCCCCCGTAGAAATTTATCCGTGACAATTAACGGCTTTTTCATATTCAACATGTCGGCTCGAGCACCAATCTTCTTGATAACCCCTTTACCAAAAAAGTTAACACTCGGCATTAAGAAATCAAAATTTTCTTTCATCTTAAAAACTTCCTCCTAGATGGTTATGATTTAAACCAATTTCATAATATCACCTTAATAGGATAATGTAAACACTTTCACAAACTCGCAGTCAGTCTTTTTTACGTTGATTATCAGCCTAAATTAGTTTAAAATGGAGAAGATTTTAATGAATTGAGGCTTTGATGAGAAGAGTAGCTTTGATCACCGGTAAAGAAAGTTTCGGTAGCTGAAAAGAAACCCGGCAGTATTAAAGTGAAGATGAGCTCGGAGCCGGTGTTGCGGTTGTTTGGCTGTTACACCGCTGGCAGACGTTACCTGCCGAGTCTGACCGGCTCTCAATCGGTTGGAACTCAATGAGGTCGGCATTGCGAAATGCCGATAAATTCAGGTGGTATCGTGAATCAACCGTCACCCTGAAAACGATTCTATTCGTTTATCAGGATGGCGGTTTTGTTTTTAAAACTATTTTTTGGAGGAACTTTTCACATGACTGAGGAAAAACAATTTGATATTGACACATTATTGGCTCAAGCCGGTAATCGAGATAACCATGACCAAAATAACGCTATTTCAACCCCGATTTATTTGGCATCCAACTTCCGTCATCGGGATTTGGAAGATGTCGAAAATTTCGATCCCAAAAAACAATATTCCTATTCCCGTCTCGCAACGCCAACCAGACACGTCTTGGAAGAGACCCTGGCCAAACTGGAAAATGGTACGGCGGCATTTGCAACCAGCTCAGGAATGGCGGCCATTCAATTAGTTTTTTCACTATTTAGTTCAGGAGACGAAATTGTTACTTCCGATGACCTTTATGGCGGCTCTTTTCGTTATTTTGACTACCTGGCCGAACATTACGGCGTCAAGTTCAGTAAATGGAACGGTCGAGACTATAACAAATTAGCAGCTTTGATTACCCCAAAGACAAAAGCAGTCTGGCTTGAAACACCATCCAACCCAACTATGAAAATCATCGATATTAACAGGGTCGCCACCATCGCCCACCATGCCAATGCGAATATTCTGGTTTGTGTGGACAACACCTTTTTAACGCCGGTTTATCAGCAGCCGATTCTTAGTGGCGCCGACATTGTCGTTCACAGTGCCACCAAATATCTATCAGGCCACAATGATATGCTGGCTGGTGCGGTCATTGCCAAATCAGCAGAAATCGGTGAAACCCTCGCTTTTAATTTCAATACGACCGGCGCAACCCTGGATCCTTTTGATTCATGGCTGTTACTGCGAAGCTTGAAGACCCTTTCTGTCAGAATGACCCGGCATACGGCCAACGCCAAATATGTTGCAGCCAGTTTGGCAAAATTACCTCAGGTTCAAAAAGTACTTTACCCCGGTCAGGGTGGCATGATCAGCTTTTATGTTCAAAATTTGGACCAGGTTGACCAGTTATTCAAACGTCTTAAAATTATTTCATTTGCGGAAAGCCTGGGTGGCGTTGAATCTCTGCTGACAATTCCGGCTATGCAAACCCATAAAGACATGGCTGAAGCTGCCCGCCTTAAATTGGGGATTACCGATGAACTTCTACGCCTATCTGTCGGCCTTGAAAACCCCGCAGATTTAGCTGCCGATCTTACACAAGCACTTGGTGATTAAATAACTGCCAAAGCCAAAAATGACTGTCTTCTTCGCACATAAGGTGCTGGAAGACAGTCATTTTTGGCTTTATTTTGAATCGTGCGGCGAGGAATCATCCGACTTTTCTGATTTATTTGGGTCAGAAAAAATGGTGGCAAATGCTTCGCCTGATCATCATGAATCTTAACGTAGAAATTGGCGATCGCCAGATTGTAGTAAGGAATCACCCATAAGTCCAACAAATTAAGGGTCAAACTGGAAAGAAGAAACCAGCCAATATAACTTAATCCCAGAACAAACAAATCGACTTTATGACCGTTCATCAATTGCCGGCTTCGGTCAATTGCTTCAAAGTAGCCGATCTTTTCGCCTTTATCGAGCGCATCACGATAAATAAAGATTGCCTGAGAATAGGCATACCCCTTAATAATACCCGGAATAATAAGCAGAAATGACCAAAGAAAGGTCAAAATGCCAGTGATAATACTGATCATCAGCGTTCCGATAAAGTATTCACCATTATTAAAAATCGTAAATGATTTGGTGACCGGCTGTTCAAAAGTTGTTTCATTTCGAAGTAAATCAATCCCAACAAATTGAATTCCGGTCATCAACAGGCCACTAATGAGACTGATTAAAAATACGAATCCAAACAAGCCGACAGCCAATTTGATATTAACGGTTGAGGCTACAGTGGAATAACTATTCGATCCCAAATAATTATTGAAACTCCAAATAGAATTAAGCCCGACACCACTTGAATACTGGGCAGCTATCATACCAAATTCGAGTATCAATACAGGCAAAAACAATAAAAGGAAAAACGGAAAATGACTATTCAACATTTCCCGCACCTCAAGTTTAAGTTGTGGTCTGTCCACTAAGAACGCCCTCATTTCATTTTTAATTTATGATGTTGAGTATATTTACTTGATCAGCAATTGTCAACCCGGTCAAACTAATGACAAACCGTTTGAACAAGCGTCGCAGCAATCCCGCCGACCAATGGGCCAAACATCGGCACCCATGCATAATTCCATTCAGCACTGCCTTTGTTGGGAACCGGCAGTAGGGTGTACGCTAATCTTGGCCCCCAGTCCCGGGCAGGATTCAGAGCAAATCCGGTTGTTGTTCCAAGCCCCATGCCAACTACCATAATCAACAAGCCAACTACCAGCGGTTTTAACCCTTGCGAAAAATCGCCTAAATTTAATAATGCAAACACAAATACAAATGTCGCAACCACTTCAGAAAAGAAATTAGCCAACGGTGCCTTAATGGCTGGTCGAGTCGCAAAAATACCGACTGTATTGCCTTCATCAGCTTTGGTTTGCTTGAACTGTGGGCCAAACATCCCGATAATAACGGCGGCACCTAAGAAAGCACCACAAAATTGGCCAAATAAATATGGCAAAACCTGATGCCAGGGAAAAAGACCAAATAAAGCGTATGGAATGGTTACGGCGGGATTTAAATGCCCCAGTGAGCCGAACGACGCCGCAACATAAACCCCCATTGTAACGGCCATTCCCCATGCCAAACTGATAAACGTCCAATCGGATCCGTGGCCGTAAGTCTGTTTCAAGTTTACCCCGGCACCGGTTCCGGCACCCAACACGATTAAGACAAAAGTTCCAAATAATTCTCCAAGAAAGCCATCCATGGCTCATCCCCACTTTCAGTTTACAAACTTTGCGGGGCAAACTTCCGATTCAGTCGATTCAGCCAAACAACCAAAATAAACGTTACCAACGTATAGCCGGCGCCCCCTGGCCCAACCGAACTCATGCCAAAATTACTAACCAGCATCCCGCCCGTTGCCGATCCGAGCGCAATCCCAAAATTGGAAAAAATCGAATTTAAAGAAGATGCCAGCACAATTGACTGCGGGTAAGCTTTTTCCGCCACCTGCAGAAATTGAATTTGAATCGGTGAATTTAACAGCGGCATGCTAATAATCAACATCATCAAAAGAATTGCACCAAACCAACTATAATGGAACGAAAGCGGCATGACAACCATCAAAATAAACTGGCCGGTATAAACTTTGGGCATTGCAGACAACCCTGGTCCTTCCGTTAACTTCCCACTGACCTGATTACCAATAATATTGGCAACGCCGAAAACAAACAGCAATACCGTTAACATCGTTGTTGAAAAGTGCAGCCGGGTAGTAATAATTGGTCGTAAATAAGTATAAAATACATAAATCGCCGCCAGATTAAACATCGGTAAAAACATCCCGATTTGAATACGATGATCCTTTAATAGGGCCAGTTGGCCACGAATGCTGCTACTTTTTTGCTTAAAATCACGCGGTAGCACGCCCAAAATCAAAACCATTGTGATCAGTGAAATCCCGATAATCGTTAAAAACGAAATCCGCCAGCCAAAATTGGTTGAAATCCAGGTTCCCAATGGCACCCCAAGTACTGAGGCAATGCTGAAACCGGAAAATACCCATGACAGCAGCCAGCCTCTTTTTGGCCATTGGCGAAATATAACCGACAAACGAAAGAGCAATGGAAATCGTTACGCCGGAAACCAACGCGGTAATCATCCGTGAAATCACCAAAAAAGTAAAGTTTTTTGCGATAAAGCTCAAGATATTGCCAACTGTAAAGATCCCCATCAAAGCCAACAAGCTCCAAAAAGGATGATAAACGGTGTGCTAACCGCATACACCATCGCAAAAATCATAACCAGATAGCCACTGCGGCAACAGAGACATTAAACTGGTTTAAAAGGTCATCCCAAATCCCCACAATCAAGAATTCACTGAACCCCAACGTAAATGCAATCAATACCAATACAAAGCTTTGTACTTTGAACTGCTTCATGTATTTTCACTTCCTTTTCCAATCTTTTTGAGCCCGCAAAATTCGCAGGCTCAGCCATGTCACAGGCTTTACCGGCCAACGTCTAGTAGGAAGTTTAAAAAATAAATGAAAGCGTTTTTATTTTAATCACAAAAAAACCGGCGATTTTTTAATTTCGCCGGCTTTTCCTCTGAAACATCAACTATTTTAAATCGTTCTCCACAGCTGATGCTTTCTGAGATATTCCACTAGTCAAAAAGCATCACCTCCTTTTTTGATTGTCCAAATAATACAATGATTCAAAATAAATTGCAAGAACTTTGTTCAGTGTGCGAAGCAAAACGGTTAGCACCCGGCGCATAAGGCGTCAAAGCGAGAAATCCCGAGCTTGGATTTTTCGCTTTGATCCCTTATGCTCCGGGTGTTAACCACTTTGCTCCGCACACTAATCAAACCTACTCTCGATCGCTCTTGCGTGCGCCTCCAAGCCCTCTACTCTAGCCAGCGTTGTGATAGCCTCGGCCTCCTTTTTGAGTGCTGGGCGCGTATAAGAAACAAACTGGGTTCGCTTTACGAAATCCTGCACGCCTAACGGGGAGAAGAAACGAGCGGTTCCTCCCGTTGGTAGAATGTGATTAGGGCCGGCAATGTAATCACCAACCGGTTCAGATGCAGAGAAGCCTAGAAAGACTGAGCCGGCATTTTGAATTTGGTTTAAATAAGAAATTGCATCTGGTAATTGAACTTCCAAATGTTCCGGCGCAACTGCATTCATTAATGTAAAGGCGTCATCGATATCTTTGACAACGGCAATGAAGCTTCATTATCCATTGCCGCCTGGGCAATCTCTTGCCGTGGCAATAGTTTAACTTGTCGATCCAGTTCGGCATTAACATTGATAGCCAATTCTTTGTCATCCGTTACCAAAATCGGTCGGGCCAGCTTATCATGTTCAGCTTGTGATAATAAATCTGCGGCTACTTGGCTGGGAACTGCCGGTTTGCTGGCGATAACACCAATTTCAGATGGCCCTGCAATCATATCGATGTCGACCTGACCGAAAACCTGCTTTTTGGCTGTTGCAACATACGCATTACCAGGACCGGTAATCTTATCGACTCGTGGAATTGTTTCTGTTCCATAAGCCAAACTGGCAATGGCTTGTGCGCCGCCAACCGTATAGATTTCGTCAACCCCGGCAATTTTAGCAGCTGCCAAAACAGCCTTATTTAGACCATCGGTTTGGGGTGGTGTCACCATCACTACCCGTTTAACACCGGCAATTTTAGCCGGAATAACATTCATTAAAATTGAAGATGGATAAGCTGCCGTACCACCTGGGACGTAAACTCCGACTGCTGCCAATGGGGCAATTTTTTCACCCCGAATAACCCCTTTTTGCTTTGCGTCAACAAAGCTATCTTCAACTTCCATTTTGTGAAATGAGGTAATATTTTTTTTAGCCAATTCCAGTGCATCAATAACCGACTGATCGGTATCATTATACGCCGCTTCAATTTCAGCCTGCGTAACCGCCAAACTGTCCAGCTCAACCCGGTCAAATTTCTTTTCGTAATCCTTAACGGCTTGATCACCGTTTTGAATCACGTTTGCGATGATTTCCCGAACCGACTTTTCAACTTCCTCACGATTGGCAACCTTACTTGTCCGAATTTCAACCTGTTTCAACATTTGTTCCAAGGGTTCTTCAATAATTTGCATTCCTGTCACTCCGTTCCCAATAAATAATCAGCTGCGGTCAGACTTTTTAACAATAAAAAATCGTCCTCAGATATTGTTATCCAATACCTGAGGACGATTTCTCGCGGTCCCACCTCATTTTGCCGCCACCTCACGATGAAACGACCTTACACTGTCTGCAACTAGTCGTCCATTAGTAATGAAGAACAGTTACAGCAGCCGTGGTAACGCTCACTAGCGGGACAACCTACTTGGTTCAATTATCCAGTTCATAGATGTGTTTTCAGCAATACCAACAATCCGTTCTCACCGCCGGGACTCTCTTTATGTTAGTTCATCGCTTACTTTTCTAATCGTAACTTCATATTTATTATTAGTTTTTAATTTGTGATTACCATTACAATACCATGATTATTTTGAATGTCAACAGCAAACAGAGTTTTTTACTAACTTCATACGCTCCAGGGTTGTCGTATTAACGATCATATTTTCAAAGGTCCTGCGAAACCGTCCAGCTTAAACGTTGCCGGCACTTAATATTTGGCCAATCGTTTTCTTCCCCACGCATACATCTGATCAAGAATCGGCAGTAACGAGCGGCCATGCAAATCGATAAAAATAGGCTAACGTCACCACTAATCAGTTAGCGGGCAATCGATTTTTATCCTCGATAGCTGTCACCTGAGGTGGTTACGTCAGCCTATTTCATTTTTAAATTGATCTAAACATTATCATGATCAGTTATTTTAAATCAGGCTATTTAAATATTCATATAAATTGATAAAAACATTGTCAATGTCCCGGCCATCACGAAGAAGTGCCAAATTAAATGCAGGCTGGAATTCGGGGGAAACTGTAGATCACTGCGCCAAGCGTAAAGATAACACCGCCACTAACTAGCAGCCAAAATCCGTTGGCACTTAAATTAATATACAGTTGCTTGCCTAAAAGCAGACAAAGCCACCCCATCACAACGTAAATCGTTGTTTCGGTTTTTTGATATTTGCCGTGAAAAACAACGTGACTGACGATTCCGGAAATTGCCAGAAACCAAACTGCGGCCAGTAAAATATTTCCCGCTAAATTATGAATGAAAATCACACAATATGGCGTATATGTCCCGGCAATCAGCAAAAAGATGTTACTATGATCCAAAATTTGAAAAACCCGTTTTGCCCTTGTAAAGACAAAACAGTGCAGTAGCGTGGAGGCTAAATACAGCATCAAAACACTGACACAATAGACTACCAAACTGGTTGTCGCGGCAGCCGAAAGATGGTCATGGGCAGCCCTGATTAGTAGAAGGACGGTTAAAATTCCGCCAGCCACAAACGAAACGCCATGTGTCACGGCATTTAAAACCTCATAAACAATTTGTTGCCGTTTCAAATGATGAAGAGATTGATTAGTCATTAAGGCACCTCCTAAGTAATATCATAAGATAAAACAAAACGATAGTCAACATAACATAGATATTAAATCTATTTGTCTGAATGCTGCCTCCTGTGAGATAATGTGATTATTTAAGTATAAAGAAGGTGAGCATAATTACAGAAAATTCAGTTAACCGATTTGCCCGACTTTCATTCCCCTTATACGCCGAGCTGCCCAGCTTGAATCTTTACATGGACCAAGTCATTGATGAAGTCAATCAATTTCTGGTACCGTTAACGGGAACTAAAATTACCAAGTCAATGATTAACAGTTATGTTAAGCAGGGATTGGTTGAACGACCGGAAAAAAAGCGCTACTCCAAGCAACACCTGGCAGAAATTTTGGTGGTCAGCCTAATGAAGCCCATTTTGTCCCTTGATACCATTAAAAAAGCAATTAAAATTGCGGTAAAAATGGATCCGGTTAATATTGCCTATGATCAATTTATTCGCGCCTTCAACGAAGAACTGGGTAAAACGCAAACCCATCAGTTAAAAGCCGTTGATTATCAACATATGGCCATTCGATCGCTGCTCTATAAGCTGCTGGTTGAAGACCTGGTTAATCAAAATCTTTAACCGGTTTGGGTTTCATCATTGGAAAACACCTGTTACACTAATAGAATTGAAAAGAAACTCAGCAGTTGGCCGTTTTTTCAGCCGACTGCAATTAAAGTAGTTTAACATTATTGATAATGGAGGCATTTTGATGAAAAAAATGGCAACAATTTTTGCCGGAATTGTGCTTGCACTACCCCTATTGGCAGCCGCACCAACTTCAACCGTTTCGGCAGCGAAAGCCAAGACTTATTCATTTTCAATTTTAACGGCTGATTTCTATGATAAACTAACACTTTATCATACAACCAACCACAAAGTAACGGTCTATCGCGCGGCAATTGGTGCGGACAATCCCAGTATCTCATTTACGGCTAAAGGTAAATTAAAACCAAACACCACATATCGGGTAACCCGTTATGTAAAAGCCAAAAGCGATGTAACCAAGAAGAATCGCGCCTTTCTGTACGTTAAAGGACATGGTTGGGTTCAAAAGGCCAAATTAGTCAAGGGAACATTGACACCGAATAATCAGGCAGCCGATTAGAAATGCCTTTCAGATCTACTTATCTGATAAGCGGTGTATCCTTGATGCAAGGATACCTGCCGTTTTTTGTTGCGCTTAAAACAGCTGAATAATCCGAAGGGAGCGAATAATAATGAACCGTGTCGCGTTAAAAGAAGACGCCAAAAGCATTTTAAACACGCATTTTTCATTTTACTTTTTGTTATTTTTACCGTATTTTATTCTGGAAATAATTTCGGGATACCTCGTGGGACTAAACGAATCGAGCGATTTAGCACCAACAGACGGGGTCGGCTCATTAATTGCCTGGGCAGCCTATGTTGTCATGGTCGGTCTATCCTTTGTTTGCCTGGATGCAATGCGGGAAAAGCTGACTTATGAGCAGCCAATGCAGAAATCACTTTTTGTTTTCAACAACGGTGACTACTTCATCGGCGCTGTTCTGATCAGCATCCTAAAATATATTTTCATTACTTTATGGACCTTTTTATTGATTGTTCCTGGAATTATTAAAATGATGGCCTATTCGCAAACCTTTTATATTTATCGTGATGCCATCGACAATGGCGAGCATATTGGCTATACAGAAGCAATTACCCGCAGTCGGCAAATGATGGACGGCCATAAGGCAGAATATTTTGTTCTGCAGCTAAGCTTTATCGGCTGGTACCTGCTAATTGTCGTGACACTAGGATTGGCAGCCATTTGGGTTCAGCCATATATAAGTCTTAGCCTTGCCAATTACTATAACGAATTGTCACTTCAACAGGCCGGTACAGCCGAAACCAATGCTTCATAAACAATCATTGATCTGGGTTATTTAAAATTAAAGAGCGAACTTAATTCCTTTCGAATTGGGTTCGTTTTTTTAATGGTATGGATGCCACGATTGCTTCGCTATAACCTTTCATAGCAATTATCTCGGCATTAAATTGTTACGCTTTAATAGTTATTGATACATGTCATAAAACAGTAATCTTTTTGATAAAAAGTAAGTTGAAAGTTGCGGTAATCGTTCCGGAAGGTGTAATATTACAGTCTATGGCTTAATCACAGGTTGCCCTATCGGCTCAATTAGGTTAGTTTATACGGTGAAGTTATTTAAAGATATGCTAAAAATTTACATAAAAGCGAGGATCAATATGATAAAGCAGAAAATTGCCTATTGTTTAGCAACACTCGGCGTCAGCTTAGGGATCTTTGGCGCCGCTGCCACTAACACACATGCAGCTGCCGCTATCCCCGATGTATCGGAATGGCAGGGAAAAATGACAAGTTTGCAAGCTCAAAACTTAAAAAATCAGGTTTCATTTATCATTAACCGTCGCCAGTACGGCAGCGGTTATGTTGATAAATACGCCACTAACAATACGGCACTCTACGTTAAATACGGTATCCCGTTCGGCGAATACGACTATGCAATGTTTACCAGTTCAGCCAGCGCCCGTACAGAGGCCAAAAATTTTTATAATCGATCAAATAAAAATGCCAAGTTCTACGTACTGGATTACGAACAAAACAACGTCACTTCCGGTTCCTCAAAATCAGCTGTTAAAGCTTGGTATAATGAAATGCGGTCATTAACAAACAAGAAACTGATCTTTTACTCCTATCAGTCCTTTGCGACTCAATACGCCGGCAGTGCCCGCAATAACTTTGACGCGCAGTGGATCGCCAACTACTCAGCTAAGCCAACTATCACAACTGACCTTTGGCAGTACACCAACAAATATTATTTAGCTGCTCTCGGAAAATACGTTGATAATAGTAAAGTTGTCACTCATCCCGCTTCATGGTGGACCGGAACCAGCACCGCAAGTACGGCACTTGCTGATACGTCCAGCAGCACGACCAAATACTATCATGCGTTGAACGCCGCTAAAAGCGTAACGGTCAACAAAAAGATTTATCTCTACGACTCGGCAACTTTTTCCAAAGCTAATCGGGTTAAAGCTTTAAGCGCTGGTGATTCAGTCAGCATTCAGTCCGTCACAAAACGGGCCAGCGGGTCCTATTACTTTACCACGACAACCGGTCAATATATCACAGCTAATCGCTCATACGTCAGCGAATAAGGAGGGTTATCGACATGCAACTTAAGAAGAAACTACTTGGCTCATTCATTGCCGTGGCCGGTACCGCCTTATTGACTTTTGGCGGTTACGCAACTGTTAATCACACTGTCTTTCATGCAAACAGCGGCATTAGTTCTGCCCAACAGACGCCTGCCCCGCAAACGTTAACGGTTGACGGCACCAAATTAACGGCTTCAGTAACCAATTCGAATCCAAAAGATTACCAGCTTGATTATAATGACGATAATAATAATCGTCATGCAACCTTTGAAAAACAAACCTACGATGATTCCCAAGCGGCCGCAAATGCCCTTGATTATCTTGGCCAACAAGCCGGTACAAAGGATGAATTAAAAAACGGTAATGCTGCTGTTTCTCAGGGGACATTAGGCCACGTTTATACCCACTGGAATCAAGGCAACTGGTCAATTACTACCGTAACACCTTCACAGGCTGCCGGCGGTCCCAATCCAACGACCTTTGCCAATCAGGTCGCAAACCAAATCAAACAATCATCACTTCCTGTCAAGAATGTTAATCATGGTGCGATCGTGTTATACTCCAATAATGAACAAGAATTAGCCAATACGGTAAAATGGCAGGCAGATAATCACGTCTACCAAGTGGCAAGTGATCAACCAACCTGGCTATTCAACTCAGCCACAGTGCCAATTAAGGAGGATCCTCTATGCATCACAAGAAATTAATCGGTTTAGCTGCCGGATTACTTTTGGTAGTTGGCGCCTTAGCGGCTGTAATTCCAATAAACAGGGTCAGGGAAGCAACGACAACAGTTCTTCTTCCAAGGTTTCCAAATCATCCAAGGCCGATATGCAAAATTCAAGTAGTGACCAGGCGGCTTCAAGCACAGATCAATCACAGTCCAGCAGTCAATCAGCTGGAAGTAACACCGACAGCGCTTCTTCCAGCCAGTCAACAACCGGCTCCAGAATCAGCACCCTGAACAATCAGATTGCGCAAAAGTTGGGCAACGTTAAATTACCGAGTGCGGACGGACTCAGTTCAGGCAGTGCCAACTTAAACATTCGTTATGCCGGTAATCAAAATAACTATGCTTTTTACTATAGCGTTGGTAATCAAGCATTAAACTTAAATGATAGTGCTATTCAAAAAGAAAACGCCGTACGCGACTTTCCAAAAGAAAACCTACGCAACCCAAAGTCAAGCAGCTGCTGCAGTTGATTATTCTCAGGTTTCAACCAATAAAGGCCTGCCGAAAGTTAAATTAAACAGCAAAATTACCGGCTACGAAAATGCCGGCGGCGGTCAACGTTACATCGCCTGGAATGAGGGTCGCTGGTCAATTACCGTTCACGGCAGCGTCGTTAACAATACCGATCCCAAAAAGACGGCCGTCCAAGCAGCCAACCTGTTTGAACAGTACATGTTACCGGCACCTCAAAAATACGGTGCAATTGAATTTAATGTTCATTCATCAAATGATCATACCAGAGATCAAACCATTACTTGGCAAGACGGCTTAAGTGTTTACACCTTAAAAGCTGCCGATATGAATACAGCTATTCAAATGGCCGCTAGTGTTAAGTAACTTTTAAAGCATTGATAATCATGCACCATTAAAACGCAATGAAAACTTTAACGAGTTCATTGCGTTTTTGATTGCAGTCGATTTCAAAGATTAAGTTCCCAAAAAATAATTAACAGGGCGCATACAAATCAGTTACAAATCCATTAAAACATTGAGCAAATTCCTCGCAGCATGGTACAATTTTAAACAGAAGCTGGAGGGAGAATGTATATGATGAAAATAAATAAATGGCTGCGTGCGGTCATGATTTCGTGCGCAACAGCATTAACTTTTGGAATTGGGCTGGGATTTCAGTCCCAATCATCTCACGTCGAAGCGGCAACCACTACATACAAAATGGTATCAACCACTTCAATGACCAAGGCACCTTATCATAAAAAATCTTCAACGGGTGTCGTTTGGAATGCCTCACACACTAAGAAAGTTGCAACCTTAAAAGGCTATCCGTATACGACTTGGTACGCTACCAAGAAAGCCGTTCTTCAAAAGAGCAGCGGCTCCAAAGCAGTTTACTACCAAGTTAAAAACGGTGCGGGAACCGTGTCGGGATACGTCTGGCATAATTATCTAACGCCGGGTAAAGCACCCTTTGGCTTAAAATATGCCAAGGGCGCCGTTGCCTTGGATGTCAATACAAACGGTGTTGTCTGGTCAAAGGCTGCCAATACACCGCGGCCGATTGCGTCCGTTTCCAAACTGATGACACTTTATCTGGTTCAACAAAAGATCAGCAATGGCGGCGGTTCTTGGACATCCAAAGTCAACACCAGTAATGCCGGTCTTAAGAAATTGGGTAAAGACAGTACCTTTGGTGGCTTTAAGTTCACCAAGAATTCCTACACGGTTCGAGATCTCTACCTGGCCGCATTGATTGAATCTTCAAACAACGCTGCTATCGCCTTGGGCCAGTGGGTTGCCGGTGGTTCAACACCAGCCTACAACAAGAAGTTCGTTTCAATGATGAATGACCAAGCTAAATCATGGGATTTGGAAAACACGTCATTTGTTTCGGCATCCGGCATGGAGCAAAACAGCTTGAAGCCATTCGGTTACAGTATCGGTGGTGCAAACGCCAATATGGTCTCTGCAGCCGACGTTGCACAAATTGCGCGTCATTTAATTACCGACTACAATGACGTCTTAAAAGATGCTTCAATTGGTTCAATGAATCTGGACGGCCAAAAGTTGTACAATTACAACAACCTGTTACCAGGTCGCAAGTATTATCAAAAATCATTGAACGTCGACGGCCTAAAGACCGGCTACACCGATCCAGCCGGCTACTGCTTCGTGGGTACCGGTCGTAAAACCGGTCACGATCGAATCATCACGGTTGTACTCCACGATGAAAACGAGTTTACTGAAACTCGTTCGTTGATGAACTATGTTTATAATAAAAATCTGGCTTAACCGGAAATTTAATTGATTAATAATTTGAAAACAGCTATCGTGAATACCGAACAAAATCGGTACTTACGATAGCTGTTTTTGTTGGTCCTCCAAAAAAGTTTGATCTTGCTTATTTTACATTCAAAAAAAAATAGTGGTATGATATCAATAAATCTTAATGACATCATTAAATTATTATTGTTCAGGAGCTTCGTTTAATGCGGATCAACATCTTACAACATACGCCTAATGAAGGACCGGGTTCGATTTTAGACTGGTCCCAAGCTCATGGCCACCAAGCCTATATTTATCATCCCTATCAATTCGGCTTTTTACCAAAGGCAGCTGACACCGATCTGCTGGTTGTCTTGGGCGGGCCCATGAGTCCCAACGATGATCTCGACTGGATCAGGCAGGAACGTAACTTAATTAACGAGCTACTGGCTAAGAACGTACCAATATTTGGCGCCTGCTTTGGCGCTCAGCAAATTGCCAAGCACTGGGGTATCCAGTTACCAATGCACCGGTTAAAGAAGTCGGCTGGGCACCGGTTTATCTGAAAAGTCACGTTATCCCCGGAATCCCCGATAAATTACTGGCGCTTCATTGGCATCAGGAAATGTTTGAGGTTCCCAACGAAGCAACCCTGTTATTTTCCAGTGATCGGGTTAGAAACCAAGGATTCGTGATGAATCATCGTGTCGTCGGCCTTCAATTTCATTTCGAACCACAGTCGGATAACGTCAGGGAAATGGTGGTTAATGATTTTCCCTATATCAAGGGATCTGTTTTTAATCAAACTAAGGCAGACATTTTAAAAACCCCTGTCCCTGCAGAAAATAAAACCGTGATGTTTCATATTTTGGATTATATAACAGCAACCAGCAACCGCTAACCTTTTAGAATTTGATGCCAAGTGATTTTTATTTTGACCTTCATATTGACTTATTCACAGAAATAGCCTAATCTTCTCTTTGTGTAATTAATTCAAGTTTAATATCAAACCATGGGGGAATTAAGGGAATTATGTTTGAGAATAACAGTAATTATGATTTATTTCAGCGACTTCATCCACACGGCTTTTCTGAGGCTATGGTAGCCCATTATGCAAAGGATGAGTTAAAACGCCGGGCTGCGAATGGTGATGGTGAAGCCAAAATGCTGTTGGCAATCAGGGAAAGTGAACTTCGTGAAGAGGATCAGTCCATTAAACGCGGTCCCATTCAAAATATTAAGAATTCTGTACCAACTCTGAAGTTTATTTTCAGATTACGCTTAAGCTAAAAGATAAGCAGTTGAGATGATGAGTAGGTTCCTCACATCTCAACTGCTTTTTAATTGTTGAAGCGAAAAAGCAACTCAAAAATCCAAGTGACAACAGTTCGTCTTTAACGGACTGGCTTGCGTTTATTGCGCCGTTAAACCACCATCAACCACAAATTCAGAACCGGTTGAATAGCTGGCATCATCGGAAGCCAGGAATAAGACCATTTTCGAAACTTCTTCAGGCTCGGCCACCCGCTGAAGCGGAATCGCTTTTGCAAATTCTTTAATAACTGCTTCACTATCCCCTTGATGAATCATTGGTGTTGAAATAACACCCGGGTGAACTGAATTAACCCGAATACCAAAGTGAGCCAATTGTAAGGCAGCTGCTTTTGTAAAGCCCCGAACAGCAAACTTGGTATCTGTGTAGCCAACTGCACCGCCAACCAACCCGTTCATTGACGAAATATTGACAATGCTGCCAGAACCGTTTTGTTTCATTGCTTCAGCGGCATATTTGGTTCCAAGAAAGACCGATAATTGATTGATTTTAAAAATCTTCAAATAATCATCCGTTGTAATTTCTTCAAGTGATTTATTAAAGCTGATGCCTGCATTATTAACCAAAATATCCAGCTTGCCGAATTTAGTCAACGTTGTTTGAATCACATGCTTCCAATCGTTTTCACTGGCAACATCTTGTTTGACAAAAACAGTATCATGACCAAGTTCGTTGGCCAATTGGGTGCCCTTGTCCGCATTGATATCTGTGATGACTACGTGAGCATCTTCTTCAACGAATAACTTGGCGTGACTGGCTCCCATTCCCTGAGACGCACCGGTGATAATGGCAACTTTTTGATCTAATTTGCCCATAATAAAACCTCCTAAATATAGCGAAACCGGTTACTAATTCCAATTTCATTATATCGTGTCTTAGTCCTTGGCTTAAGTTATTTGTCTGGAAATTCTGGCTTAATCGGTTTAAAACTTTAAAACCAGTCGCTGCCTGACTTCATTTTTTTCCAAGGCTTTATGAGCCCAAGCTGCGTCATCAACCGACTTTTCAATAATGTCGTCATCCAGTAAAAAGCCGTCAACCATTCGTTGATTCAACAACTTGGCCGCGTCCGTGAATTGATCGACCGTTGCGTGGCTGAGAACAAAGCCACGAATTGCCTTATCGGTTGTATAGAACTTTCGAACGTTAAAGGTGAATTTATTGTCTTCAGGTGCCGTAATTAAACCAACGGTGCCCCGTTCGTTTAGCGCGTTAATGTTTTCCTGCAGGGCAACTTTTCCGGAAGTATCAACCACATAGTCAACGCCGGCTACGTCATTTTTTTCCAACTGCTTAGACAAGGACTTTCGATAATCCAACGCCAAGTCGCTGCCAAACCGATCCATCTTGTCAAAATCCTGCTCACTTGAAGTAGTCACAACCTTTAACCCCATTGTGTGCGCCAGCTGAACCAACTTGGTGCCAACGTGGCCGGCAGCCCCTTCGATTAAAATGGTCTCTGCGCTCTTAGCTTGAAAAACATGATTGATCAAAATGGCCGCAGTCGCTGACGAATGCACAGACGCTACCAGCTTAATCGGATCAACACCGGCTGGGATATGAAACAGCCGCTCTGCCGGCACAGCAACATAACGGCTGGTGGTTCCCTGTCGGCCATCATAACCCATACTGTTAGTCCAAACCTGGTTGCCAACCGCAAACCGATCCACATTGGCTCCCACCTTCACGACTTCGCCGACCGCGTCTCGACCAATGACAAACGGGAAATTTAATGCCGTCTTGTAGGAACCAGCCCTGACAAAGGTATCGACGTGGTTGACCGAAACGGCAGTCACTTTGACCAACACATCATTATTTTCAATTTCCGGTTCCGGTAGATCACCAATAATAATGTTCTTACTGCTACCGGTTGCTTTAATGTATGCTGCTTTCATTTTATTGTGCCCCTCTCTTATCATTGTTTTCGTCCCCCATTATATGCCGAAAGCCTTTTGGGTTGGTCAGCGACGCTTGTGCAATTAATTGGCACACCACAATTTAAAAATAAAAGAACCGGGTGCCATTTAACATTGGTCCGGTCCTTCTCAAGTGTCAACAATTCAAACAACAACTGCTTAATGTTTACTCATAAGCTTATTTATTCAGCCATCATCAAGCTAACGATACCCTAATAAATAAACTTACGAGATCCATTCGATCTTGAAAGTTTGCTTGCCATCAATTGAATGAACATTTTCAACATCCCCATTTACGGGCTTGTGCTTCATAATAAATCCAGGGTGCATATGATTCGTAAAATTAAATTGGTAGGCAATGCCTGCCTTTTCTTTTTTTGGCTTCATCACGCCATAACTGCCATCGGACAACTTCACAATTTGGTCATGTTTCTTCTTAGGATCTACATAAATTGTTGTCAATCCAAACACCTCCATTTTTATTATAGTCCGTGATAAGTAAATAAACCCATTATTTACAAATAATTTCTGTAATAAAAAAGGCCAAACCAAATTATTTTAGTTTGGTCCTTGGCAAGGGTCCTAATAAACCTCAAATTATATAAAAGCATTAATCCAATCTTGCAAGCCGCGATATCCCCAGTATCCCAGTGACATGACCACTACTAATAGCTGTTAAGCAAGTGATGCCAAAAACTCATCCACAACTCCTGAAAAGCTTTCTCCATCAGTTAAGTCTCCATTTTGAAAATAGCCTAATTGCTCTAAAATAATGTACCCATTTAATAAACTGCGAAAAGCTCTACTCTTAATAAGTAGCTCTTTGTTGGATAAGTTAAACGTTTCAAGTAATTTCAATATAATTTGATTATTTTTGCGGCCAATTTTTTCCAATTCAGCATTATTAAAACTTGGAACCGTGTTTAATAATTCATAAACATGCCGATATTCGTCAGCAAATTGCCGATAATCCATTGCATAGATTCGAAGTCCCTGACGACCGGACTGACCAATCAAATCTTCGGTTAGCCGTTTATTTAAAGTGGTGTGTAAATAAATGGCCGTTTGAACTTTTAAATCAGTGAGATTTTTAAAGTGATTGTATAGCGACGGCGTTTTGATTCCCAGCTTTTCAGCAAGTCTTGGAAATGTGGCCGCAGACAGCGTTATTTCATTAGCTAACGCAATATACACCTCGATAATCTTTTGATCTGTTAAATCTCTTTTTGTCATATTCAGCCTCCCTCTATACCTTAAAATATTGTAACACAGTCTAAAATAAACTACTAAAAATAGTTGACAAACTATTATTAGTAGTTTAATGTGTTGAATTATGGTAAAAGCTGATTTTAACCAGTCTAAATTTGCTAAAAATTTGAAGACCATATTAGAAAGGAATAATCGTGTAATGCTATTAAATCACTTGACGTTAAGTAAGACCGCATTGGTAACAATTGATTTGCAACGTGGCATCTTACTAGAAGGGCAATTCCAACCACATAATAATCAAAAAGTTTTAGCAGCATCAAACGAAATTGCATCTGCGTTAAAAAACACGGATGCCTTAATTTCATTGGTTAATGTTAATCCTGCTACCATTGGCTATCTTCATCCGTTTAAAGGTCGCCAAAATGAAGCCCCGAATTTCCCGGCTGACTACTCGGATTTAATGATGACAATTGCTGATGACGATACGCCTCAAAATGTTATTAAAGTAACCAAACACAATCCAGGCGCCTTTTTTGGTACCGACTTGGACCTGCAGCTTCGTCGAAGAGGAATTGACACCGTTATTCTAACAGGTGTTGTGACCAGCAACGGTGTTTACGCAACCGCTCTAGATGCTTTTCAATATGGCTACAAGGTTATTGTTATTGAAGATGCCTGTACAGACCGGGACAAACAATTACATGACATCTTTTTTAAAAAGATGATACCCAAAATTGCGCTGGTAGCTTCAAAAAATCGGATTTTGACAGAAATCAAAATAGCCGATTAGCAGTTAAAATCTATTCAAGACACTTTAATTTTAAAGGAGCGTTATTGTGAAGATCACAAAAAAACAGAAGCCGTTTAATTGGCATTTCCTGATGCCCTTGATGTTGGCAGCTTCCTTAAACCCGTTAAATAGTTCAATGATTGCAACCGCTCTGCCCAAAATCTCGGAATCCTTGAAGATTTCGGCAGGAACAGCAACCCTACTGGTTAGTATTCTTTATCTGGTAAGTGCGGTTGCCCAACCAACTTTTGGTAAACTGGCTGAGATTTTCGGCCCCCGGAAAATTCTAATTATAGGAAGTGGTTTTGCTGCCTGTGGTGGCCTTATTGGTGGCACAATCCATACTTTTATCAGTTTACTGATTGCCAGAATCTTTATCGGCCTTGGAACTTCGAGCGGCTATCCATCCGCAATGCTAATAATAAGCCGACGGGCAAACCACCTTGAGAATAAAACCATTCCCGGCAATGTTCTTGGCAATCTCCAAATTGCATCCATGGCAACGTCGGCTTTGGGCTTACCTTTAGGAGGTGTCTTGGTTGGCTTGTTTGATTGGCCGTCAATCTTCTACATTAATATCTTGATTGCAGTCATCATTTTAACAACCACCCTCGCCTGGCTGCCGGCTGACATGAAAACAGCTGATTTTAATAATAGTCAACTACTAAAACAACTTGACCTGCCGGGAATTGGGTTATTTGCGGCTACCGTTATCACATTGCTCGTATGGCTATTTAATCTGCCTACTTTTAATTTACCAATATTCGTGATCATGATGTTTTGCATCGTTAGTTTAATCATTTGGGAACGCCATGCCAAGGTGCTATTTTTTGATGTCAAATTTTTATGGCATCACCAAGATGTTGTCTTAACACTGATTCGAATCCTTTTATTAAGCATTTGTGTTTACACCATCATGTACGGTGTTAGTCAGTGGTTGGAAGCAACTCATGCTTCCTCAGCTGAAGTCACCGGACTACTTTTATTACCCATGAGTGTGGTTTCAGCTATCACCATTCCCCCGATTGCATCGCGAAACCTAGTCCGGCTGCCACTGATGGTTGCGACATTGGCATCATTGGTAGGATCAGTCGGATTGCTTTTCTTTTATGCCCAAACACCACTTTTATTTATCATTATTGTTACCACTGGTTTTGGCATTGTCTTGGGAGCTATGTCACAAGGCAGCCAGTTGGCATTGTATCTTCAGGTACCCGTTAAAATAATGGGGACTGCCTCGGGATTATTACGAACATTTGGCTATATCGGTTCCATTATGTCTTCTTCACTCATTAATATTGGCTTTCGTTCAGAGGCTACTACCTCAGGACTGCATTTAATTGCCTTTTTAATGATTATCGTTAGTTTAATTGTTGCAGTGATTACGATTTTCGATCAGTCTCTCAAACAGGCACGAAAAAGGTCAAAGGCTTAGCGGCATTAAAAGCCTGCTCAACAGAAAAATATTTTTTGCAAATTTTTCTAAAATTATCGGTAATTAAAAGCTTCACTCGTTAATGCCCAACAAATCAAACGGGCTCATATACCTGGTTTTCATAATAATATCGGAAATTATCGCGGGGCTTTCAGGATTCCCTTCCGCCAGCCAAACTTTGATGATACTCATTAATCCCGACACAATGATTTCATGGGCAAAATTATCCGGAATTTTCGTGGTCATTCCGGTCCGGCCTTTCAATCTAAATAAATCTGCATCAATAATTTTTGTTAACAGCAATTTGACCCGTTCTTCCAGCTGACCATCTCCCTTTGGACCAAGCAAGGCTCGAATCATATCAAAATTGCGATTAATATACTGAATTATTTTGTCAACGACCGGATATGTTTGTGGTTTACCAACCGCAACATTTTGATACTGCATGGTATCAGCCAAATTAGCTTTCATTATTTTTCGAATATCATTTAAAATTTGATTTTCAAAGTGATCGACCATGGCAAACTTATCCTGATAGTGTGCGTAAAAAGTACTTCGGTTAATTTTGGCATATTTCGTAATATCACTAACCGTAATGTGGTCAACCCCTTTTGTTTCCACTAAATAAATAAACGCCCTACGAATTTTTTCTTCAGTCTGAGCGACTTTTTGATGAACCGTCATTAATTGACACTTCCTAACTGTTTTGCTTATCATATCGTTTTTTAAATTTAAAATCAACATTATGTCGATTTTAAATCTTTTTTAGCAAAATCTATTTTATATTAAAATATGATAGGCCAGTTAAAAGCCGTGAATAACGAGTTTTAAACCAACACTTTTTAATTTTTTGCTGGTTGTCTTTCCCTAAGCAACCAAGTATTCTTTTTATAAGCAACAACGTGTTGATTTAAAAAGGGGAGGATTTTATGGCATACATTGAAGTACGTAATGAATCAAAAATTTACGGGAGTGGCGAGCAGGAAGTTCGCGCTAATGATAACGTCAACTTCACAATCAGCAAGGGTGAACTAACGGTAATTGTTGGCGCCTCAGGGGCTGGAAAGTCAACATTACTCAATATTTTAGGCGGCATGGATTCCCCTACCAAAGGGCAGGTTATTATTAACGGCAAAGATATTGCCAACTATTCCTCCCGAAAAATGACAACTTTTCGCCGTCGATCGATCGGATTTGTTTTTCAATTTTATAATCTAATCCCCAATCTGACGGCACTGGAAAATGTTGAACTGGCATCGCAAATTTCCCCTGATGCTTTAGACGTCAAAAAAGTGATGGCAGATGTTGGCTTAAAGCAACGGATGGCTAATTTCCCAGCACAATTATCAGGCGGTGAACAACAACGGGTGGCCATTGCACGGGCGATTGCCAAGAATCCCGAATTATTATTATGTGATGAACCAACTGGCGCTTTAGACTATCAAACCGGTAAAAGTATCTTGACGCTGCTTCAGAATTTTAGCCGACAGACCAAGAAAAACGTGATTATTGTTACGCATAACGGCATGATCAAATCCATGGCCGATCACGTTATTGAAATTGGGGATGGCAAAGTCAAACAAGATATTTTGAATTCCAAGCCAACACCAGTCGAACAGATTGAATGGTAGGTGAGCAAATTGAAAAAAGCCTTACGGAAAAATATTTTTAGAGAGTTCCGGTTTTCCTTTGCCCGCTTTATCTCAATTACTATGTTGCTTGCGCTTGGTGTTTTCGTTTTAATCGGTTTAAAGGTTACCGGTCCGGATATGCGGACAACCGGGAACAATTATTATACCGCGCATAAAATGGCCGATGCATGATCACCAGCAACACCGGTATTACCAAAGCCGATCAAAATTATATGCGCAAGCTGCCGCATATTAAAACAATTGAATTTGGGACCAGAAAAGACGCGGTTATTAAGGGAACTGACAAGAGCATCCGCTTATCGTCGAACACAACCAAGCTGTCTACCAATAAAGTTGTTTCTGGCCGTTTACCAAAGGAGTCTAATGAAGTTGCCCTTAGCAATCGTGAAAAAAGTAATTATAAAATCGGCCAAACAATTCAGCTGGTCAATAACAAAGGAAAGGCCAATATTTCAGGCCTGAAAAATACGACTTACAAAGTTGTCGGCTTTGTGACCTCCAGCGATTATTTAAAAAAGGAAAATCTGGGAGTTACTTCAGCCGGAACCGGTCAATTAGCTACTTTTGGGATTGTTAATAGACGCGCCTTCTCAAGCAAACAGCCAACCGTTGCCCGCATCAGTTATGACAACGTTCACGGTAACAGCTACTCATCAGCGTATGAAAATCAGGTTCAAAAAAACGTTGATAATACGGAAAAGCGTTTAAATGACCGGGCCAAAAAACGACACGCCCAGATAAAAGCAGCCGGATTGGCCAAACTGGATACCGCTCAAACCAGGCTTAATCAGCAAAAGCAGAAACTCAGCCAAACCAAAAACCAGCTAAAAGCCGCGTCGGCTCAGGCAGTTCAGCGTTCACAGCTAAAGGCAGCTCAAAAACAGGTTGCCGCCAACCAGGCTAAACTCCAGAAAGCCCAAAGCAAACTTACCACCCAGCGGCAAACACTAACCAATCTGCCGGCTATTACCTATCAGATTCAAAGTCGAAACGATTATAACGAAGGTTACAATCAATTTGGTGAAGACGCCAAACGAATCGATGTCTTATCCAATACTTTCCCAATCATTTTCTTTGCCGTTGCAATTCTGGTTAGTTTGACAACTATGTCTCGAATGGCCGAGGAAAAACGACAGGAAATCGGTACTTTACGAGCATTGGGCTATTCGAAATTCGATACACTGAAGATTTTCCTGATTTATGGAACAGCTTCCGGTCTTTTAGGATCGGCACTGGGAGCCTGGCTTGGAACCGGCCTGCTCCCAAGGAGGATCTTCGCTGCCTACGCCGCAAACTTCGTCATCCCCAACTTTCAAACACCACCATCCGGCTTTTGGATCAGTCTTTCAATTATCATTTCATTACTATGCACGATCGCGCCGGCAGTCTGGTCGGCCTTCTTAATGTTGAAGGATCAACCAGCGGTCTTAATGCTGCCCAAACCGCCAAAGTCGGGTTCAAAAGTGCTATTGGAAAGAATGCCGTTTATTTGGAATCACCTTTCCTTTAACTACAAGGTAACCATTCGAAACCTTGCCCGTTACAAAGAGCGGATGTTTATGACCATTCTTGGTGTACTGGGATGTACAGCACTGCTGATCACCGGTTTTGGTATTCGGGATTCGCTAAACGGCATTGTTGACACGCAATATAAAGACATTATTCACTACGATGTTATTGGTGTCTATAATCCGGATGCAGCTCAAAATAAAAAGGCTGACTACCTAAAAACGGTCGATGACTTGGCCGGTGTTAAACACGACACAACAGTTTACTACGAGTCCGTTACCTCTCGGCCTAAGAGGATTGATCATAATCAAAACATTTCAATGATCGTGCCTAAATCGACAACTAATTTCAATCAATTTGTAACACTCAGAAATCCAAGTACGAAAAAAACATTGCGGTTGACTGATAACGGTGTTGTGATCACCCAGAAACTTGCGACACTAAGTCATATAAAAGTCGGTGATTACTTAATGGTTAAAAATGCCAATGGTGACAAGCATCGGGTTAGCGTCTCCGGGATTACTGAAATGTATGCCGGTCACTCGCTTTATATGAGCCCAGCTTACTACCACAAAGTCTTTGGCCACAGTGTCAACTACAATGCCAAAATGCTAATGCTAAAGGATCGGTCAGCCAAAAATATTGATCGGGTGTCCCGCGAGTTGACCCGTCAAGATGCATCAATAACGGCTATTCAGTCTGATGACGCCAAAGCAACGATTAATAATATCCTGTCAGGTCTCAACCATTTGGTATTAATTATCATTGTCGCCGCATCAATGCTGGCCTTCGTTGTGCTGTTTACGTTGACCAACATCAACGTTTCCGAACGAATTCGTGAATTATCTACTATTAAGGTGCTTGGCTTTTATCCAATGGAAGTTGTGATGTATGTTTATCGGGAAACCTTCATTTTAAGTTTGGCAGGTGTCCTACTCGGCTTCATTGGCGGTGCCTGGCTGCATAATTACATCATGCAAACACTGCCGCCGGAAACCGCGATGGCTGATCTGACACTTCTGTGGACTAATTTCACCACCTCAGGGGTTATGACACTGATCTTCTCAATTATCGTCATGGCAATTATGGCTTATAAGATCAACCGAGTGGATATGCTGGGTGCTTTGAAATCGGTTGATTAAACCACCTAATTAAGTATTCAATTTCTATTCCCAGAACCAGCGCGAACTGCCTGTCAGGATAATCAATTCTGACAGGCAGTTCGCGGTTTGTTGGATCTATTTTAATTCGCCAATAAATAAGAATTTAACAACGATATCCGAGCTTTAATCTTTCAGGAATTAATAATCCGGTTAAATACAACCATGTCCTGCAACGTAATGCCATTTGAAACTATTGGACGCGCGTATTCTTTGAAAAATTTTTCCTGATACCGTAAAATCTGAAACCATTTTTTAAATAAAAATATATATTTTGGATATCAGCATCCCCAGTCCCCACAATTAACTGTTCAAGACTTTTAGGAGATTTACTTACAACAAACGAAATTAACTGTGTACCAATTCCGTTGCCTTGGTATTTTGGCAATACGGATATGTTTTTTATTTCTGCATTCCCTTTATCATCAAAAATCATCAAGAGTGCCGCAACAATTTTAGACTGAATTTTGGCAACAAAAATTTTTCCTAAGTTAAGATAACCCATTACTTTTTCTTTATCTTCATCACCGACTAACAATAACGGTAGCAGTGTCATCCGTTCCTGATTCTTAAATTCAAAATATTGGACATTCTCCATTCGGCCCACTTCCAATCAACTTATCCAAAATAATTTTAGTCCCTTGGCTGATTTACCGGCCATTTCGGATTCTCACCGTCCAGCACTCGGACCACCTCACTAGCGGCATCAACCGCCATACGAGAAAAGCTTTCGACAGTGCTGGAGCCAATATGCGGCGTTAATAACACATTGTCAAATTGAAACAGTTTGCTAGTCATTGGCAGCGGCTCCTCCTCAAAGACGTCCAACGCGACACCGGCAAGTCGGTGGCTGGTCAGTGCCGCAATTAAGGCATCGGTATCAACCAAGCTGCCACGACTCAAATTAACCAGTACACTTGACGGCTTCATCATTGCCAACTGCTCGTCACCAATAATATGGCGGGTTTGCGGATTAGCAGCCAAATGCAGGGTTACCACGTCAGCCGTTTTCAGCAGGGTTGTTAAATCAACAAATTTACCGTAGGGTGACTGCTTTTGCGAACGATTATAAATCAGAATTTCCATGTCCAAAGCACTGGCCTTTTTGGCAACCTGTTGACCAATGTGACCGTAACCAATAATCCCCAACGTTTTCCCAGCTAAATCAAAGCCCAGATGGGATTGCGAATAGGTGCTGTTTCCCTCACGCATCTCCATTGAAATTTTAGTCAAGTTCTTGGAAAGATCAAAGATTTCAGCTAAGGTTGTCTCGGCAACGGTTGCCGCGTTTGCATTCGGCGTATTGGTCACCCACACACCATGCTTGGCACTTGCAGCCAAGTCAACGTTATCATAACCAACCCCATGACGGGCAATTATCTTCAGCTTTGGCAGCTGGGAGAGGACCGCTTCGCCAATATGATTAAGAAAAATAATCATGCCATCCGCATCTCGTCCGTGTGCAAGCAAACTGCTGGTTGAATGCCCATCAACTTCAATTAATTCAATTCCCCGATCGGTTAAATAGTCCTTTCCCGCCTGCGATAAGGTTTTGGGAACAATTACTTTTTTACTCATTTCAAATCTCCTTATTTCGTTAATTTTTGGTTCGCATATGCCAACATGTCGGCGGTTTGCTGATTCAGCAGTGGTGGTAAGTCATCAAAATCAAAATAGGCTACTCGAACCGTCTCATCAGTTTTAGCCTGCAATGGCTGACCGCCAATTTGTCTTACATGATAAAGTGCAGTAATCGTTTGCGCGATATCCCCATTAGGATAACGGGTCTCACCCTGATCAAAGATTTTTAACAGGTTCACAATCTCAACATCAATCCCGCTATCTTCTTTGTATTCTCGAACGCATGCCTGCGCGTAAGTTTCACCATATTCCAAATAACCGCCTGGCAAGCTCCAATTATGCGTATCGGTTCGCAAATTTAATAAGACCTGTCCGTTACTATTTAACAAAATCCCACCAGCAGTGTTCATAATGATCGGTGTATGCCCAACCAGTGACCGGATCTTGGCAACATAACCTTTCGCCATCGTTACGACCCCTCTCTTATTTTAGTTGTTAAAGATATGATACATTTTTGGTGAAAGTTAGTAAAATTAATTCACAAGGCTGTTGCTGTGGCGCCGTTGATCGGTTTATTATGGGGTCTACTACAGCCTATGTCGTTCGAAATGCCAATGTCCAAGTTCTAGTGGTTAACGATTAATTTTTTTAATTACCAAAATTAAAATACTAAAAATAAAAGTTATGCGTTTAATGTTTCCTACGTTAAGTGCATAACTTTTTTGTTAATACGCAAAAACAAAGCTATTCTTCTATATCAAATTTTAATACCTCACCTGAGTAACAAACAACTTGTTTTCAGATATATAGGCTTGAATCATTTTATCGATCAATAATTAAAAGAATTCTGTTGCCGTATCAGCAATACTGGTTCACAATGAACGTATTCCTTACATCACAACCACAGTATCTTGAAAGAGAGGATAGCGTTAATGAAAATTGTTTTGTTAGATGGCTATGCATTGAACAACGATCTGAATTGGCAGCCCTTAAAAGCATTAGGTGAATGCCACCTGTATGCCCGGACACCAGTTGACGATTCTCAAGAAATCTTAAACCGGATTGAAAATGCCGAAATCGTGATTACTCATAAAACTCCATTAACGGCCGAAATTATTCAACAGGCGCCCAATCTTAAGTACATTGGCGTGATGGGAGACGGCTACGACGTGGTTGACACACAAGCCGCGGCAAAAAGAAATATTCCAGTAACCAACATTCCCGTTTACGCAACTGATGCCGTTGCCCAAGCCACCTTTGCTTTGCTTTTGGAAATCGCCAACCAAGTTGGCCGCCATAATCAATTGGTCCACGAAGGGCGATGGGCAGCCAGTCCCGATTTCACTTTTTGGCAAAAGCCCTTAATTGCGTTGAAGGGTAAAACACTGGGCCTAATTGGTTACGGCCGAATAGCCCAAAGAGTTGCTGAAATTGCTCGGGCTTTTTCAATGAACGTTATTTTCTATAATCATCGGCCAACTGCACACTCGCCAAAAACAATTCAGCAGGTTAGTTTAACAACGCTACTGAAAACGGCCGATATTATCAGCCTTCACGTCCGACTGACCCCCGAAACAACCAATTTGATTCGAAAAGAAACAATCAACGAAATGAAACCCGGTGTTATTTTATTAAATACTGCCCGCGGTAAGCTGGTTAATGAAGCCGATCTGGCCAATGCTTTAAAAAGCGGCAAGATTCGGGCAGCTGCTGTCGATGTTGCCGCAAAAGAACCCATCCCCAATACCAGTCCACTTTTAAACGCGCCCAATTGTTATTTGACACCACACATTGCCTGGGCCGCTTTTGAAACCAGAACCGACCTGTTAAAAATGACCATCGAAAACTTAAAGGCCTTCCTGTCCGGGCACCCGGCTAACGTTGTCAATTAACTTAAAAAGCCGATTTTATTTGAGTAAGGAAGCACTATATTATGACAAACCCAACTGATTGAAAAGCAGCACTGAACTCAAAAGAAGATTTCAAGAACTTTATTACTGATTAATTCGCAAAACATGAAGAATTAACCGGCAATTACGAAAATTCATCTTATTATGAATATTACACGGTTCGTTTGGACAGCAAGCAAGGGCTCATCATCACCCTGACAACTGGCATTAACACGACAGGCAATATCGGAGTCAGCCCAATGCCGTTTAAAGATGCTGAAAAGCTTTCAATTGAGCAATTCCGTTAATTTATTCTCCACAAGAAGTTTGCTGACATGCACACTTCTTTGGCCGACGTTTTCAAGACGGTTGCCGGCGTACCGGATGCTGTTAACGAATAATCATTAACTAAAATTAAGCCAAAAATACTGACTCGAGGTTTATCTCCAGTCAGTGTTTTTTATTAGCTAATTTTTCGTTCAAACTTTTTCAAGTGAAATAACTGATCGATCCGCTTAAAATAATTACCAGAAATTGTCAGTAAGATTACCCTTAAATTATTTTTCAATTTAATGAGTGTCGTTTCTCTTCATCATCCGCAACATAATGATATATCTTTCGCTGAACCAAATATTGGTCCTTTTCTTGGACAATAAACAATGGCGAGCTTTCCTCCACCACATTGCTAAACTCCAACCCATACCAGGAAGTTGGTGATGCGGTAATGTTTTGCAGGTAGATTCGACCGCCAATCAATCGTTTATCCAAGGCGCTTAATTGATCATTGGCAACTAAATCGGCAGGCTGTTCATTGATAATCACAAACTTAAAGTCACCGACTTTACGGTGTCGCTGAGTTGAATACTTCGGCACCTGCGGCTCCAAAACGCCCTGGTCAACTAAGTGGTCCACAATCTGGTGGAGATAGACACTGACGGACTGCGACTTACGAAAGCCCAAATACAGCTGAATGTTAACGATGTTATTAGTCCCCAACATGTTAACCGTATAGTTGCTTTCATATGGCACGTTGGTTTCATTAACGGTCACGAACCAATAAACTTTGGCTCGTTTAGGTTCCTGATCCAAAATGGAATACATGGTACTTCGCTTAATCTGGTAATCACCTTTAATTTTGGTCATGTAAACCAGATTCGTCGTAAACATCGGCACTGTTTCATCCTTGCTCAATTCCTGGAGCTGATCCCGATAATCCATAAGCGACACATACTCGCTTTCCCGTTCATAATGTTCACGGCGTTTATTGCCGAAATACCAAACCCACATAACATATAGAATTGCCAGCATGATGGCCAGCGTCACATAGCCGCCATGGACAAACTTAACCAGACTAGCAATCAGAAAAACTGCTTCAATCATGCCAAAAAACAACGCTGTTGCCAGCGCCAAGCCTTGGTGAACTCGACTTTTCAAAAATTCATAAAGCAAAATGGTCGTCATCAGCATCGTTATGGTAATTGCCAAGCCATAAGCTGCCTCCATTTTTTGTGAACTTTCAAAATACCAGACAACACTCAACGTTACAATACACAAAATCCAATTAACATTTGATATATATATCTGATTTTTGACGTTGCTGGGATGCTTAACAATTAACCTTGGCAAAAACTTCAAACCAATTGCCTCGTCAACCAGCGTGTAAGACCCGGTAATCAACGCTTGCGAAGCAATAATAGCAGCCAACGTCGCTACGATAATGCCAAATAATCGCCAGTGCCCCGGCAGCATCTCATAAAACGGGTTCAAATCGGATAAATTCCGATAAGCAGCATCATTGGCGTGATTAATCACCCAGGCCCCCTGCCCCAAATAATTTAAAAACAAGGCACCGTATACCAATGGCCAAGTGGCGTAAACATTTTTCTTACCGACATGTCCCATATCTGAATATAAGGCTTCGGCCCCGGTCGTTGCCAGGAAAATACTGCCGAGAATAAAGATGCCCACTTTGTTCGCGGGGCTGAATAAAATTTCAATCGCATAGTACGGCGATAACGCCTTCAAGATAACCGGATAGTCCAACAAGTTGATGACACCAAAAACGGCCAGGAAACCGAACCACAAAACCATCACCGGCCCAAAAGATTTACCAATTGCGCCGGTACCAAATCGCTGAATCACAAATAAAATCAGTAAAACAGCCGTGGTTATCAATAAAACATCATGCTGAGAATTACCAAATGTTATCGGGCCGATTTGCTGATTTTTTAGACCTTCAATCGCCGAGGTCACCGTTACGGCAGGCGTTAAGGTGCCATCAGCAAGGATCGCCGCGCCACCAATTAACGCCGGAAAAATCAACCACTTGGCATTTTTCCGAACCAACGCGTACAACGCAAAAATGCCGCCTTCATGGTTGTTATCGGCTTGCATGGCAATCACAACATATTTCAAAGTCGTGATAATCATCAACGTCCAAAAAATCAATGAAATTGAGCCAATGACGTAATTCGGTGAAATGTTGCCCATTCTACCGGCATCACCAATTAAAGCGTTCATTACATATAATGGTGATGTGCCGATATCGCCATAAACAATGCCTAAAGTAACCAACATCCCGGCGAGTGAAATATGTTCCAGTTGCTTATTCATTGTCAGAGCCTCCAAGCAATCCCTCAGGATTTAATATGAAGCATATTATGCCAAATCAACCAATAAGGCAACCCCATTCATCAAATTGTCATAATTAAGTTTTAATCCGATAATTCAGCAGCGGCTCGGCTTTAATTGATCACCTTTTTATTTGGGTCCAACCAATTAATCAACAAAACAATTACCAATATCACCACGACACAGGTAAAAACCGCATGTAAAGCCGTTAAGACAATTGGATCTACCAACGCAGAATTGGCAACTGACTGAGAATGCGCGGAACTAATAACATTATTAACCTGTGAAAAGGAAATGCCACCATGCAGGTTAAGCCGAATCACCAAGTTTAAAATTGCACCGTAAACGCCAGCCATAACCGTTTGGCCCAGTGAACGCCCCAGCGTCAAAATGGAGGTCGCCGAGCCAACCATCCCAGCCGGTACCAAGTGCTGACTGAGCACCGTATTCATACTAATGACAATTCCCATGCCAGTTCCGTTAATCATGGCAATCACGTAGAATGCCCAAACCGGAAACGAACTACCGGCAAAGACCAGCTCAACGTATCCCAATAACATGACGACAATCAGGACAATGGCGATCCATTTGGGCACATATTTAGCAATCAACGTGCCGACCAGAAATGACGCAATCAGCCACATAATTGAACTCGAAGTAACTACCAGACCGGCTGTGGTTGCTGAAACCCGATATAATGATTGAAGCCAAATCGGAAAGTAAACCTGATAACCGATTAAGACCCCGCTTAAAACTGTGGCCGTAATAATTTGAATGCTGAACGTGGCCGAATGAAACATTTTTGGCGACAACAGCGGATTTTCAAACCGGCGTTCCTGTCTAACCAGCAGCCACAAGCTGATGACGGCAATCAGCAAAAGACCAACGGCCAAGAACGGTTGCCTGTCCAGAACCTGAATGGCCAATAACAATCCCACTAAACAAACTGCCAGCCAAACAATCCCCCACCAATCAATTGTCAATTGCTTTCGTAAACGCACTTTCTCATGATAGCCGAACCAAACCAGCAGCATGACGCCAATTCCCAGCGGCACATTGACAAAGAAAACCCAGTGCCAGGATAATCGATCAACCAGAAAGCCACCGATCAACGGGCCAACCAATGCCGAAAGCCCCCAAGCCGTGTTATTGAAAGCCAGCACATTAGCCCGTTCCTTAAAACTAAAGTTATCCGCGATAATCGTAAACGTTAGTGGCATCACCGCGCCGGCACCGATTCCCTGAAGCGCCCGTGATATAATCAGCAGTAAAATTGACGGTGACAAGCCACTCAACAGTGATCCCAATGTAAAGACTATGACGCCCCACTGAAAAATATTCCGGCGTCCCATCATATCAGCCAATTTACCATAAATCGGTGTTGTAATTGCCGTCGTCAATAAATACGCACTCATAATCCAACTTTGAAAAGCTAAACCGTGTAATTCACTGATAATTGACGGCAGCGCGGTTGTGACGATGGTGACTTCCACCGACGTCATAAAAGTCGCGATAAAAACGGCGGTCATAATCAACCACCGCTTGTTTCGAATCGGGCTTTCACCGACTTGATTTGTTTCGTGATTCATAAAATCCGCATCCCTTCTCTCAAAATACTTTACATAGAAAATTTTACCATCATCCGCTAAAATGAAAACAAACAATCAAATAGACAGGAGATTTAAAATGAAGATCACTTTCGATCACGCCCAACCACAAGCACTATCCGACATCATGCGGATTGAACATACCGGCTTTTCAGACGCTGAGGCTGCTACTACCAAAGCTATGAAAGACCGAATCCGGCTGTACCCGGATACATTCATCGTTGCCAAAAATGATCAAGGCCAAATTGTCGGCTACATTGTAGGCCCTTCCTTTAATCAACGCTATTTAACCGACGAATTATATGAAAAAGCGACGCCAAACAATCCAAACGAAAGTTATCAAACCGTCCTTAGTTTGGTTGTTGATCCCGCCTATCAGCATCACGGCATTGCCGGCCAATTGTTGGATAAACTGGCCAAGGTGGCTAAGAACCAGGGGCGGACTGCCATTAGCCTGACATGCTTAAAGAAATTGATTCCTTTCTACGAGGACCACGGCTACAAAAACGAGGGAATAGCTGATTCCGATCATGCAGATGAAGTTTGGTATAATATGGTGCTGGATTTATAAAAATTATGGTGCAACTTGTTCTTGCCCTCATATATTAACGACATCCATTCTTGAAAATATGTAAAAATAATAGTTACTAAAACGAGCCGGCCAAATTCTCAAGTATTTGATTATTTTCATCCCAAAAACCGCCCAGACAAGTATCTTAAATACTCGTTTGAGCGGTTTTATAATCAGTTTTTCGATTAGTTTTGAATCACCCACTAGTCAAAAAACTACTTAAACACTTCTTGCTTACGTGGCTTGCTTTCGAAATGACACCAGTGATGTGCCATAGTGCTTTTTGAATACTTTTGTCAACGATTCCGGCCGTTGATAACCACATTTTTCAGCAATCTCTTCAACCGACAAGGCAGAAGACTCTAAGTAATGCCGAGCCATAGTCAGCCGAAAATTTTGAATATACTTTGCCGGCGACATCCCAGTGACTTCCTTAAACTTGGCAGTAAAATAACTTCGATCCAATCCAACCAAGTCAGCCAGCGCTTCAACCGTTAACGTTTCGGCAATGTGTGCCTGAATATAAGCAACTGCCTTATTAACGTAAGGATTCAAAATCAGCGTTGGCAGCGTTTCTTTATTTGAAGCTGCTACACAGCTAAAGAATTGGTACAAATTACCGATTCTTGCCATATTATCAACGACGTTATCTTTAGCATGGTCAATAATATTTTCAGTATACTGATAAAGCAACCGACTGAATTTTGCGGCCTCAAAGACCGGCTCTTCCTGAGTTAATCCCGCTGAAGAAATCACCTGTGGCGCATTTTGGCCGCCAAAGCCCAACCAAAGATATTTCCAGGGGTCCTTTTCGTCCGCAATATAAAAGGTTTGCACATTCGGCGTAATTAAAAATCCCTGACCGGCGTGCAGTGAATATGTCACACCATCCACTAAGAAAGTGCCCTTACCCTTGAGAATGTAATGCACCACAAAGTAACTTCGAACAGCAGGACCGTATTGATGTTTGGGAAATGTCTGGGAAATTCCCGCACAGGAAAGCGACAATGGTTGGTCTGAATATAATTTTAAAGAAATTGCGTGCGCGTTTTCCATGTCCGTTTTCCCCTTTATAATTTCTGAAATACCTTGTTGACTGTTAGTCACTGACGGCTTTGAAATGATACATATGTGAACTAAAGTCAAATTTATCAATTGTTTCGTAAAAACCGGTATTCATTAGTTCATCACCACCAATAACTTTTCCGGTAGCAATGTTTTGATAATCCCAATTACCGTTTAATCCTGCTAATTTTAACACATTAAAGGCGGGTTGCGCTGATGATAAGACTTGAAACGAAAAGACAACCGCCTCACTTTTATCTGCCGTCACAAACAGCCATGCGCACCGATTCCCCTGACTTGGATTGATCAGCCGAATGAAATCGCCAAATTGAATAATTGGTCGAATTGCCTTGTAGGTAGCGACCTGTTTGGCAATTGCTGCTTTTTCAGCAGCCGACATTTTAGTTAGATCAAGCTCATAACCGAAGACCCCACTCATAGCAACATCAGCTCGGGTTTGAAGCGGTGTTGCCCGGCCGGTTTGCTGGTTGGGTGATTCAGAAACATGGGCAGTCATTGACGAAATCGGGTAAGCCAAAGAAGTCCCATATTGAATTGTTAACCGGGCAATTGCATCCGTATTATCACTTGTCCAGGATTGTGGCATATAGTACATCATACCGGCATCAATTCTGCCACCGCCACCAGAACAGCCTTCCCAGAGAATGTCCGGAAATTCACTGGTTAATCGTTCCAATAACTCATAAAGCCCCAAAACATATCGATGGAGGGTTTCGCCCTGTTGCTGTGGCGGCAAAACCGATGAGTATACATCAGTAATATGGCGGTTCATGTCCCATTTTACATAGTCGATATCCGCATCCTTTAAAACCTGTTTCATCTGATTAAAGAGATTGTCGCGAACCGCCTGGCGCCCCATATCCAACACATATTGATCACGAGAAGGGGTTGGTTCTCTATCAGGTACCCTTAGCATATAGTCCGGATGCTGGCGATATAAGTCAGAATCATAAGAAATCATTTCCGGTTCAAACCAAATTCCCATTTTCATCCCCTGTTGATGAACATAATCAGAAAATTTTTTCAGGCCATGAGGAAACTTCTTCTTAAAGACCCGCCAGTCTCCCAAAGATGAATCATCGTTGTCACGATGGCCAAACCAGCCATCATCTAAGACAAACATTTCAATGCCAACGTTTTTAGCCTCATCTACAATCTTTTTTAATTTTAATTCATTGAAATCAAAGAAAGTAGCTTCCCAATTATTAATCACAATCGGCCGCTGACGGAATTGGTTTTTACCGCGGCTAACCCGTTCCCTTAATAAATGATGATAAGTCTGACTCAAATCATTTAAGCCGTGGTCAGAGTACGCTAACAAAACTTCAGGCGTTTGGAAACTTTCATCTGGCCCCAACTGCCAGTCAAATTGATCGTCATTGATCCCTACCGTCAGCCGGGTTTGCTTAAATTGATCTCTTTCAACTGATTCCTTGTGATTTCCGGAATAAACAAAATTAAAGCCGTACACCTCACCATGAAATTCATCCGTCTTGGGCTCACACAAAGCAATAAACGAGTTCATCTGATGGCTGGTAGTTCCTCGAGAGCTTGAAAACACCTTTGAACCAAAGCCAACCTTTTCACGTTGTTCATGGCGTTCATTGACATGAGCGCCGGGTAGTGAAATAACATCCAACGTTCGATTATGAAAATCAATTTGCAAAGACGCTGCTTTTTCTAAATGAACCGTTGTCTGGCCAGCATTTTTTATTTTTACGGAGCGGGCAATCACTTTTCGATCCCGATAAATCGTATAGGTTAACGCCACTTCCAAGGATGTCAGTTGATCAACAAGCGTTATGATCAACGTCTGGGCTTCTTCATCGTCCTTAACATAAGCTGCCGGCAGGCCCTTAAGGCGTGGCTTTCCGGCAATGATTTGATAAGATTGGTACGTCAGGAAAACCGATCGGGATCCGTCCGCCTGTCGAACAATTAAGGCCGGCGTTCGAAAGTCACCATCCCCCTGCCCACTGTATTCTCGCAATAACGAATCCAGGGAGTAAGTCCGATCAGTTGTCCCGGGGAGGTTCCCGGAAAACCCGCGGTCAAGTCTGGGACTTTGCCGCTGACCATGATAATGTCTAACCGCCCGACCAAAGTAAAGGTGGCTCATAATCCCACCCTCATCAATGGCCAACAGATAAGAAATATACTGATTGTGTAAGTGAAAGACCCGGTTTTCCTGATCAAAGGTTATTAAAGGATCACTTACCTTGCGTGAGTGATTATTAGCTTTTGTCATTGTCAATTCCTCCATTTTAACTACTTCTCATCATTAGTTGGTTTCGCATCCTGATTGCCGGCAGTGATTTGCATGACTGCCTGGTTATTCGCGGTTACGGTTTTGCCAATCGGTTCAATCAGTTTAAAATCTTTAAACTGATCTGAGTTTGTCACCGTTACGATTACCGTATCGTCCAGTCCGGCTTTTTGAATTGCCGGTTGCCAAAATTCAATTAATTCAGTGCCTTTTTTAACCCGCTGGCCTTTTTCCAGAACTGAAGTAAAACCGGTTCCCCGCATCGCCACCGTGCCAATTCCAATATGAATTAACAGGGCCACACCGTTATCACCAACTAAGCCAACAGCATGCCGGGTTGAAAAAACTTGGGCGACGGTCGCATCAAAGGGTGCCAATATTCGACCATCACTGGGCTTAACAGCGAACCCGTTTCCTGCCTGACCAGATGCAAATGTCTGATCGGAAACATCCTTTAAGGAAATCAAACTCCCAGCAACCGGCGAGGTAATCTGAATCGAAGTCGCATCCGCTTTAACTGCTTCGTCAACTAAGACTTCTTTTCCCCACGTTTTCTCCAATTCATTGACAATTTCCGCATGCCGCTTTTCAGTTAATGTCGATTTTTTCCAAAAGATTGTCAATGCAATCAGTAAAAACACTGCCGGAACAGCAAACATCATTAATTTAAAAACAAAAACCCCATGGCCAGTAATCGAAGCGGCAGTGGCGCCGGTTGTCATTCCCGCTAATACGGCGATTTGCCCAACAACCCCGTTTGAAACGGCCCCACCTAATTTATCAAGCAATGGCCGCACCGATAATGTCAGCGATTCATCCCGATGGCCAAGCTTCCATTGGCCGTATTCTACAGAATCCGAAATAATCATTAGAACAACCAGAAAAATCACAGCTTGCGGGACCTGGAACAATTCAGCGGCTATTAAGACCAACAAGAAGGATTTTCCAGCAAAGGTGAACAGCAGAATACCGCTAAGCATTAATGCAATACATACTGCAAAGACATTCCGTCGGTTGAACTTATCAACCAACTTTGGAAAAATGGATACCGAAATCAAGCTAACAACGATATTTAACATTTGAAAAATCGAAAATTTGGTTGATGCCCCCATAATAAACGTAAAGTAATAAAGCACCAATGAATTTAAAATGTTGATTCCAATCGCATAAATACCATAGGTTAGTGCAATCCACATCAACTGATCATTTTTTGTCAATGCGCCGATAATCTGCTTAAAGCCAACCGTATTTTCTTTGTTTTTTCGAATATCAGACTGCACTTCATGCGTTCCAAAACCAACGGCCAGTGCTGTCACAATTCCAACAATTGCGACCATTAACGCAAAGCTGAACCAACCGCGGGCATCACCGGTACCGCCTGCTTTATTTAATGAAAAGAATAAAACCAGCGGCATGACAATCACCCCAACCAGGCCACCGCCCAATGTTGAGCCAATACGTGCAGAAGAAGCAGTCCGTTCCCGTTCATGAGAACTTAACGACAAGGCGGGAATCATTGACCAAAAAGCAACGTCTTTAAAAGAATAAAAGATATCCATTGTAATATATAAAATAGCAAAAATAGTTAAATATAAAATCGGATTTGTTCGGTTAATACCGCCTAAATTCGTAAATAGAACCAGTAGAATGATTGAAGTAATCGTTCCCCCAACAACAACCCACGGTTTAAATTGCCCAAATCTGGTTTTGGTTCGATCAATCAAATTACCGATAAATGGGTCAATAAACAATTCAACAATTCTTAATACCGTAATAATCATCGTAATATAGACAATCATTTGATTGTTTTGAGCCTTGTTGCCGGTATTAAATAAATGGGTCGTGATAAACATAATAAAATATGTTGATAGCGCCCCGTAAAACATATCATTTCCAAATGCACCAAATGCATATGAAATTCTCGAAACTGCTGTTTTACCCGAAGCAGGCTTTACTGCAACACTTTTTTCCATATTGGTTTCCTCCAGCATCATTCCCGGCTGCCAACCGGTTCTTTTTCCATTTCCACTAATCCTACGTGGTATGCTTCTAATCTTAGCCAAATAAAGAAAGCGCTACCAGCTCTATTTGTGATGTAAAACTGTCCATTTGTGGGATTATAGACAACACTACCAATTTAAAAATTGAATTCGCCAATGTTTTGGTCAACCTTTCTTGAACCGCCTCTCTGATAGTGTTATGATTCGACTAACTTATAATGGATTTTATGCAAGGAGCATTTAATAAAAATGACTAAAAAACATTTGCTTGCCGGGTTACTGGCATCCCTGACAATCGCCGCCGCACTGCCAATTACTTTTGGCGCCGCCTTTCAATCACCGGCATACGCCAAAACAGCCACGAAAGCTACGGTGATTTCACAAATTAAAAAGACCCCTGATCTAAATCCAACCAGTAGCGTTCGTGCTTTTTCAAAAACAACTTACCAGCAGTACAAAGCAACTTTTAACAAGGACTACAACGTCGACAAAATGAGTCCATCATCTGTTTTTAATCATCATCAGGCGCTGGTATACACAGCTTCGCCAACACTTCGAAAATACCTGGCCGTTTCGATGAAAACTTGGAACCATGCATTGGGCAGAACCGTCTTTAAAACCGGAACCAGCAATAACTACACGATTCGAGTCGGCTTTGGAACTGGTGGTAAAGACCATAGTTTATGGGACGGCCTCTACAAGACCAACAAACTGTGGGTCAATAAGTCCCATTTCAATAGTGACAGTTACATTTTGACCGTTTTACAAGCGGTTAGTGGTAAAAAAGTAACCAAGCCTAAAACAGCCGCTGATAAAGCTGCCTATGTCAAATATTACCGTGGTTTCTGGGAGGCCACGATTACCCACGAATTGGGTCACAGCTTAGGTTTGGATCACACACCGTATTTGGATGATATTATGTACGCGCAATCAGGCGATAGTTCTAGTAGCATTAAGTACACTTGGACAACTTCCAAGAAAGGTAACGGTTCATTTGCCGGTTTCACCAATAAATTATCCAGTCGGGATATCAACCGGGCAAAAATTAACCAAACTATTGGGATACTGGTGAAATTAAAGTTTAACTAAGTCAAAAAACGCGACCATAACCTGGACGCGTTTTTTGTAACCGTAATATTAAGATGTGGTTTTTACAAAATTTCCCCAATCAATAGATTCAACCAAATTAAAATCTGATTGTTTTTAGCACCTCATTTATATTTTTCAAAAAGCATTGTCAACCAGATACTCAAGATATAGCCTGTCGCCACAACCATTATCAAGAAAGTTTTATCAAATGCGTGAAATGACGTCGTAATATAAAGAAGCCAAAATAGTGCCAAAATAGTTGGTGTTGATTTAATAATAAAGTCTTTCAATTCATTCAGCTTCCCTTGCACGGCATTATTCGCCGGCATCCCTGCTAATAATGCCATTTACTGTGCTGATTTTCAAAGAAATGTCAACCCGGAATGCCGCCATATATTTCGATCAAAACCAATCACGTATGCCAATCCGATCAGCAGAAGCGGTGTCCAAACAATCAAGAACGCTGGCCACGGGCTACTGCCGGCCACTACATGTGAGAAAATCGCCTGCTGCCAGTCAATGAAGAAATGAATTACAATCACCCAAATTAACGAATTGGTTGTCAGTCGGACCGCGACAAACAAGATGCCCAAAACAAAGGCATAAATTGCCTGCTGGATAGTCGCTTTAACACCTTGGCCGGCCAGAATGTTGAATAAGTGAAGCAAACCGAAGCAGGCTCCGGAAGTCACGGCTGCCCAAGTATAACGATGCCGACTCAGCCGAAAAGCATCCGCAAAGGCCGACAGCAGCAAGCCCCGACAGGTAAATTCTTCGAAGATACCTGCTGATAACGCGACCAAGGTGTCGGCAATGAAAAATTTTGAATGAACCATTGCGACCAGTCGGTATGGAAAATTACTTAGGACCAGTAACAACACCAACAGCACCCCAATAATGGTAATCATTGTTTTCAAAAAAACGTTCAATGGCGTCGGGCGCTTTAAAAGCTTTGTACCGCCAAGACCATAATAAACAATTCCGGCCGCAATCAATGCATATGTAAATCGAATGACCGCTCGGATATAAATAACAGTCGTCCCATGACCGGGAAACAAAAGCCCCTTAGAAACAAAATCTACGCCGAATAATAATGCGAATAAGCCGACAGCGACAAGTAATAATTGTTGCCAGGACCAACGTGTCTGTATCAAGTTATCCCTACTTTCTTTATCCATACTGACAGGGTATCATATTTTTGTGCCAGATAAAATTTAGATTTTCTATCGACAACGTGGTTTTACCAGGTCCGACTTGTTATAATGCCAGTGTAGACATTTCGAATGGAGATGGATAATCCTTGATGAATTCCAAATTAAAACAGCGCTTGATCAGCCCAAAGTTCATGACCAAATTTGCAGTCATGTATTTAATCGGCAGCGCGCTCATGCTCGGTTGCGCACCATTAGCCTTGTTATACGGTTCTTTCGATGATAGTTTGATTTACGGATTCTTATTGACATTGCTGCCGTTAAGCTGGTTTCATACGTTCTTTAATAAAAATTACGCCAACTCATATTTCTTAAAGCTTACCAACCGACTGCACGTCATTATTTTCGCGTTGGGGGTCCTTTATCTCGGCTTTATTCTACTGAATCGATTTCTGTGACCAGGTTTCAAAAATACTTACGCACCATTGATATAGTGGTCAACTTATCACCTTTAGTGCTGATAAGTTGGCTGCTATTTTTGTTAACCACTTTAAGCTGACCAAATCGAGGCTTAAAAAAGAATTGCATTAAATTTTAATTAAAGTATAATGAGTTTAAATGTGATATGTTCTGACATTTAAGTATTACTTTTTGGAGTTTTTTAATTAAAATATAATGAATAGTCATGAACACAATTCGGGAGGGTATTTTATGCGTGCATGGAAGCAGGTTTCTTTATTATTAAGTGTCACCGGCGTGTCACTAATTCTGGTCGGCTGTGGCAAGGCCAAACAAAGTGCCAACAAACAGATCATTCGAACGTCAATTGATTCCGAGCTGACCTCGGTTGATCTATCGAAAACAACGGCCCTCAACAGTTTCACCGTTTTAAACAACGTTGATGAGGGGCTTTTCCGGTTGGGTAAAAACAGTAAAATCGAACCAGGAATCGCTAAAAGCTATACTGAATCCAAAGATGGCAAAACTTATACGTTTAATCTCAGAAAAAATGCCAAATGGAGTAACGGTGATCCGGTTACCGCTCAGGATTTCGTTTATTCCTGGCGGCGGACTTTAAACCCTAAGACCTCTTCACAGTATGGTTACCTTTTCTCGGGAATTAAGAACGCTGATAAAATTCAAAATAGTAAGGCCCCGGTTTCTTCTCTGGGAATTAAGGCCAACGGCAAATATAAGCTTACCGTTACCCTCGAAAATCGCTTGCCATTCTTCAAACTACTGATGGGCTTTCCGGTCTTCTTCCCGCAAGATGCCAAAGCCGTTCAAAAGTACGGCAGCCGCTATGGAACTTCAGCCAATCGGCAAGTCTACAACGGACCGTTTACCTTAACCAAATGGACCGGCAGCAATCTTTCCTGGACACTAAAGAAAAACCCTTATTATTGGGATAAAAAGCACGTCAAGCTGGATCAGGTTAAATACAGCGTAATCAAGGACCCAACAACCGGCTTGAATCTCTATAATCAAAAGAAGCTCGATATGAACGGCCTCTCAAATGATCAGGCCAAACAATACAGTAAAAATAAGAATATCGTCACTCGAAAGCAGTCATCCAGCTACTACATTGCCTTCAATCAAAAGAAAAAAGTCTTCGCTAACTTAAAGATCCGGCAAGCCATTTCAATGGCTATTAATCGAAAGGTCATGGTTAATAAAGTGGTCGGTGGCGGTGCCATTCAAAATACCAACTTTGTATCAAAAGGCTTGGCGGTTTCGCCAACGACCGGCAAAGACTTTACCAGTGAGACGACTATTCCGGCGTCAATGTCTTACAACTTGCCAAAGGCCAAGCAATTATTCAAACAGGGCTTGGCTGAGGAAGGCCGCAAATCGTTAAGCTTTACGTTAATGGCTGGGGATGACTACGCAACCAAGCAGTTGACGGAATACCTGCAAAGCGCACTGGAAAAACTGCCAGGCTTGAAAGTCTCTCTAAACAATATCCCCGCCAGAGTGGTCCTCTCACGCCAAGCAGATCAACAATTCCAAGTAACCGTTGCGGACTGGTTTGCCGACTACTCCGATCCGGTCACTTTCCTAAACATTTTGACTTCAAAGAACCCCAGCAACATTTCCAAATGGCAAAACACCGCCTATGATAAATTGATTGCCAAAAGTAACGGTCAGGACGCTGCCAAGCCACAAGCCCGCTGGAACGACATGATTGCTGCCCAAAATCTGGCTTTAAAGGACCAAGCGATTGTCCCGCTTTATCAATCAGGCGAAAAATGGTTGATTAACCCGAAAGTCAAAGATGTAATTTATAATACTGCCGGACCAAATTACAACTATAAGGATGCTTACGTAAAGTGATCAGCTGACACATCTCGAAGCTTTTGTTTATATTTTAGTTAAAGATATTTAGTTGATAAATTCAAATTTAAAAGTTCTAGTCACCTAGTGATTGGAACTTTTTTAGTATGAATACGTAAAACACCAAAATCCCGGGTCCGGAAACAGGAGAACCCACGATATAAAAAGGACCATTTCACAAAATAATTATTTAAGACGCCGTTTTAACTTCGATAGCGCAACCCTAACGATTTACTTCTGCATATTTAGTGATTATTTACGACTTGTTGATTACTTCGTCCATTCATAACTTGACCGATCTTAGAGTATCCATGTATATTATCTACAGGTAAACAATACATGGTATTAATTAAATGCAAAGCTTGGAGGCTTTTTTCAATGAAATTGATGCACTCATTACTATTGTGTTCAGCTGTTGTTCTCACAGGAACAGCGATTATCTCAACTACTGGCATTACATATGCGAATGCTGTCGAAGCGCAGTCTACTGCTGCCGCACTAAATCCCGACACTAACATTCAGATTTTAACCAAACCGACGCTAAAGCAACGCCCAGAAAATGGAATGAAGGTGACTGGCGGTCAGTATGTTCCTTTCAGAAAAGGGTTTGTAGCAGGAACGCTCGGTGATTTAATGCATCCCGGTGAAAACATCGAGGTAACTGGTACCGGCTACATCAGGATCCGAACCGAATTGGAGTTTTGGTATCATACCGGAAAAGTTTCAATGCCGGAAATTACCGCCCAAACTAAAGACACCAAAGTTCAGCCAGTAGGCGAAGGGTATCAATTCTTTTCAGAATCTGCATTTAATATGAGCAGCGATACACCTGAAGTTGGTTATAATGATCGATTCATTTGGTTTTCAGGGACGATCAAAGTTGGTCAATTAGAAAACGATGCATCTTATAACATTGGTGTTAGTGGTGTTGATTTTAATCAAGTGAAAAATGGCACTGCAGTTGTATATGACACTGACAATGATATATTGCCTCCCTATAGTTATAAATTAATCTCCCGTGGAACCGACCCCAATGGCTACATGGACGATCAATTAGTTGAAGCAAGAGACCGGCAATTCGATACGACCGGTAAATATGATGCAACCACTTCCGATAACGGCGCTACCACTCAAAACGTTATTTACAAGGGGGCTGACGAAGATACCGCCAATCAATGGTGGACCTTTATTTATGCGGGAGATCAAGATGGTAAGCATTATTATCGCTTATTGAATGATTTAACCGGAAAATATCTATCAGTCGCTAACAATAATCCAGGCTATAACGTTATTACGGAAGATAAAAAAGATAACGATCCCAGCCAACTTTGGGCCATCAGTAAAGCCGACGGCGAAAGCAACCCGTCACTCTCAACCCACATTTCAAATGCCATTTATAACACTCTCCAAAATAAAGCCAGTCAACTTTATTTAACGGATGATGGCAGCACAATTAGTCAACAACCGCTAGGAAAAATAGGGACGGCACTTTTTGAGGCAAGATACACCCGGGGCTATACAGACCACAACGGTGATCATTTTCCAGACAGTCTCTCAGATGTCTTTAGGTTGGATTCAAGCAAATATAAGCGCTACGAAGCTGAATCGCTTTCTACAAGTAAATATTCAGCTCAAGGAACCGATACAGAACGAAATTGGCGTGGCAACTCAGATATTTCGGGGACTCGATTTGTTAGACTAAACCAAGCTAATCCAACACTCACCCAAACTATTGATGTCCCGCAAACCGGCCCTTATAACGTACTAATTCATTATGGATCCAACGCCGATGTTAAGACACCCGTTTATGTAAAAAGTAATGCGTCAGGTGGACCTGGCGCTTACATTTCAAACAATGGTAATTTAACCACCACTGCCAACGACACTTTGGACAGCCAGCTAGCCCAGCAAACTATCAACTTTTCAAACAACGCCACCTTCCCAATGGGCCCTCACGGTAAAACCAGTCAAAAATCCATGCTGCCATTTTCTGACGGCAGCATCAAACAAGCGCAAATCTATTTGCATGCTGGTAAAAATGACATTACTTTTAGCAACCCTACCTCGTCAGCCTTGGATATTGACTATATTGATGTTGGCTTACAGAGTACGAATCCCGTAGCTGATACAACTGCTACTACCGGTGCTGGTACCTCCTCTACTGCTACAGTAACGACGCCTACCACCAGTAATAACAATAATGCTACTGATGCTTCGATTGCCAGTACCAGCACTAGCCAATCTTCAAGCACAGCATCGGTAAGCCAACCGGTCACGACTACGCCAACGACCCCTAATCAATTCAAACCCAAATCACTGGTTGTTTATAATAAGTATCCCATTTACGAATATAAAAAATTAGTTTTTTCAAAAACCAATCGCTTATCCAAGGTAAAAAAGAAGACTGTCTTAAAAGTCGTTGGCTCTCAAAAATCACCGTCCGGGTTACGCCGATATCGGTTAACTAATGGCCACTACATTACTGCTAATGCTAGGTTTATTGCCCCACTCTATATATACGCCATGAAAAAGAAAGCCGTCATCATTAACAACCAAGGCGCATATGAATATGCCAGTGCGGCACTTCACAAAAAAGATCGAATAAAGCACTTAAAAAAGGGAACCCGCCTTCATATTAAACGAATCGTTAAATTCCATTCAACAACTCGCTTAGAGCTTACAAATGGGCACTATATCAGCGGTAATAAATTTATCGTTCACAATTAAAAGGATTAAAGCAAACGGTCGTACTAGAATCTTAATTATCTTTTTGCTTGGTTTCCTAATTGCCTGCCCGCTGCGAACACCACTTCAAGTTGCCGTTCACACTGGACCACCGCTGTCTTTGATGTTAATCGTTCCAACTTTTACAATTTTCATGATATGGTTGCTTCACAAAATTGCGAGATCCAACAACTTTTGGCCAACTATTGGCACCTTTGTTATTGGCATGTTTGTCGGTATCGACGCTGATTCAATATTGCAAATTTTGACTTCATTGTTTTAACAATATTTCTTAAAATAGAATTAAAGAAGCACGATCTTCTTTACTACTAAGAAACGTGCTTCTTTGCGTGATTGCAGCGGTTGTGCTATGCTTTCCTGCGGTATTGAATCATTTGCCAAATTATTTCAACAAGGTAAATTGCGAGCTGTAAAAACATCAAACTTCCCCTTTTTATTGCACCATATTTTTAAGAAAGCAGGTCTTCAATATGTGGCTTACCAAATCTTTTAACGAACTAACAACCGAAGAACTTTTCAGCATTCTCTATCTGCGAACCCGAATCTTTGTGGTCGAACAAAACCGGGTTTATCAAGAAGTTGATTTAAATGATCGGCAGGCAATTCACATTTTTAATTGGATTGACGGCCAAGTTGCCGCCTATGCCCGGGTTTTCAAAGACGGCCAGCAAGTCACCTTTGGCCGGGTGGTAACAGCCCCTGAATACCGGGGAAAGGGGTATGGCAGAGACTTGATGGATCACGTCATGGACACAATCAAGTCACACTTTCCCAACCTGCCTATTAAGATTGAAGCTCAGGTTCAAGTTGCGGATTTATATAAAAAGTTCGGCTTTATGCCACAGGGTGCTCCCTTTATCTTCCACTCGACTTCTCATATCCGAATGACTCATAAACCACTTGCCGGCTAAAACCGGCATTCAAAAAGCACGGCTTAGCCACCCAATCAGAAAGTGGTTAAGCCGTGTTTTATTAACTCGTTTAACTTTAAACTGTTCGCTTGAAGAAAGCTGCCAGATCATCCCAGACGTCGTCCAAATAGCCCTTTGCATGCCGGCTGCCCGACAACATTCTTGTCGTGTAAGGAATCTGATGGGCCGTCAACGTATCGGCCATCATCAAGACACCGCTGGTCGGTACAAATTCATTTAGTGAATTGGCCAAATACATCGACCCGGTATCATCGGTTACCCGATGATACGGCGTTGCCGCTTCGTATTGATCCGTTCGGCCATTAAAATAATTGGTCACAAACCATTTGTAAAACGGATCGTTGGCTCCGGTCTGATTAATTTTAGCACTGGCTGTCGAATTAAATCCACTGGTATCCCCTTCAGCCGCAATCACCGATTCATGTTTTGCCAGCCAATCATCAATATCTAAAATTCCGGAAAGAGAAACGATCGGAATGCCGTATTTAATGGCCAGTTCTACACCATATTGCCACCGGCAGACGACCCGAAAGCACCGATACGATCGTGATCAAATGGTAGATCCGCCTGCTTCAGCCAGTTAAATAGTCGATCCATATCCAACAAAGGTGCCGGATAATAGCTTGCGGTGTGATTCGATATGCCGGGGTAACTACCAGATAGCCCAGCGCCGCCAAGCGTTTGGAGGAGTCGGCATCCTTGGCCTTATCACCGCGAAACCAGCCGCCACCGTGAATATCAATGATGGCACCACGAGCTTCTTTAGCATCCCCGTCATAGTAAATATCCGTTTTTTGATGATTAACCGGATCATATTCAACGTCTGTTTTAATAACCAAATTTACCATGCTAACGGCCTCCTGAATTAAAAATCCTTATTCGCTTATCTCATTCAAGAGCAGTATCTACCCAAGCAATGTTTAAAGCAATTAAAGTGCCTTGAAAAAGTGGCTTTTCCATGATAACTTATCTTTAAGTAATTAACTAATTGACCCAATAAACCATTAAACTAATCGACTATTTCGAGCAATTAAAATTTTTTCTAACTTAACAAATGTCCTTTCCATCCAAAATTATCAAAAAGAAGGTTGATCGCCATTTTCATTAACCAGCTTGAAAAACAAATCCGTTTCAAACGAAAAACGTCTTTGTCCTTTAGGTACTCGTTTGACATTATATCCGGTTTGATAATCTGCTTATTCATTCAATTCATCTTTGAATTGTTAGGTTGGTCCTCGAAAAGCACCAATTTAATCGCCTTTTTCAGTACAACACTGTCTTGGGCGATTCCGATGATTCTCATTGCGTTTACCATTGATGTTTTTTCGGGGTCCAACGACGATAGATGATAGATAACTAAAGGACGCTTCCCCTATAAACCGGGTTAGCGTCCTTATAACAATTAATTCAAATCTAGTAAAGTTGGTCCGCTTGATAAACTGTATAGCCAAAAAGCACGATTAGTCCAGCCAGTGAGAAAAGCCGGGCTCGTTTAGTGTGGCCGGTTCGCCAGTAATCAACCGGGATTACTAAGACAGCCACCAAAATTATGACGGCAAATATAGGTAATAACAATGTCATGGTGTTTCTCCTATTAGCGATAAATATAGATAATGAAACAATGTTTATAAGGTATCACAGTAAAAGCGATTCGCGCAACGTCACCCACCCAAAACGGGTCGCCCAATCGGTATCCATGACCGGCTGTACGACCCGTTTAATAATTTAGATTTGATTTAAATTCTTCGAAACCCCATTCGAAAATTCGCAAAAATTTGAAATTGGTTAACTAAAATCAACAGTTTGTCCGTTAACCTCTTTTAATCATAAAATCAAAGTCAATATCCTGATCAGCCGGGATATGGTACTGTGGTTCAACATCCGCGCCCCAACTGTCAATCCCGCCGACACCACGAACAGCTCCCAGGATTGAAACAACGGTCCTTCTTGGCAGCGGCAGTTCTTCAATGTGCGTTGCGTTCTCCAGTTCTTCGGCCGTATATGGCAATGCACTGAAGGCAAACGGCTGACCGATCTTTTCAAATTTCAGACTGAACGGTGCTGTTGATGAATCGGCATTGTTTTTGGTACTGTTGCGGGTGATTGCTACCCAGTTGGTCTGCATATGAACGCCATTATCTTCGGGAACCAGATACTTGGCGACCGGCAGACCATCTACATGATAGACGCCCGGAATCCCACCGGCCATTCGATCGGGATAGGTTTCTCCGGATAGGCCGTCATAGTCGTAGCCGACTGCTTTAGTCGGCATGATGAACCGCATGCCAAAGACCGGCAGTTCGGGTAAGTCCTTCTTACCGGCATAATGAACCGCCACCTTAATGGCCCCATCCGGCGTAATCGTGTAGCCGACCGTTACCGTCGTGCTTGGAATCGTCAGCGTTTCATAATGATAGGTAATCGCTACTTGATCCGCGAATTCATGATTTGAATATCGATTATTTACTGGCGCTCCCGGAAATGCAATCGGTTGGTCATTGATTTTGATCTCAATCGACTTGGCATCGATAAACATATCGGCCCCCAGCCACTGAATCGATTTCTTGGAAAAGCCGTTTCCCCGGTCATTATCGGTGGTTGCCCGCCAAAAAGTCGGTTTGGGTTCCCGGTACAGCCATTCTTTGCCACCAATAACCAACGATTCCAAGCCGCTTCTTGAATAACTGAAAATATAGTGAAAATCATTGCCACCAACGCCGAGGGTACCATCGCCGTAAATGACTTTTAACTGATTAGTATTTGCCATAATAGTATCTTACCTCCTGCATGGCCGGTTTTTCGGTTCGATCGGCAAACATTAAGCCGTCACCGGAGAATTCATAATCGGAAACCCGATCATCAAAATCACCGCCGTAACGCAGGACTTTTTGACCGGTTACCTCGTCTTTGACTGCAACGGCCTGATCAATAAAGTCCCAAATAAAGCCGCCTTGATACATCGGATATTTATCAAGCAGATCCATATACGATTTCATACCGCCGATTGAATTTCCCATATCATGCATATACTCACACAATAGAAACGGCTTTTGAGGATTATCTTTCAGGTAGTCTTCAATTTCAGCTGGTGTCGCGTACATCCGGCTTTCAACATCCGAAATGGTTGGCTTGTATTTCGGATTATGGAAAACGCCCTCGTAATGGACGAGCCGTGATGGATCAACCTGCTTATAGTAATGGTTCATCGCTTCGATATCATCACCGGCATATGATTCATTACCAAGCGACCAGAATAAAATACTGGTGTGGTTTTTAAATGTCTCATAATTGTTCTTTGCCCGGTCAAGAACGGCAGCCTGCCATTGCGGTACCGACCCCGGGACGTTATAAGACGGCTCAACGGCCCCTAATTTCTGCCAAGTGCCGTGAGATTCCAGGTTGTTTTCGGCCATCATGTAAATGCCGTTCGTATCACACAAATAATACCAGGAAATGTGATCCGGATAATGACAGGTTCGAACGGCGTTGATATTGTTTTTCTTAAACGTTGCAATATCCTGCTGCATGTCAGCCATCGTGACAACCCGACCGGATTCGGCATCCCACTCATGGCGGTTAACACCTTTGATAATCAAGCGCTTGCCATTTAGAACGATGACTTTATCTTGATTGATTTCAATTCTTCGAAAGCCAAATTGGTAGGGCACGACTTCCAACACCTGACCAGTCTGATCGGTTAGCGTAATGGTCAATTGATACAGATAAGGATCATCGTTATCCCAAAGATGCACTTTTTCAAATGGCGTATCCGTCAAACGAACATCGCCATCAGCCGAGCTGCTGGTTTCATATAGTTGGTTGCCAGCTGCGTCTGCTACGCTAAGATGGGCAACAACGCCGGCCTGTTGCCCGCTAAATTCAGCATCGACTGTCAGCCGGCCGGATTGAAAGTCATCGTTGACCGTTGGCTTGATGGCCAGATCTTCCAAATGAACCGCCGGCTGCGCAATCAGTGATACGTCCCGAAAAATACCAAAGAAACGAAACATATCCTGGTCTTCCAAGAAACTAGCCGTACTGCGATTAAAGACCTCTACCGCCAATGTATTTTCGCCATCAGTTAAATAAGGCGTCAAATCAAATTCATGCGGGGTAAAACTATCTTCAGCATAACCCAGAAAATGACCATTCAGCCAAGCATACATCGCTGTTTCAACCCCTTCGAACCGAATCCGGACCGAATGATTGGCCAAGGCTGGGGCAAGCGTAAATTTTTTGACATAGGCGCCGACATGATTGTCTTTGCCTTCACTAAACATACCGGGTTCCTTTTGATCCGGCCCCATCGTGTAGGCCGGTCGGCGGAATTCCTTGCCTTCCCATGGATACAGGGTATTAATATAGTGAATTTTATTGTACCCGGCAAACTCGATTAGGCCGGGAACTCGAATCGTATCAAAGTTACTGGTATCATAATCAGCTTGGTAAAAGTCCGCCTGGCGACTCATCGGATCCTTGGCGTAAGCGAATCGCCAATCGCCATTCAAAGTCTGCACGTAACTGCTGTGACCCTGCTGCGCTTCACGCTGGCTTTGATAAAACCGATGGTCACTGTGTGCCGGCAATTCATTCACCCGAAAGACTTCCGGATCGTCCAACCAACGAATGTCTGCCTGCGTTATCGTTTCATGACGCATGCACCCTCACACTCCTATGTTTAAAATTTAAGTCCTAACAATAATGTAAGCGCTTTACAAAATTCTGTCAACAGGTTATTAAAAATTTTTTGAAACATTTAATTATGTTGCATTAAAATTGCAAAAAATTGCAAAATTTTAGTTTGGCAATAACGAATAATAAGGTGCTTCAAGTCAATGACTACCGGTGGGCTGCTGCCTTATGTTGCCATTCATCTTACTACCAATAAAATTTAACTAACTGAATATGTTAAACTACTAATTAATAACTTTATTTTCAAGAAAGAAAGTGATGATTCTGGGGACTACTATTAAAGACATCGCCAAGTTAGCAGGCGTTTCTCCGGCAACAGTTTCCCGGGTACTTTCCGGTCAAACTGATTTTTATTCGGAAAAAACAGCCAAGAAGGTCCAACAAGCTGTTAAAAAGCTCGGCTATCGAAAAAACACCAATGCTGTGGAACTGGTTACCCAAAAAAGCCATGTTTTGGCTGTTATTATCAGCACAATCCAAACCAATGCAGCTGATCAGATCATCAATGGAATCCAAGAAACCGCCATTAAAAACAATTTAGATGTTATTATCCTGTATGCCGGCGAAAAAAACGCTGATCTTCAAAAAAAGGCCTTGAAAACCGTTATCGAACGCTCGGTCATGGGGATCCTACTGGTCGCAATCGATTTAAATCTTCAAAATGAAGCCTTACTGAAATCGGCCAAAATTCCCTTTTTGTTTCTCTCGATCGGTTTCTTAGAAAACCGCTTTCCTTTCATTTCATCTGATGATTTCAAAGTTGGTCAGGAAGCGACGCAATACCTGATTAATAAAGGACATACCAAAATTGGCTTTGCGGCTGCCAATTCAGAATCCAATATCGGTCAACTTCGGCTGGCCGGTTACTGGAAAGCTCTGTCACAACATCACATTAAGCCAAAACTAGATTGGGCGTACGATGGCGAATACACGTACGAAGACGGCATTCAAGCAATGAACTACTACCATCAGCACACCGACTTAACTGCCGCAGTGGCCTCCAGTGACTTGGCAGCGATCGGCATGCTGAATCAGGCAAAGAGTTTGGGAATTCGAATACCTGAAGATTTTGCCGTTATCAGTATTGATGGCACCTTTCTCTGTACAATTATGCGGCCACAAATTACCAGTGTTACGCAAGTATTTCGTGAAATGGGCGTTAAAGGCGTTGAAACGCTTGTCAAACAAACTTCAAAACCATTTAAGTCTTTATACACACCAATTAAAATTACTGAACGTGAAAGTAGCTGATCAATGGGAAGAGATGATTGAATAGCACCAGGGCTGGGTGCTGTAAAGGATCGCAACAAACCTCTAAGCAGTCAACGGTCCTATGATCAGCTCAATTTAATATTGGCTGAAGAGGATCCATTAGTATCGGAATTTCCGGATAGTTTTGTAGATTAATCTTGGGAATTCCAATTACGATTATTTATTGACTTTGCAATTGCTGCCAGTGTCACTAAATTGACTATTTCTAGTAACCTTGAACTAGCCCGCAGCCGAAATCGAACAACTGGCAGCCAGGCGGATCAGCAATGAATCACTAATGCCTAAATTATAAATAACCTTTGTCAGGCGTCATATACTAATTAGCCGGCAGTCACGACTTCGTTTACCGGATTATCTTTAGGGTGTATACTCAAAAAGTAATGATCTAGCAATGGAGGTGGCTATTCTAATGACAAAAACGCAAATGTTCCAATTTTGATTGGACTAACATTAGGCACGCTTCTAACAGCCGGTTCGGCAGCCTCAGCCAAAAACATCCCCACTAAGCCAATCCCGGCAGCACTGCGAGGTACTTGGAAGGGCGCCTATCGAGCTTCAGATGCTGGTTACCCCTTTAAAATGATAATTTCAAAGTACGCGTTATCTCAAAATGGGAACCGCTTCTACCTGCAGTCAAATCCTACCAGTAAGAATCCCCATGATTTTATAATGAGCGCCAAACCAAATAAAAAAGGTTATTGGAAATTTACACTAACAGCCAGTCACGATAATATGTATCTAAAAAGAATCCGTAAGAACGGTAAACCAGTTCTCATCAGGTATTCCTACGACACTCACAAAAAACCGGTTATTCAATATCTTTATCATTAAAAGAGTGAAACGAAAGGCGGTTAACTTTCAGAGCATAATCGAATTATCCGAATATTCCGGGCTTGAATGTTTGGATAATTTGATGATGTGGCAGGAAGTTGGCTTTCGCTCCACGTTTCCAATCGGTAATAACAGCAGGAGCGGGGCTGGGACAAAAGTAATTTTGTTCCAGCCCCGTTCTTTAAAGTCTTAAAGCGGCCAATTATCTAGTTAAATTCTTTTTTCGCTTTAAGTATTCGTCTTCATCAATCTTACCAGTTGCATACTGTTCATCCAGAATTGTTATTGCGGACGATTGACGGTTCGGCTTATGGTTGGCACGATAGGCCATGTAAAGGACTACCAGCAGCACAGCAATTAAGCAATTGTCAAATAGCCAAAGCCGCCCATCCAGCCCATGTGACCAAATCCAGACCAACCGGAACCACAGCCCCATGATCTCATCATTTAAATCAGCCTCTTTCCTTGATTTACTCTGCCCTTATCATACCCCCTACCGTATTTAAAATTCAACCCCATAAAAAAACACTCAAGTTGATATCCCCAACCTGAGTACTTTTTAACCTATTATTATTTAAATTAAATACATTTTTCGAAGCCGCCGTTGCTGGCGCTTAGAAACTTTTAAACCGTTGACCAAATACTGATCAACTGAACCAAATTCTTTTTTCATTTCGTCAAACGCCGCGTGCAGGTATGAACGATCAACCCGCCGTCAATTTTAGCCATCGCTAACTCTTCAGCAGTGGCACCAGCCTGTTTCATTAAAGTAAGCCGGTTTTGATTATGGGCTCTTAAAAAATCATTTGAAGCATCGTAATCATTAAAGATAGTTGCCATATCAATTCCCAAGACATACATAATCAAGGCGCCTGCCAAACCGGTTCGGTCCTTGCCGGAAGCACAGTGCCAAAGAATCGCCTTGCCATTGGTATTCAGTAAAGTCATAAAGAGGTCGTGATAGGCTTCTCGGGCACGCTGGTTGGCAATATATGATCGGTAATGTTTCCGGTTGTTTCGATCATTAATGTGATAATGAAAGCTTTCATCAGTATCAACTGAATCGTTTATATACTTAACACCCGGCATTTTAACATCCGGGGCATCGGCTACTTCCTGTGGACGCCGTAAATCAAAATCAATCCCAACGTTATAATCATGAATAAGTATTTGGACATCTTTTTTTGTTAAGTGATTTAATCGGGCAGAACGCAATAAAGCCCGGTCTTTAATCCGATGACCATCCTTGGTAACAAAACCACCAAGGTCACGAACATTAAATGCACCGGTCAACTTAATTTCATGATCTGCTTCAGCCTTGGCCGGTGTCAGTGTTTTAATCTGAACATTTTGGGACTCGGAGATTGGGATTGCACCTGTTTCAAATGACGATTCTGAAGCTGCAAATGCTGCAGGATTATTTTTCATTGTTAATCACACTCCTCTTTCAGTCTCACAACATCTAATGTAACACCATTATTGTAATTCGTTCAGTGATTTGTTTGGTGAAGAGACCGTAAAGATTGTGTAAAAGTTAGGTGTTGGCAAATCGACATGGTGATGTTAGGTGGGGGATTGAAAAAACCACTGCGTAACATTAGTACAGGACTGCTGTGCTAACCCGCAAGCCCACTCCGAACGTTAACTGTTTTGTTTCGCACACTGGTTGAGGACTGCTTCACAAAGCAACGTTCTGCATGTAAGGGATTTATTTCAAAAATCCAAGCCCGGGATTTTCGAAATAAACGCCTTACACTCCGAACGTTAACCGCTTTGTTTCGCACACTGGTTGAGGACTGCTCCGCAAAACAACACCACTCCACATAAGGGATCAAATCGAAAAATCCAAGCCCAGGATTTCCCGCTTTGACGCCTTATGCTCCGGGTGTTAACCGTTTTGCTCCGCACACTATATCTTGTGCCTCATTCTCAACATGACCAGCAGCCAAACAATTAGCGTGATTGATATCAAAATCACAATAATCCAAGCATCAGCCATTTTTGACAGCGGTAACGCCACGTTCATGCCATAAAAGCCCGTAATAATAGTTGGTACTGCCATTGTTAATGACCAAATCGTCAGAAATTTCATAGTATCGTTCAAGTTATTGTTGGCAATATTATTAAAGGTATGATCGATTCGATCGACCACTTGTGTTTCAATTTCAATCATTCGTTGAACCTGTTCAGCTTCAATTTGAACGTCCTCAAATAAATCCTTCTTATCCTGATCGGCATCCCGGCCAAAATACGTTCTCGGCAGTCGATTCAGCAGATTTAAATTAATTTGGGTTGCACTGGACAAAAACGTCAGCGTCTGCTGAAGATGGGATAACGCGATCAAGTCGGTATTTTTAGTTTTTTGGTTTAACATTTTGTCCAAGTGATTCCGTTTTTTAGACGCCTCTCTGGAAATCGGAATGTAACTGTCAGCCAAAGAAAATAAGGCTTCCAGAATAAACGCGTCCACATTTTGAACTTCCGGATTATCAACTGCATCCCGAAAAGCAGCGTTCACTTCCCGAATGCCGCTTTCATTAAAGGTAAATAATCGGCCTTTATGAAGCAAAATCGCAAACGGCCTGGTAATATAACGTAGATTTTTTCGATCAAGCGGATAAGGTGCCAAAAAAATAAATAATTGATCGCCCTCATTAATATCGTGAACATAATTGGCACTTTCATCTTTATCAGTTACGTATGTCATAATATCTTCGTCAATCGCATACCGATCTTGAAGCAGCTGCCGTTCTTCAGCGGTTAATCGTTCCGTTTCAATCCATTTAATACCGGCAACTTGCCGTTCCGGTCTTATCATTAGCCAACCCCCCAATACCTTTTCAATTTTAATATTCAAGTTCATTTTAACGAAATAAGTCGCTCAGGTCGACTACAAAATTGCTTTTTGACCGATCATATCAGTCATTCTTATCATCGTTAACCGCCTTAATCTCTTAGATTGGGGTTATCATTGGAATTACCGCCAATAAGTTCGGGCAGCTTAAAATATTCATTCATTAGTTGTAAAAAATCGATTAACAGGTATACTAAAAAATATAAAAGTTGCTTTTTAACTATGCAAAGGAGGTGTCATCGATTTTGTTAACCAAGGTCTCCTACAAACTCTTTACTGAAAATCATATTTTTGATGACATGACCGATAAACAATCTAAAATTTTAATCGCCGCTATCAAGGTTTTTTCCGAGAAAGGATACGCGAACGCCAGTACAAAAGAAATTGCCGAGGAAGCCGGTGTTTCAGAAGGCAACATTTTTAGCCGCTTCACCAGTAAATACGGCCTACTGCAAGCTATTATTCAACCAGTTACCCATGCCATTTTTCCAACAGCTTTCGGGAAGTTCAGCGATACCAAGATAACCGACATTTATCCAACTCTCCAAGACTTTGTGGAAGCCCTTGTAAAGGATCGGGTCCAATTTATGAAAGAGAATGCCAATGTCTTGAAAATTTTTCTTTCGGAGATGACTTATAACCATCAACTTCGACAAGATTTTCAAAACCAATTTATTAAAACGGCTGCTTTTTATGTTAAAGCAATCCATCACAACCTGACAACGTTTAAAGCTGATCGGCAGATCGTCAACTGGCCGGATATTGAGATTTTAAGATTAATGTGGTCAATTATCGGTGGGCTGGTGGTTAGTTATCTCTTTTTTAACCAACCCGTTACCAAAATAGATGTTAATCGCACCGTTACCGCACTCATCAAGCGCTTAGCCAAAATAAATTCAATTAATTTATCTAACAGGGTTGTCATTAATGAGCCTTTAAACTATGCTTATATTGTAAGATTAACAAGATGGTACCGGATCAGGCACTGACCGGGTAATCAAAGGAAGGGGCTATCAAGTTGAACTTGTTTGGAATTATTGTTTTTTGTATTTTTAGCATTGGTATTGGATTGGCCATCGAAGGATGTACTTACTGGGAATGCCTGCATGGCGGGGCACGCCCCAGGCAAAAATCGATTCATTTCAGCGACCGGTTCGGTAATCACCTACACTCATCGTAAGCTAACAGCGAACCGTCGATTAGGTAGATAAAATTGAATTTGAATGATGACGTAAAAAGAATGATTAGTGAAAGATAACTGCCGGCATGCTGGTAGTCAGCTTTCACTAATCACTCTTTTGCTTTTAGCATAAATTGCAAGGTATTAATCAGCGACATTAGCAAATGGTTAGAAAGCACTTAATATTATTTTGACATAGTTTCCAACAATAATCAGATTGTTCAGTTTATGAGCAATCTGATTTTGCTTTATAAGGGGTTTCTGAATGGTTATCCTTATTAAATTTCGTATATTGGCAAAACACGAACATTAGAATAAAAATTATTTTTGCCTTTCGTATTGAACAATCAAGTATGACAGTCTATAATAACCGCTATACAGTAATACGAATTATGAATTGTTCACGTAAAATAAAGTTCGGATTTTGCTTAAATATTTTTATTGAGGTGAGTATTATTTCAATTGCAACAATCATTGACGGTTCAACCATTACATCTACCAATCCCCAAACCATTACTTTTTTGAATCATCAACTCGTTTGCATTGATAACAGTGGCTATATTGATCGTATCCTTAGCCCAAACGATACCGATTATGAGGCTGTTAAAGCAACCGCCAAGCGCAAGCAGCAGTTATTATCCCTCAACAAGGACGAATACCTGCTGCCGGGATTTATCGATCTGCACATTCACGCGCCGCAATGGCCAAATGCCGGTCTTGCCTTGGATCGCTCCCTAAACGAGTGGCTGAATACCTACACGTTTCCCTTGGAAGCTAAATATCAAGAAATTGACTTTGCAAAAAGCGTCTACAACAACTTGGTTCAAGAGCTGGTCAATAACGGCACCACAACCGCCCTTTACTTTGGAACCATTCACAACCAGGCCAACCTTGAATTAGCCAGGGCCTGCAACCGACATCAACAGCGGGGCTTCATCGGTCAGGTCACAATGGACAATCGTGAACAAACACCTGGTTATTATCGTGATCGATCTGCACAAAAGGCAATTACAAAGGCCGAAACTTTTATTCATCAACTAATGGATTTCAACAAAACTGCCTTGTTACACCAAACCCCCGTCATAACACCCAGGTTTGTGCCAAGCTGTACCCCCGAATCACTAAAAGGGTTGGGTCAATTAGCCCGACAGTACGACTTGCCAATTCAGTCACACTGCAGTGAAAGTGACTGGGAAAACAACTATGCTTTGGAAAATTATCATCAGCGGGACGCGATGGTTCTTGACCAATTTGGACTGCTGACTAATAAAACAATCATGGCTCATGGCACCCTTTTAAACCAGTCTGATCTTGACTTATTTAAAAAGGCCGGGGTTGCCATTGCCACTGTCCGATTTCAAATGCCTATTTCGGCAACGCGGTCTTATCCGTTAGCCAAATCCTTGAGCAACATCTTAAAATCGGGTTGGGTACCGATATTTCGGGCGGCTATTCGCCCAGTCTTTATCGCAATATTAACCAGGCCATTGTTTCATCCCGAATGCTTCATGACGGTGTCGACTCATCACTACCACCTGCGCGACGCGGAACTAAGGTAGCCGCGCTTACTGCTAAAAATGCATTTTATCTGGCAACAGTTGGTGGCGCCGAAAGCCTGCATTTAAAAACCGGTCAGATTAATCCGGGGTACTTGGCAGATTTTCAAATTGTCCAAGCACCCTATCCCGCCTTTATGCAGCAAACAACCGATGATATTTTTGAAAAGTTGATGTATCACACTACAAAAGACAATATTACCCACGTATTTGTTCAAGGAAAACTCGCAAAGGAAGGTCATTATGCAACGCAAAGATAACGGTTTACTCTATGGTCCCGAAGATAAGGTTTCGTATTTTCAATCAGGTCTCTTGGGCCTGCAGCACGTTTTGGCAATGGATGTTTACGTCCCGCCGCTGATTATTGCCGGGCTGCTTTCCATGAGCGTGGTTCAAAAACCGGTTTTTGCAGGCCGCTTTTTTGGCTTGTGGTATCGGTACAATTCTTCAAACTAAATTCTTTATGAAATTACCCGTTTCCCAAGGGCCTTCATTTGTCCCGATTGGCGCCGTTGCCGGTGTTTATCTGGCAAACGGTGGCCCACACGGTGGCATGGCAACCGTCCTCGGTTCCCTGCTTGTCGGGGCCGTTCTCTTAATTCTATTGGGACTCTCAGGTATTTATCAAAAGATCATCAACACCCTGGTCCCGGCATTGGTTGGTGGCACCATCATCACTTGTGTGGGCCTGTCATTGCTGCCGTCCGCTTTGAATGATAATATCTTCAAAGCCAGTGGCAGCGCGGGTCAAAATATCGAAATTGCTGCCATAACCGGATTGGTGATGTTATTGGCAATTACCATCGGGATTCGAATTCCGCAGCTGCAGCGGCTGTTTCGGGTCAGCTCAATTATTATTGCACTGGTTGCCGGCACTATCGCAGCTTCATTTATGGGTCGGTTTGATTGGTCATCAGTTAATAACGCACCATGGTTCAGCTTACCAAAATTCACGGCATTTCATTACGGATTTCATTTCTCACTACCTGCTATTTTAACTTTTATCGTAATTTACATGGTTCTCACAACTGAAACAACCGGTACCTGGTTTGCAATGAGTGCCGTTGTTGGTGAAAAGATTTCCAAAAAGCAGTGGAATCAGGGCATTATCGGCGAAGGTCTCAGTTGTTTCTTCGCTGCCTTACTTGGCACCACGCCAATGACCGGTTATTCAACCAATGCCGGCGTCATCTCAATTACCGGCGTTGCCAGCCGACGCGTCTTTGTTTCCGCTGGTATCTGGTTTATGATTCTTGGCTTCTTTGGTAAGTTATCAGCCTTTTTATCCGCCGTTCCGGCACCGGTTATTGGTGGCATTTTCTCAATCATTTGCGTCATCATTATGTTAAACGGTTTAAATGTGATTCGTTACCTCAACACTAACGAAAGTGCCATTTACATTTTGGGAATTCCAATTGTTTTAACCATGGCAGTAATCCTCGTTCCCAGCCATTTGGTTAATAGTACACCGCAAATAATTCAGTACCTGCTTGGTTCGCCGATTACGATTGCGGCAGTCAGTGCCATCATTTTAAACCTGATCATGGGTGACCATCAGCCGGAAACCGAGGCCGATAACGACCCAAAAGAAAGTAAAAAAGAAACTGCCCATCATGCAAAACTGGCAGCTTCCAAATAATTAAATTCAATTAACCGGAACCAAAAATCGTCGAACTTAATTGTTCGGCGATTTTTGGACCTAGTGACTTACAGCAATAACAAAAGAGACCGGTAAAATTGAAGGATGTTCCGATCTCTCTATTCTGTTTATTGAAGGACTTTATTTCAGTTTCAATTCTTACAAAATTAATCATTCATTAACCATCATTGACTTTTCTAACACTCGGTAGTTTGACGTTAATAATAGCAGAACCATTTAAACAAGCGGTTTAAGCTAATTTGGTGATTACCTGCCGAGAGCCCCCATTGCCAACGTGGTCAATCATAATCCCCCAATTAATTACAATTATAGCATTATTGGAATAGGATACAAGCGACTGAGAGCTGAATTGCATTTTTTATTTAAACTCGGCATTAAATCAGTCTGAATAGGCAGCTAAAAAACGGATGTCACAAAGGCCCCACCAATAATCAAAACCAAGCCGATCAACGTAAATGTCAATTCACGTTTGCTCTTGGTTTCATGCATTACCAACATGCCACCCAAGGTTGAAATAACAACTGAGAGCTGGGAAACGATAAAGCAGTATTAACGCCATTATAACGAACGGAATAAATGTATGAAATAGCCGCGAAGGAGAAGACAATCCCGCCCAGACTATTCAACCAACTGGTCTTTTCCTTAAAAGCACGCATTTGGCCACTAAATAATAAGTAAATTAAAACACCAACACACATTCCGATTGACTCCGGCAGAAAAATTGCAATCCCGGAACTCTGCAACCCCTTTGGAATAGACTCATAAACACAATAGCCAATCGTCGTAAAGACCAGCATAATAACCGTACTGGTTAAAACTTTTCGATTTTCCGTTTTACCTTTATCAGTAATTGATGTCAGCCAAATTCCGACAATCAGCAAAACAATTCCGGTTACCCCGCAATTTTCTCGATTCCCGTTGACCATTCGCCAAAAATAAAGACGCCGATTAAAGACGTTCCAATCAGCTGCATACCTGTGGAAATCGGCATCGTTGTTGAGACCCCGATTTTTTTATAACCAATATATTGACCAACCTGGCCGGCAATCCAAAAGGCACCGGCAAGTCCTGCCAATAAGAAACTTTTAAGATCCGTTGTTGGGCGGACAACCGCAAAAACAATTAAGCTGACCAAAAGTAGTCCGGCAGCGGTTCCAAAAATCTGATTAGCCGGCTTCCCACCTATTTTAGCAACGATCGGTGGCAACAACCCCCAACCCAAGGCGGGCAATAGTAATAGTAGAATACTCAAAATAAACATCCTCTCTAAGAAATAAACCATTCTCTAAAAAACTCATGAGTTAATGATAAAGTCAAATGATTAAAATGTAAACGGATTCGTGTAAATTTTTTTCAATTTTAAGTAAAAAGAAGTGGCATTACGAAAAAAACTCGCCAAAAATACTTTGGCGAGTTGGGTGCTAAGTGCTTTGCTCCACACACTGGTTTAGGACTGCTACTCAAAGCAATGCCACCGCATATAAGAGATCGATTTAAAAAATCCAAACCCGGGATTTCCCAAATCGACGTCTTATATTCCGGGCATTAACCGCTTTGCTCCGCACACTGGTTTAGGACTGCTGTGCAAAACAACACCGCTCCACATAAGGGATCAAATCGAAAAATCCAAGTCCGGGATTTCCCGCTTTGACGCCTTATGCTCCGGGTATTACCCGTTTTGCTCCGCACACTAAATTTTTTGACTCCTTGGTCTCAATAAGATTTCATTAATGGCAACCTCTTGCGGTTGGTCAATCGCGTATGCCACTGCGTTGGCCACGTCCACCGCTGCCAAGCCATTTTCTTTTTCGTCTTTTTCAATCCGGGATCGGGTCTTCTCATCACTGATTGACCTATATAACTCCGTATCAACTGCGCCCGGTGATACCATCGTTGTTTTAATATGGTGATCAACCTGTTCCTGGCGCAAGCCGTCCATAATCGCTTGAACAGCGTACTTGGTACCCGCATAAACCGCTGTTCCGGGATGGACAACATGACCGGCAACCGAATCCGTTGTTATAATATGACCGCCATTTTGCTTGATCATGATCGGCAGTGCTGCCGCGATACCATAAAGGACCCCTTTAATGTTAACATCAATCATTCTTTCCCATTCAACTACTTTCAAATCAGCTAACTGTGAAATTGGCATTAAGCCGGCATTATTATACAGGACATCAACACGGCCAAATGTCTTTTCAGCTAAATCAACCAGTGCCTTCACACTCTTTTGATCGGTGACGTCAGTTTGTTGGTACAGCACTTGACCCTCATCAAAGCTGGCAGCAATGGCTTTGAGCCGTTCTTCCCGGCGGGCGCCGATCACAACTTTAGCGCCTGCTTTGGCTAGTACTTCGGTAGTTGCCTTACCAATGCCACTGGAAGCACCTGTAATCACAACAACTTTATCTTTAATTGTCAAAATTCATTCCTCCTGTTTTGGATACGTCTGGCTTTCCTCTACGTGATTCATCATAACCAAAAAAGCTTGGATTGTCTTTAACTCTTCCTTTGAAAACTGCTTTAAATGATCTTTTAGCATTCGACTTTTCAATTTCAGTAATTGATCATGTGTTTTGGCGATTTCACCGCCCAACAAGGTTAGTTGATAATGCTTACTACGGGCATCCGATGGATCCTGATGACTGACAATCATTTGGCGCTGTTCAAGAACCGTTAGCTGCTTTGATAACGTTCCCCGCAAGATTTCCAATTCACTGGCAATCTGCTTAGCAGCAACGTCTGGATGTTTTTCCAAATAAGACAAAATATGAAAATGAATAGTTGATAAACCGGCTGCTTTGGGCTGGTGTGTTTTAATCCATTGTTTCTCCTTATCGGTATCGTTATCCAACATCAACAAATGATGATACTCTTGAATAATCTGATTTTCGCTTACCAATGCAACCCCCTCTTCTAACGAAACCGTCAGAATAGTTGTGCTTATTATATCAAGGTGCTATGATAACAAGCAGTTTCCATGGAAACTATTATAACAAAAAAATATCTTAAATCAATAAGGAGGTCAAACCTTGACAGAAAATAACGCTATTCCTGCTCAAACCAAATTAGCTATTTTGGCAACCGGTCTACTTTCATTTATCGGCATTCTGGTCGAAACATCGCTTAACGTTACCTTTCCGACAATGATACGGCAATTTCACACGTCCTTAAGTACAGTCCAATGGCTGACTTCGGGATATTTATTAATGGTAACTATCATTATGAGTACCACTGCTTTTTTAATCAAACGGTTTAATACGCGAAGTTTATTTCGAGCAGCCGTATTGTCAACGTTGATCGGTACTGCCTTGGCAGCCATTGCACCCGATTTCCAAATTTTAATGATTGGTAGAATTTTTCAGGCAATTGCGACCGGATTATCAACGCCACTGATGTTTCATGTCATTTTATCCCTAATCCCTCAAAACCGATTGGGCATTTATATGGGGCTTGCCAGCATGATCACTTCATTCGCACCCGCTTTGGGACCGACTTATGGTGGCCTGCTCAACTACTATTTAAATTGGCGGGTGATTTTTATTATCACCTTACCGTTAATCATCGGCATTCTCTTAATTGGAGAAACCAGTATTCGATTAAAAGCCCGTCGAGATAATGACAACTTCGATATATTTGGGTTGGTCACATTATCACTTTTGTTTTTTGGCTTCATTGAAACTTTTGATCAGGCCGGCACCCACGGCTTCATTAGCCTAAACTTCGGTCTCTCGCTATTTATTTCAATTGTGCTGTTATTAATCCTTCTTCATCACATTAAAAATGGTTCCGCTCAAATTCTTAATTTTAGAATTCTAACAAATCCCATCATTTCATTAAGAGCGGTCAACTTTTTTCTCTTGCAGTTTATTAATATTGGTATTTCATTTGTGATCCCTGTTTTTGCTCAAAATTATTTAGGAGCCGACTCTATGATTTCAGGTCTGATTCTTTTACCGGGATCGTTGATTGGCGCAATGGTTGCCCCTGTGGCCGGTGGTATTTATGATCGGCGAGGCCCCAAAATTACACTATACATTGCCAATGGCGCTATGTTAATCGGCTCTTTACTACTATGGTGGTTTACAAAGGATCTCAGCTTGGTTGGGATCACACTCCTTTATATTTTCCTGAGATTCGGATTTAACTTTGGCTTTGGCAATATTATGTCGGATGCCAGTACCCAAATTAGTATCAACGAAAAAGCCGATCTTAATTCACTATTCAACACACTGCAACAATACGCTGGCTCATTTGGAACGGCTGTTTTATCCGCGCTCATTTCGACAGCTGAACTGAGAATGCCGACTGCCCAAAGCGGCTTGGCAACTGCTATCGGTGCCAAAAATGACTTTTTACTACTGGGATTCTTTAGTTTAATTGGTTTAATTACCACAGTCACTGTGAGCCACTTCCAACGGCAAGCCAAGGGTTAGCCGCTTTTATATCAATTAAAAAGCAGGTATCTAAGAAAATCAAATTTCTTCTTAAATGCCCGCTTCTTTTAACGAAAAATGACCAAGAAAACTGGTTTGAAACTGCGCCCTTGTCTTAACTTGTTTACCAAATTCATCAATTAAGCCGTGAAATTCTTTGGCATCCCGGCTGCTGAAGTCAGCCGGCAAAATAATCTGCTGTTTCAGCTTGGCATAACTGTCAATTCTTTGAAAGCCCAAATACCCAAATAGATTTCGCGCGTATTTATCTGCAATAAAAGTCGGCTGATCGAAGACGTAAACCAGCAGTGAATCCGCAGTTTCTTCGCCAATCCCAGGCAGCTTCAACAGCTGCTGACGTAACTTTGTGCCGTAACGCGCCACCATCCCAGTAAAATCCTCATGATACTCGGTAAACCATGTCAAAACACTTACCAGGCTTTTGGCCTTATTAACGTAGAAACCGCTCGGTCGGATCAACTGCTGAAGCCGTGTTATTGGTAATTTCAGGATTCGCGCCGGCTCAAGATTTGTTGCCCGCCTTAAATTGTTGAGTGCCAAGTCAACATTGTTCCAATTCGTGTTCTGAACCAAAATAGCGCCAATAACAATTTCGATTTTTGTATCGGCCGGCCACCAGTGCTGCGGTCCCATTTCAGTATAGAGTTTGTGATAAAGCGGAACCGGATTGATTTTATTCATTTAAACCACCTCACGCTTTTAGTTTATCACGCCTGCTTATACGTGAGGCGACCACTTTGAAACGCAATCACACCAAGTGCCCGATCGATCAAAATACCACTCAGGCGATGTTGATTAATTAATCGTAAGAATTTACCCGTACCGGCATTAATCCCGGCAACCGCCCAGGCCACGGCATCGCTTACCCGTTGGCCAATCACGGTCAGCTGCTTAATTGGGCTTTGAGAGCGGGCGAGTGCTTTAGCGTTAAGCGTCACAATCCCGCCGTTGGCCAACTGATCTCGTTCCAGCAGCTCATTTTCGGCTAATGAATTATAAATTCGAATCGGCCACTGATAATTGGAGCCCTTTTCAACCGCTGTTCGCACCATTTCATCAGCATTCAACCACACCCCAATCACTGGGCCGCCAATCAACGGCTTTAAATCTTCATTAAAGATTTCATCTATCAGCCAACTTTTCATTAGTTCAATTGACGCCGGCTGTTGATCACCGATTTGATCGAAATAACCGTCAGTCTGACGCCGGGCACGTTCGGCAATCAACTGAATCGTTCGCAGATCGGGCGCATACAACTGATTTTGAACCGGCCAACGGAACTTTCCAGCTGCCGGTGAGGCGTCATTTTGTGAAGCAGCTAATTGACTGACTTTCGTTAGTTTGGTTTTAATTTGAATAAGGACACGCATAAAGCGGTCTTTTAACAGTGCCATATTTTTAAAAGATTCCTGGACAATCAATGAAATCTGAAATTGTTGAAATAATGTTGTTGGCAGTTGATAGTTAATTGTTTGCATTTAAAAGCCTCCAGACTTTAATGATTTAAGTTAAACCCATCGTAGTGAAACGAACTTAAGTGAGCCTTAAGCCATTAAAAAAGCACCCGAATTACCGGATGCTTTAATGCTTTCTTAACTTATCAGTCGTTATCCGGATCCTCAATCCAGTTACGGGAGCGCGTCTTTTTTCGGTTTTGATACTGAAGAAAAGCCCAGGCCACAAAGCCAAAGAAAATTGGGCCGATAACTGTCCAGAAGGCCGTTTGATAATCATGCGAAAGAACTGGGGCAATTGCCGTAAAGCCAATGCCGGCAGCCAGAACAAACAGAACCACGCCAACAATAAAGTCCGTCCAGTGGCGATTGGTATAAATCTCAAATGGCCGATCCAGGTTCTGTTTTCGTTTAAAGAACGGGAAGGCGGCAATTAAAAACAGGTATGGAAATGACGTTGAGATGTTGCCCATATTGGTCAAAATAACGTAAAACTGCTGAGCGCTGGAACCACCGAAACTGACAAAGAAGATAATAACAACCACAACGGCTGCCTGCGTCCACATTGCAAACGCCGGCATCCCCTTCTTGTTGAGCCGGGTCATTCGTTTTGGCCAAAAGTTGGGGTTGGAACCCATAATAAAGGATTTCAGCGGTGAATAAACCAGCACAAAAAATGAACCGACATACCCGATGAACATCCCCAGACCGGCAAATCTGGCAAATAAGCCGCCTAAAAAGGCACTGCCGGCAGCTGACAAATGGAAACCTTCACCCAACGCGTAGCCGAGGTTGTTCATCAAAACATAGGTAATATTTCCCAGGTTAACCTGATCATTTCCCAGCACCTTTTGCCAATTCGTACTGATTCCCCAAAGAAAGATCGTCAGCGAATAGCCCAGGGTGATAACAACGGCAGAAATAATCAAGCCCCGGGGAAATGTTTTTTCCGGCTTATCCATGTTATCCGTCACACCACCCATTGATTCGGTTCCGGCATACGCAAATACGGCGTAAACGATAAATGAAATCAAAGTAACCGGGGATTGAAACTGTGGATTTGGCGACTGAATAAAGCTGGTAACACCGTGAATTGGCTGGGCAAAGTGGCCGCCGCTCAAGTACAGAATCAATAGACTGGCAACGCCAAAGAGAACGTTTAATAGGATAGTGAAAACACCACCAATTGATGCAATTCGGGCAATTGAATCCATCCCCCGCACTGCAAACCAGGTAATCGTCAGAATCCAAAAAATTGCCAGGATCCCAATCACCTGGTTGGAACTCAATCCTAAGATTCCCCAAGATTGGGTTTTATCGCTGCCAAACAGCGTTGTTGAAAATGGAATCCAAACCTTGGAGGCTGTCGAGGTCATCCAAATTATCCAAGAGGACAGCCAAATGAATGTCCCGATAAAGGCCCATTCTTCACCGATTGATCCGGCCAGCCACGAGTATATCCCACCATGGGCATCTTTAAACGTGGCACCGTATTCGGCAAACATCAACGAACTTGGCAGCAGGAAGAAAACGGCTGCCAAAGCGTACCAAATAATACTGGCATACCCCATCTGTTCATAAGCAACGGTCGTATTGGCAAAGCCAAAGATCGTTGAAATGATCATCAGGACCAAACCGCTTGTCTTGATTTTGTTACGTTTCATTAGTTAATAACTCCAATTCACAAATTTATAAACCTATCACTTTAAAACAAAAAACAGTATAGAAGTTACAAATAAAAAACAGCTGTGAGTGGCGTTATAAAAAAATGGCAAGATTGAAAAGTGAATGAGAACGAGAAATCTGCTTAACAAAACCAACTCTCAATCCAGCTGTCAGTTATTATCATTTACCTGAGTTTCATAACCCGGATTTCATTGTAAAATATCATTATCAGTCTTAAGGACCGTTCAACGGGGCTGTGAATAATTATCCAGTTATTAAATACTATTGACCTGAAATTAAACCGACATTTCCCCGTAAACTTCTTTTTCTAAAAGCCTTTTAATGAAGTTGTCATTTTCCAACTTCCCTTTTCATTAAGTGAAAGGGATTTCAAACAAATAGTCCCTTGAAATCACTTTTCAATTGCGCCTATAATTAAGGAATTGTGAGCTTTATGTCAGCACTACATATTATTTTGGAGGATATTTATGAATAATGATAAATCAAAGGCGCCGAAAAAGTTTCACCTTTCTCAACGCCATCATATGACAATTCCGTGGAACAGCTTTATTCAAAATGAAAATGTCCCCGCGCGAAATGCCAGTCTCCGTGAACGGGCCTCAATTGTCGGTAGAATCGGCATCATCATGCTGTCATGTGGAACCGGGGCGTGGCGGGTTCGGGATGCTATGGACAACGTTGCCCGTAAGCTGGAACTAACTTGTTCTGCAGACATCGGCCTAATTTCATTAGAATTCACCTGTTTTAGTAACGAACACAGCTACACCCAGGTCTTATCCTTACCCAATACCGGTGTGAATACAGACAAATTGAATATTTTAGAAAATATGGTCAAGAATTTTGATGACGATTTCTCTTCACTGACTGTTCGACAAATTCATCATATTATTGACAAAGTCCAAGAACGGCCCAAACAATATACACCTGTTGCTTCAGGGTTAGCGGCTGCGCTTGCCTGCAGCGCCTTCATCTTTTTGCTGGGTGGTGGTATTCCGGAAATGATTTGCTCCTTTATTGGTGCCGGCATTGGTAACTGGACGCGGGCCATTATGGGCAAACATTCTATGACAACCATTGCCAGCATTGCGATTAGCGTTGCCGTCGCATGTCTGACCTATATGTATACGTTCAAAATTTTCGAATTTTACTTCCAGGTTCTCGCCCAACATGAAGCTGGTTATATCGGCGCGATGCTGTTCGTGATTCCGGGATTCCCGTTTATCACCAGCATGCTGGATATTTCCAAACTAGATATGCGTTCCGGGTTGGAGCGGCTTGCTTATGCCATTATGATTACGTTGGTGGCAACTTTAGTTGGCTGGTTGGTTGCCCTAATTTTTAACTTTCGACCGGAAAACTTTCTGCCGCTCGGCCTTTCGCCAATCGTAATCATGCTTTTACGGCTCCCCGCCAGTTTCTGTGGTGTTTTTGGCTTTTCAATTATGTTTAACAGTTCCAGAAAGATGGCGATGGTCGCAGGCTTCATTGGTGCCCTTGCTAATACATTACGATTGGAATTGGTTGATTTAACATCAATGCCGCCAGCCGCAGCTGCTTTCTTTGGTGCGTTGTTAGCGGGCCTGATTGCTTCCGTGGTGAACCGATACAACGGCTACCCACGAATTTCACTAACCGTCCCTTCAATCGTGATTATGGTCCCCGGCCTATATATCTATCGGGCAATTTATAACATCGGGACCAACCAGATTGCAGTTGGCGCACTTTGGCTCACCAAAGCCGCTTTAATCATCATGTTTCTACCACTTGGACTATTTGTTGCCAGAGCGTTATTGGATAAAGAATGGCGTCACTTTGATTAATATGAAACCATGAAAAAACAGCTGCGGTTATGCACCCAGCTGTTTTTAATTAAAATCACTTAGTTTATATGTCGTCTTGAACGTCCGTTGGTTTGCCCTTTATCCAAAATTTCGGGTTCATCATTTCTGTTTCGGGCATATTCCCGCTGCCGACCAAATTGATCGGTATTTTTGGCAGTATCGTTTGTTGAACGGTTAAAAACATAGTAGACAGCCACTGCTGCCAATAAAAGTAATGTGATCATTTAACAGCCTCTCTTCTGATTACGAGTCTTATCCTGCTCAAAACGTATTTTAAGCATCGTCGATTATCAAACTTGTAATTGATAATTGTTGTTAGTTTACCGCGTATCACGCAAGAGTCAAGTTATTTAACAGTCCACCCAGCAGCTTCCGAATCTAACGCGACCAGCAAGGCCTTTCACGCCGGTTAAGGAATGGTTAAGATTCCACTCACAAATACCTAATCACAATTGCAGTTTCCGTTTGCCATCATTTCTTTTGGCAGACAATTACAGGAAACTTTATCCGGAGCCGTTTCAGCCTTTTCAGCCAAAAGCGTTTGAAGCTGCTTAATGTCATCTTTTGAAAGCTCTCGGGAACGGACCACGTCCAAAAGCGCGCCACCAGCCCGCATTGCACACATGTGGTCGAATAAATTTACCGCAGCAGCGCCCATGGAATCTTTTTCATCCACTGCCGGCTGATATTCAAACGGCCGACCAGTGCCAACCCGGACAACCGCCTCTTTGGTAATTAAGCGATGAAGCAGCGTCTTGGTAGTTGACTCTGACCACCCTCTGGCCGAAGCCATCGCATCAATCAGCTGCCGACTGGTAACCCGCTTTAAGGTCCAAACAGCCCGCATAACTTCCCATTCGGAATCGGAAATCGTAACATCTTTTGCGTCAATCATTTTATGTTCCCCTTTAATTTCTACTTACAATAAGCAAACTTTTTAGTTTCTTCAACTTATTGTTACTCCAAAGCATAGTTTACATTTGTAGTCATAAAAAAGCAAGCCGGAACATACAAAAGCCACCGGGACTGAGCATTTGCCCAGTTCTGATGACCTTTGGTTTTAATGAGCACCCCATTTAATCCCGGGTTGCTTTGCCAAAATATGATCAATTTCATTAAGTTCTGCTGAACTGAAATCCAAGTGATCCAACGCCTTGACGTTATCAACCAACTGTTGCGGCCGGCTGGCACCAATCAGCACACTGGCAATTTCCGGTTCCCGTAAGTTCCAGGCAAGGGCCATTTCGGCTAATGTCTGGCCGCGTCGTTTAGCTACTTCGTTTAATTGGCGGACTGTCCTGATTGTTTCATCAACCTGCAGCGGATGCAAAAACGGACTGGTTGACTTGGCCGCCCGTGAATTATCGGGGATCCCGTTCAAATATTTGTTCGTTAACAATCCTTGGGATAAGGAACTAAAGCTGACAGCCGCCTTACCTTCACGCCGCAGCACCGGGATTAAGTCATCTTCGATTGTTCGATCAAACATATTGTAGCGTGGTTGGTGAATAACAAATGGTGTCCGCAAATCATTAAAAACTTTAGTAATGGCAGCAGTTTGTGCCCCATTATAATTCGAAATACCGATATAGAGAGCTTTGCCTGCTCTTACCAGCTGATCCAAAGCGAGTGCGGTTTCACTAACCGGCGTCTTCGGATCAGGTCGGTGGGAGTAAAAGATGTCCACGTAATCCAGCCCCAACCGCTTCAAACTCTGATCGGCACTGGCCAAAATACTTTTTCTGGAACCCCAATCGCCGTATGGGCCCGCCCACATCTGATAACCGGCTTTGCTGGCAATAATCATTTCATCACGATACGGTTTCATATCGGTCGCCATTATCCGACCAAAATTTTCTTCGGCACTACCTGGAATTGGACCATAGTTGTTTGCCAAATCAAAATAAGTAATCCCTAAATCAAATGCCTGATGAATCATTGCCTTTTGATTTTCGTAGGGATCGACACTGCCAAAATTATGCCAGAGGCCCAATCCCAGTGCGGATAATTTCAAACCGCTGTTACCCACCCGATTATAAACCATGTTGTCATATCGCTTCGTACTTGCTTGATACATCGTAAACGCCCCGTTTCATTTTTAGTTGCTTTTGATTCATCATTTCTTTAAGCTTAATATTAAGTGTACAACTTCAAGTTAACTTGAAGTAAACGAAAACTGCATTTTTATCAAGACATCCGAACAGCGGAGCAGGCTCATAAGCCACTGCCGGACTGGAATCAATACCGTTCAAGCGCCTTTTAATCATTTACAGCGGCTGGTGAATAAATCCGATTTTAACCCGGGCTTATTCACCAGCCGCTTTATTTTAAATCAGTTATTTTTTAACGACGCTTTTAACTTGGTAAGTATCGTCCAACAACGTTACCGTTGCATTCTCCAAGCCAACAATTGTCACCCGCTTGTCCTTAGTCACAAATACCGCGCCGTAAATATCCGGCCGGTCAACTGCCCAGCCGGGAATTGGTTGGCCGGCAAAAAAAAGTCGGGCCGTTTCAATTTCGCCGTCAATCGATTTTTTTGAAAAAATCGTCACGCTGGCTAAATCATTTTCTTTTGGATAACCGGTCTGCGAATCCAAAATGTGATGATAGGAATGACCGGCAGCTTCCAAGTGACGTTCATAAATGCCACTGGTTACCGCAGAGCAGGGACCAATGGCAACGTTTAAAATTGATTGACCCCGCTTGGAATTTGGTTCCTGCACACCGATCCGCCATAAGCCATCGGTATGCGTCGGCGCATCTCCGACCAACAGCAAGTTACCACCCAAATCAATCATCCCTGAGCGCCGGCCGTAAGCCCGCCAATAATCGGCGACCCGGTCTGCAATATAACCTTTGGCAATGCCGCCAAGATCCAGTTCCATGCCCGGTTGCTTTAAAAAGATCGTCAAATTTTGATCATCAAAATTCGTTTGGTCGGGATCGATTATTTTTAATCGCTCGTTGATGGCCGTTTGGGTAGGTACCTGAGCCCCCGCAAAACCAATTCGCCACAGTTTTACCAGCGGTCCAATCGTCGCATTAAAGCCAAATCGCTGTCGGCTTAATTGAAGTGCTCGTTTGGTCAGTGTATAGGTCGCATCTGAAACCTGTACCGGCTGTTTGCCGGCCGCCTGATTAATGGCCATAACTTCCGAGTGTGGTCGATTAACCGTTAACAGGTCTTCGTAATAAGCAATCAATTGATTACTGGCATTCAATTGTGAATCGGTAACGTTCCCAAATAACGTCAAATTAATTTTGGTTCCTAACCCGTAATAGGTTTTAGTTGTCTTTTGCCGTGCTAAGTTTTTTTCGATCATCCTTCACCTTGCTGCTCTATCTTTTTGTTAATCTGTTTAATGTCCGTGGCGCTGACCGCGCATAACGTGATCAGCGTGTTCCAGCATTTCGTTGACAACGTCTAAAATATGCGGATCATCCAACTGGTAATAGTTGGCCTTGCCAACCCGCTCGGAACTTACCAACTGATGTTTTCGCAGCAGCGCCAATTGATGGGAAACCACCGATTGCTCCAAACCCAGCAGTTCACCAAGCTCGCTAACGTTTAATTCCCGTTGTTCCAAAACTTTAAGCATTTGTAAGCGGGATGGGTTACTCAACAACTTAAAAATGCGTTCTGATTCTGCTAATCGCTTCGGATCAATCAAATCAATCCCGGTTAATGAATCTTTTTCAACCAAAGGTGCCACTCCCATCATCAGTTCAAAGTTATTGACTATCTGTTCATTATACCATCCAAAAAGCCGCTATTTCCCTTTGTTTATCAGGAAACAACGACACAGACTCAATAAAATTTAGTTTGCACTTATTAATCGGCTTGGCGGGCTTCCTGCAAAGATTCCCAACCCTCACTGGCAATGAAATAAACCAAGACTAATGCAGCGATTGAATCAGCCACCACCAGTTAAACAGAAATGTCAGCAATGCCCCGACCAAAACGGTTGCCGCCATGTAGGCACACGTAATGTTACACATGCCGTCTTCAACCAGCGCTGCCGAGTGTAACTGCTTGCCAAGTGACCGCTTTTTAATTGTCAAAATCGGCATTAAAACCACCGAGGCCAATGCAATGGCCATGCCGGAATAACTCGTATCAGCTGCCTGATGCGTAAAAAGATTCACCAAAGAAACAAAAACAACATAAACGGACAGCAGTAGTAAAATAACGCCAACAATCAGTGACGATCGCTTTTCAGCCCGTTCAATTTCAGCGGCCGGTGCTGCATTGGCTTCTTTTCGCAACCGCCAGATTAAAGTCCCACCTGAAATGAGTTCCAAAAAGCTGTCCAGACCAAAAGCGATTAATAGAATTGAACCAGCCTTAATCCCCGAAATAAAGCCCACCAAAAATTCAAATGCCATCCACCCGGTTGAAAAATACTCAGTTCGAAGGCTTTTGTTAACCAATCTTTCCTTTAATAAATTACTTTCCATACTAAATCTCCTCATACTTGATAAACCACTTTATATGTTACTTATTTCATATGTAAATAATAACATGTTTTATTTTAAAAAGATACTGATTCAATTAAATTACTATCGCGATATCAATTGTTTTATGGTATAATTACATTAATTCAAAACAACACTATTCGATTAATTATTATGAATATATGTAAGTCCATCTCCTTTTAATTCTAACTAGGATTATCCCGATTTCACTAATTGTTGTACTATACCGTTATTAAGCCCTAGTGTTGTTTTGAATAACAAAAAGCTGACCGCTATCATCCACGGTCAGCTTTTTATTAACTTCAGAGATTTAAGCCGTTGGTTAACTTATATATATAGACATGTTACTGATCTCTGCATATATCAATCAACCAGCTTAATCTTAAACTGCTCTGGACCATCAATCGATGCAACTCTTACCACAAGATTGTCCGGCAATTTTGGCGCGTCATACCAAAAATCATGATGCTCATGGGCTTCGAACTTGAAGAAGTAGCGGTAATGATTCCCTTCCCGCTTAACAAGCAGATATCCCGGTTTACCATCCGACAGCTTAATTGGTTGCGGCGTATTGGTATTGTGAACCAGTAATTCGGTCATGTACTCACCTCCCTCCGCTATTATCATATCAATTTTTAACGAATAAGCAAGTATTATTTCGAGTGGCTTGAATTATTTTTTAGGGAACCCGTAAACTTACAAAGCCACCGGTAATTTGGCTGTCTCAATTGTCAAAAAGCCGGTCAAATCAGCGAATTAATGGGCGATTGACCGGTTTTTTAATTTCAATTTTTGGATTTCTAATACAAAACTTCCGTATGCATATAATAATTTTGATTATTAATCAGATATCTTTCCGAAATCTCAACCGAATCAGTGTATTGAGAACCCGCATTTTCCGGAATTAACGTCACGGCATGCTCTCCGGTTCGGGTAACCGTTAGCCGATACTGGTGCTTACCGCTCTTTGCGACCCGGGTTAACGGGGCCCCTTTAACCCGGGTCGCAACATAAAAGTTAGTTACGTTTCCACTAACAGTCGTCTTTTGAATTTTCGCATAAGCGATCGGTTTGGGCGCAGAAGCTTGAAAAACCCGCACCTTGGCATAAGATTCAAGGTACCCGTCAACTGTTACTTTAACGCCACTGCCTTTCGCCGTTGTTTCGTTAACCGGCCACTTAATCCCCTGCCAAAGATTACCGTCTGCGATATAATCACCGGCTGAACGGGTGTCAGGATCAGTTACCCGATAGTATTGCAGATATATCGGCGCTGCCACCTGCTTAAAGGTCTGTTTGGCTGCCCAAATACCGGCCGTCATATTCGGCTTGCTTTTTGCCGTGTAAAATGGTTTGCGCAGTCGGTAACTCATCGTATCCATATCGATCGTAAAAACGGCCGGTGATTCTTTTTGCTTTTGCCGGTGCTGGCAACCTGAACAATTGTCCCTTTGGGAAGGGTGATTTTGACCTTTTTATAATAAGAATTGGTCACAGTTACTTTTTGTCTGGTTTGCAGATACTCCCGCGGTGAAAGCGATAAATACGTTGTTTTGGCGGCAACCGGTTTCACCGGTATCACCAAGACCAACAAAAATCCAACTGCTACCAGCCATAAAAGTCGTTTTATTGTCATGATTGATCCGCCCCCAAAAAGCCGGCACTTTCAGTATACATATAATAGTCTTCCCCACCAACTTGATAAATTTCATTCAACGTTACTCTGGTAGCATTGTCCTGATCAGGAATCGCTGTCGACGTCGTGTGCGCTGTTTTTTGAATCACCAATCGATAGCGATCACTTCCCTTTGACGTAACTTTTGTGGTCTTAACCATCTTGGGACGGCTTTTAAAATATAAGTAGAGCCGCTTAGCCGACCGATTATAAACGGTTTTTTGAATTTTAATTGTCCCGGTTGGCTTGGGACTGATTAAGTATTTAAAAGCTGAATTGGTAAACGTCTCCAGATAGCCGTTCGTTGTAATCGTTAAACGGGTCCCAGTCTGCTGAGCATAGGCTGCCGGCAGCGTGGTTCCCCGCCACAGATCACCATTGGCAACGTAATGGCTTAACGTGTGCCCCTGCGTACTTCTGGTCAGTGCATAATAGGCCAGGTATTTGGGCTTGGGAGTCTTGCCAAAGTTTTTGCCCTTTGCCAAAATCCACCGACTAACCCGACTTGCTTTTGGCGATGCCAGTAATGGTTTACGAAGTCGATAATCGAGTCGATTAAGGTTGAGTGAAACATATTTTTGGCCATTTATCAGCTTAACATCCGAGACTAACACCGTGGTCGCCTTGGGAATCGTCAGCTTAACCGCCCTTGAAGAATTCGTTGTTTTAATCGTGCGTTTCGTCGTTAAAAAACTGTTTTTAACAACTTTTGATGCTGCGGCCGATATCGGTCGACTTGCCGACAAGGTCAGCACCGTTATCATCGCAGCGGATAACCACCATTGTTTCCCCATGACACACAATCCCCCAATAAAAAAGTTATTTCATAATCATTTTAATTCTTTTGCCGACCAGCGTTAAATAACGACCAGTCATCATTAACGATTGAGTTGATCCGCCAGCTCAGCGACCCGCTTTTCAATTTGATCCCTTACCTGACGGAAAACGGTCAACACCGCCTCTTGATCACCAACAGCACTTGCCGGATCCGGTAATGGCCAGTGGATCCGCTTAACCGTTGGCGGTGTCATCGGGCAGCGGTCCCGGGCATCCCCACACAATGTCACCACCAAATCACTATGGCTCAGGTAAGTTGGCTCAATCAGCTTTGAATATTGATGGGAAATATCAATGCCCTTTTCAGCCATTATCTTAACAGCCAGCGGATTCAGGCCGTGGGTTTCCAAACCGGCACTTTCAATCCGCCATGTCCGATTCAGCAGTTGTTTAGCAAACCCCTCCGCCATTTGACTGCGACAGGCGTTTCCCGTACATAAAAAATAAATTTGCGGCATTGTTTCAACCTCATTTCATGGCATTAATTAATTTATATTTTCACCCAGTCAACGCCCAATAGCAAGCAACTTAACTGCCAATCCGCTTGAAAAGCTGAAACGATAATCCGCCGCAAGACCATTTAGCTCATTTTAAATAAATAACAACTAAATCTTAAACACTATTTCAATCTGCAAAATTCCGTTAACGGATCACAAATTAACTGTAACCTCATTGCAAAATTGACCCGTTATGATTAGAACCATCAAAAAATAAAATCCAATGAGGTGTTCTTTTGAAATTTAGTAAGACGATTTTAAGTTTAGCATTTGCCGGCGCCATTTTCGGTGCAACAGCAACGAGTGCCAACGCTGACACGTACCAAGGCAATCAGGCGCCACAAACTGAAAAGACTTACCAACAGGCATACTATGGTACCAACCAAGCTTCATACAGCGCAAACTATGGCCAACCACAAACTTCAAATCAGACTACGACGACAACGAAAACGACCACGACCAAAACAACAACTTCAACAACCAGTAGTACTAACACCAACGCGGATGCGATTGTTTCCCTCGCCAAGCAACTGGCTTCGAAAAACATCCCTTACGTCTGGGGTGGCGAATCACTCAAGGGAATGGACTGCTCCGGGCTAACCGATTATGTTTATCAACAAGCGGCTGGTATCAGCCTGGGTCACAATACCGTTACTCAGGAAAGCCACGTGACTAAAAAAGCCGTTTCCAAAGCGCAACCGGGCGACCTGCTCTTCTGGGGTAACCAAGGTGCAACCCACCACTTGCCATTTATATTGGCAACAATCAATACGTTGCCGCACCTCAACCAGGTCAAAATGTTGAAATTCAGACCATCAGCAGTGCGTTTATGCCAAGCTTTGCCGGTCAAGTTAACGGCTGAATCGCCGATACACGAAACCACTAATCAAGTTAAATTAAAAAGACGGCCCTGTCACACCAACTGCATTTGACTTGCAGTGATGTGCGCGGACCGTCTTTTTTGATTACACACTGTCGTCAGCTGCCCGATCATACGTAATCGGTAATAAGCAATCGAACCCGGCAGCCACCTTTCTTAAAGTAACCGTTCCCTTGGAACTGCCAAAATACAAGTGAACCTTTTGGGGATGGGCCCGGTCTGTAAATTTATCGATTAAAACGTGAATGGTAAAAACCCGCTTGGTATGTGGCAGCAATTGTTCGGACTGGCCGTCGTCAATTACCAGTTCATCGGTACCGTTTAAGATACTGCCATTTCCAATGGTCAACTGCCTGACACCACCGAAAGTCACAGCATTTGAAAAATTATTTTGAACCGTGTACTGGACCTTCAGATAGGTGTATGGGTTGCTAACCTTATCCAAATTATAGTCACTGGCGGAATTAATCCGTTGGGCAGCCGTTTTCGGCGTATTGGTACAGATCTTGGCCCAATTAATCGTCGTAATCAGCTGGTTACGGGTATAAACCACGTTTCGTTTGGTTGAAATTCCGGTTAATTTAATTCTGCCATATTTGGCACTGTTGTAATACTGACCAATTTTATACAACGGCGCATGGTCAATATCGTTGGGATCCTGTTTACGAGTGGCTGCCCGCTGACTGCTGTTTTTCTTCTCGAGGCTGCTTGACTGCTTATCGGCTGATTGATCATAAGCCGATTAATTATCGTCTGCCCACCAAATAGAACGATGAGCAACCCGACAATGCACAGGGACATGATAAACCACCAGCTTCGGTACCAATGACTCGGTCGGCCCCTCCGTGGGTGTCTGATGATAACCCCTTCTTTCCCAAAAATTAAATAACGGCGCTATGTACGCTAAAAACTATAAATTAATAATAGCATGAAAATTCGACTTTCAAACTAATTATTTGAATATTTTTGGCGCCCGTTTTCACTTGGTAATAATCGTGATTATGTAAAACGGGAGCTGGACAAAAGTAATTCTGTCCCGCTCCCGTTCGGATCAGCTATCAATTTTCAATTTTCGTTCTAAACACTGATTCGTCCCATGGTCAACAGTACAATTCCCAAAACTGCGCCGACTGCAATTGCAGCCGTCACAACTGTTTCGATTCTTGAAAACCATTTTTCACAGCCGGCATCTTTTCGGGTCTTCATGAAAAGAAAGAAGCCTGGGATATAGGCAATCGCACATAATAGAACGAACTGTAAGCCTGCCATGTAAATACCAACACATTCGAAAATGAAGGCAAAAATGCCAATTAACAACTGAAGCCAATTTCCCTTTTCCCGTAAATGACGATACGAATACTTTACCTGATAGGCAGCAACAAAGATATAGCAGATCACAATCGCTGCCGTACACAGAGAATAGGCAAAATTATAGGCCCGATCCGTAAACAACAGCGTAAATAAGAACAGTTGGATCAACGCACCGCTGATAATCAGTGAAAAAGTCGGCGCACCGTGCTTATTTTCCCGGCCAAAGATTGGCGGCAGCAGTTGACGCTTTGACATCAGCATTACCGTTTCCGCCGGCAGCATCGTCCACGACAGCCAAGAACCCAGCGTCGAAATAATCAAGCCCAGGCTGATCAAAGCACCACCCCAATTACCGACCATACTTTTAAAGATGTACACCATCGCCGGCTGATGAATGCTGGTTAACTCGGCTCGACTTAAATAGCCGTATGGCAATACCGAAGCCAGAATGTAAATTGCCAATAGGCACCCCAACCCCAAAATGGTTGCCTTACCGGCATCTGATTTTTTCTTTGCCCGTGAAGACATCATCGTCGCGCCTTCAATGCCGACAAAAACCCACATCATGACCATCATACAATTTTTGATTTGTGTGCCGACTCCAAGGCCACCGTTAAAGTTACCGCTGACGTTATTCCAAAAGTGTGCCGTAAAGACGTTGGCTTTAAAAATTAAAACTGAAAACACAATAAAGGTAAATAATGGAATCAACTTACAGATTGTGATCACGGCATTTAAAATTGCGGCACTTTCAACCCCCCGATTCACAATGTAAGTCAACCCCCAGGAAATAATACTGGCAGTGATAATTGCCGGAACGTTGTTACCGGATTTGAATACCGGAATAAAGTAGCCAACCGCACTCATCATAACAGTCGCAAACGCCACGTTACCCATCCAAGACGACAGCCAGTAACCCCAACCGCTGATAAAGCCGGCGTACTGGCCAAACCCTTCTTCGGCATAGGCAAAGACACCTTCTAAATCCGGCCGTTTTAAGACCAGATTATTCAACGAAAGTGCCAGCATTAAAATCCCGAAGCCAACAATTCCCCATGCAATCAAAACCGGGCCGGGAGAAGCAGCTGCCGCCAAATCAGACGTCAGGGCAAAGACCCCGGCACCAATCGATGAGGTTACTACCATGGCAGTTAAGGCTGTCAGACCAATACCGCCAGGTTTACTTTTATGAGTTGCTTGAATTTCCATGAGATAATTCCTTTCCTGCATCCCTTGAATCATGCATTCACCAAATTGTTAATCGAATTGCCACCAGTTAATCAGTTAATAAAATCAGAATCGTCATGATGCTTGGTTGCATATTAGAATAGCACGACTTTGATGATTGATAAAATAATAAATCCGGGAATGCGCCATAACATCAATTCTTTTAAAGACGGCCATATTTTCGCATACCAAGATTAAAAAATAGAAAAAGTATTCACATTAAGCGGTTTCAATTGCAACCTTTTTCCAAAATTACCAGGTGCTTTTCTCCTCAATCCAGCTAAAGGGTGCTATGCTACTAACAGTCATTATTTGAAATGGAAGCGATAAAATGAGTGATAAAACCAACGGTATTGCGCGTTACCATGCGCTGTTCGGCACCGAAATCCACGATCCTCGGGTTATGTTTGAAATGCTGACCGTCAATGTTTTTCAGCCAGGATTGAACTGGCGGATTGCCGCAAGCAAGCTACCGGTTTTTGACCGGGTCTTTAAACACTTTGACGTTTACGAAATTGCTAAATTTGATGAACCGGACTTTGAAAAAATAGAAGCTGATCCCGAGATGATTCGCAATCCAAGAAAAATTCGGGCGGTCGTTCAAAATGCCCGGGCAGTCTTGAATCTAAGCCTGAATTTAAAGATTTGGCCGATTATCTATGGTCCTTCAAGCCTAAGGATGATTTGGTTGAAAACGCGCTGGTTCAGGATTCGAGTACGCTGGGCGCGCTGGTCGCCAAAGATATGAAGAAACGCGGTTTTACCTTTGTCGGGCCAATCACCGTTGAATTGCTGCTGGTTGGCACTGGGATTCTCAAACGAATCACCCCGTAAGCCAGGTTTGAATAATTCAATTAGTAATTAAACAACAGCATCGAAAAAAGGCGTTCCGCCACTTGGCAGAACGCCCTTTTAGCACTGACTAATTCACTATTAGTCCAGCTTAGTCTTATTGGTAACGTTTAATTTGTCATCGAAATCATAAACGACCGGTTCACCGGTTGCCATTTCAAGATTCATAATATCTTCGTCTGAAATGTTTTCGATATACTTGGAAAGTGCCCGCAATGAATTACCGTGCGCAGCAATCACAACGTTTTTACCGTCAAGCAAAAGCGGTGCAATCTTGTCTTCCCAGTAAGGCATAACCCGTTCCAGGGTAACCTTCAAGTTTTCACCACCGGGTACGATGTGGGGATCAAGGTTGGCATAACGACGATCATGAACAGCCGAACCTTCATCGCTGGCATCCAAAAGTGGCGGCAAAACGTCATATGAACGACGCCAAATATGAACTTGATCTTCACCATATTTTTCTGCGGCCTTAGCTTTGTTGTGGCCTTGTAATGCACCGTAATGACGCTCGTTCAAACGCCATGTTTTTTCTTCAGGAATCCAAAGCTGGTCTGAGTATTCCAAAACGTAGTGCAACGTCTTGATCGCACGAGTCAAAACGGAGGTGAAAGCATAATCGAATTCAATGCCGGCTTTTTTGATTAATTTACCAGCATTGATAGCTTGCTTAACCCCTTCTTCACTTAAATCAACATCAACCCAACCGGTAAATTGGTTGGAAAGATTCCATTCACTTTGACCATGACGAATTAAAACAAGTTTTGCCAATATCATTACCTCTTTCTATATCTCTATCAGATTGATTTTACACCAAATCAACATAATTTTCAGCAGAATTCCAAAATTTTCTGTGAAAGACCGATCAAACTGGCCGGACTCTCAATTTTTCAATTCTTAGTATTTGAAGGATTTGGTTTCCGGCTTTGGCTTTGTAGGCGATAATGGCTCATCATGCCGTTTGACGCTAAAATATCCAATAGGAAGGTGAAAACCGGCACACCACAAATTAGTCCCCAGACGCCAAAGAAATGCTCGCCAACCAACAGGACCACAAACGTGTAAAAGATCGGTAAATTGGTTTTGGACGCCATGAATTTTGGGTTCAGTACGTAGGCTTCCAACGCATGAACAACGATGATTGTGATGATGAGGTATAAAACATCCTGCAAGCCGCCAACTGAATACCCTACCAGTGATAACGGCACAAACGAAATAATTACCCCGGCCACGGGAATCAAGCTCAAAATGAAAACCATCAATGCCAAAACAGCCAATTGCGGCAAATGCATAAAGGCCAAAACAATTGTAGTCAAAACCGTATTGACAATCGCGATGAAAAACTGTGCTTCAATCACCACGCCAAACGTGGAAACAAATTTCTTACCGAAAAAATAAAGATCTTGAAAGAACCAGTCAAAATCACTTTCTAAAAACAAATGAGAAAACTTCGTCATCGTTTTTCTCTCAATTGCAAAGAAAAAGCTGAGAATCATTGACAGAAACAATGTGATTCCCATTGTTCCGACACCCGTAATATACTTCCAAATGAGTGAAACCCCGTTTTTCATCTGTGCCATGATATTACTTTGCTTAATTAGCTCATTTACCCAGCTTAACGTTGTATCATCCGGCAGGTTATTGGGATCAGAATAAAAATCAACAATGTCCTTTGTTGAACTAATCGCCTGATCCGCAATTTGAGGAATATAAACGGTAATCCCAAAATACAGTCCCGCGACTACCAATAAGTAAACAACCACCACAATGACTTCCGGTGGAATTTTAACGAATCGGCGAACCGTGTTGGTTAATTTAACGACCAACAAACAAAAGATAAATGTTAATAAAAACGTACTCATCATACTCCGGGCAAAATATAAAATAAGGATAACCAGTCCTAAAACCGTAAACCTTCTAAGCGGCACATTACTCACAAATTTGGCCCAATTTGACAAAGAACCACCCCTCCAAATAATTCTAATCTCTGGCATTTATCTTACGCTTTTGCATCAGTTTCTCATAATAAATGTGACAGAATTAACGACAAATTAAGAAACTTTAATAGTTTACTGATTCTGCCGGTTTTTCAAGAATAAAAAATTGCTGATACCGGTAGTTAGTCGTATCAACAATTTTCGCTCATTTAAATAATTCACCGGTTCACTTATATCGTTCCTTAACATACTGTCCAATCGATTCATGCTGGTCATGAGCGCCTTTAATAATGTTTTTAACATCTTGGTCACTCATTGCGTTGGAATCGATGCCAGCGGCGCTAATCTGCTTTCTGGCGCTGGTTACTTGGGAAGCCGTGATCTGTTTACCATTAATCTGATTTTTCTTTGGGTTAACGGTATATTCATTTGATCCCTTGTAAGCTTTTGCGGCTTTCTTTTCGGACGGTGTCAAGCTGGCGCTACTGTTAGGGGCAACATTCGGTGTGTTAACACTACTACTCGTTGAGGATGTTGGCCCAAAGCTGCTGCTTGTCGAGGAACTACCGGCTGGTGTAGTGGCACCGGTGTCGCCTGTCGGGCTGCCGGTTAAAGCTGCATTATTTTTAGCCCGCAATTGTTTGGCCTTTTTCAGGATTGCTTTGTAGTAGTTCTGCTTAGCGGTTGGGTCAGTAAAAATCTTATTCAGGGTACTATTGGACTTCGTATAATTTCCTTCCCCGGTTTCATTCAAAGCCTGGTTATAAATCTGATTATATTTCTTGATATTCCCTTGAATCGTTTTAATCGTTGCCAACTTATTCTTTGAACGATCCTTTAACGTCTCGTTACCGTTTTTAGCGTCTACTACTGATTGATAGCCGTCTTTGGCGCTCTCATAATCACGATCGTTAAATGAATCATTGGCAGCCAAATAATTCTGCGTCTGACCCAATAATCGGGTAGCCTTTTTATCATTCGGTTTTCTCTTTAAAGCATTTGTAAACGAAGTTTCCGCGGCAATATAGCGTTTATTGGAAATCTGAAGGCTGGCCCGCTGCATCGAATCATTATATAATTTCTCGTTCTGAGAATGACGGGCGTATGCGTAACCACCCACTGAAGCGGCAATAACAATGGTGATTACAATCCAAATCCACTTTTTCAAAGTAAGCCCTCCTAAGAATTAATTATTCATCATTATTATACCATTATGCCGGTGGGGCTTAAAATAGTTGACGTGCCGGAATCAATTCCGTGACCCAACGACAAGAAAAACGACCATCTGGTTAAATGATCGTTTTTCTCGTTAATGATTATGGGAAGGCACGGGAAACTTTAGTTGAAACGGGAATGGTAGTTATTTGGTTTGGGGAGCTTGTTGTGACTGAAGTTTTTGAATCTGTGCGTTATTTTGGGAAATTTCATTTTGAAACTTAGTTCGACTTACCCTAAAATTCGTCATAATGTTCTTATAATTTTCCCTATCTTTATCAATCTCTTGTTGCTTTTTGTTAATCTCAAATTGCAACTTCTCTTCAGCAGATTTATTTTGCAAACTTAGTTCTCCCCCGCTTCCAATCGCAGAAAGCTTCTTACTTTCAACTTGATTAAATTTCACTTGCAAATTATGCAACTGGCGTTTTTGCTCTTGAATATCAGAGAAATTATCTGATTCCAGATTTTCATCCATTTTACAAATAGATTTAGTCAGTTGATCGACATCTGCACCGTTTTGTTTATTTGCATTTTGAAGCTTAACAATTTCATCAGTGACCTGGTTAGTATGATTAATACTCTTTGCCGGTCCACTACCACCAAATGCCTGCCGATTCAACCCAGCCAAAAAGTTCAAGAACCGCTGATGAAGATTCATCCACGCATTCCACAATGTGTTCAGTAAGTCCGTCCGCAGGTTGCCGGTTACCAAACCATTAATCCGATTTAACAGCTGTTGCAGCTGTGAATCTATCGAAGTCCGCCAAAACGGGGTCATGGTTTGACGACCCGTTTGGAAATTATCCATTTGCAGGTTCAATTGGGCAATATCATTGCTGACTTTGTCGGCTTCAACATCTGCTTGGCTGCCAACCGTTGTTGGCTTTGGCGCACTTGATTGAGCCGCTTGCGCTTGGGGTGCTGTCGGGGTTGTCGGGGTTGTCGGAGCTGGTGACGTTGGGACAACCGGCTTGATTTTAGCCGCCTTTTTCGTCAATCCCTTTACCTGGAAGCCGATTGATTTGGTCTTATAACCGGCTTTGGAAATGCTAACCTGATATTTCCAGCCGCCCTTGAGTTTGTGCTTCAATTTCAACACAAAATGACCGTGGCGATCAGCTTTGGCTACCCCATAAGTAACCGTGCCACGAGTCAGCTTAATGTGCGCACCGCGAACGGTTTTACCGGTGATCTTTTTGGCACTTGCACTCGCTGGGGTCACCTTAGCCTTTAAAGCTGCTGTTTTGGCCTGAGCGGCTGTCGTTCCCATGAATGCTACCGGCACCACTAAAGCGGATAAAATGTATTTATTCATCAAATTCCTCCAAGAATCGTTATTAGTGAACACGTTAGGCCGCTTTTCGATTTTCGTTTTATTACCTTCCCCCAAAAAGATTTAATAATTTTAATCAAAAAAAGAACCCAACCTTGCCCACATAATTTAAATACGTAAACAAGTTGGATTCCTTTTTATTTTTGAAAATTATTTTAAAAAATGACGGTTTCTTAGTCAGCCTGCTTGAATTGGCCAGCAGTTAAAGCTGACGCTGCAACCCAGCCATGACCTTTAACGTAAAAGAATGTCTTGGACTTGGTTGTCTTAGTCGCAGCTGTCTTAACTGATTTGGTAACATAATACGTTGTGGCAGCCTTCAACTTACCTTTCTTCGTCAAGGTAAAGGATGGTGAATCAGCACCAATTGAAGCTTTATATAAAGTTGGTGCAGCATCCTTAGTATGATATACCTTTGCCTTGCTAAAGAAGTTTGTGCCGTTCTTAGCAATTGTATACTTGTAAGTTGTCTTATTTGCTGCTTGGGTTGTTTGAACAGTTTGAGTTGAAGCAGAAGCCGCCAGTGGTGCGGTAAATGCTAATGGAAATGCCAAGGCAGCGGTTGCAATTAATACATTCATTTTTTTCATGATCTAAATCCCTCCTAAACTTTAATGACTAGAGTATATTCTGTTACAGAATTATTTCAAACAAAGAGTTGCTTTTTCTATTCAGCTTAAGAATATTTTAAATAAATTAGCTCTTCAAAGCATTGATATGCTAATGCTTAGAGAGATTACAAATTGTTTTATTTTCTCCTAAGATGGGCTTGTGTTGTTACAAAAGTATTACATTTCCGGATGGCTATCAACATTCAAATACTAATTTTTGATCATTTCCTTTCGAAATAAACCCAAACATAGTATGATTAATTCAATTGGCAACAACGACTACGTTAAGTTTGAAAGGAGCCTATTTATGGCTAACGATTCAGAAGACTTTATTAAACAGCATATGTTTGGAAATCCCCAGATTAAACCTGATGAAAAGCGGGCATTTCTGGGCAATTTTCGTGAACGGGTTGCGATTGCGCTAACCATTTCCCAGCTTGGTCAATCCCAAACAAAAGACATGGTTACCAAAATTTTCGATCAATATCCCGAATATCGGGCTTACTTAAACGGTAAAATGCCCCAGTCATTAATCGATGATTACATGGGATTAGCCATCGATCATCATTATCAATTTACTATTTTAGTTCAAAACGGCGTCCGGGTTGACCAGCCGGTTGGTCCAAATGATTTTGGCCTGGTAGTGGCCGATCCCAAAAATAAAATCAAGCGCCGCATTTTAATTTAATTGACCAAATCATTTCAAGAGCTACAAAAATCCGTCCCACAAGTCGCAATGGCTTGCAGGACGGATTTTT
>NZ_BAKI01000006.1 GCF_000583655.1 Lentilactobacillus farraginis DSM 18382 = JCM 14108
AGTTAAGCTGCCTGTAACTAATGGCCAGACATTCAACATGATGAATGCGATCACAAGTAACGCATAAATTAAAAATGTTGGATTAACCGTTAGCCGTTTGAATTCCAACCAGAATGCTTTCATTTTATAACCTCCTCGTGAACTGTTTGTAAATACAGATAGACTTCTTCTAGTGTGGGTAAAACCGGCGTTGCATCTGAAACCGGATTTTGAGATAGAAATCTGATTTTAACAGATGAATCTTCGGAAATTTGTTCTGTTAGTTGGTGATTCAGTTTAAAATGCGGCAGCTGATCGTTGAGAAGCCGGGTTTCAAAAAGATGCCCCTTTGCATTAGCAATCAATTTTTGGGAATTTCCGTGAAAAATAAGGTTGCCTTCGTTAAGGATACCAAGTTTATTTGTTGTTGCTGCAATATCTGAAACAATGTGGGTGGATAAAATCACAGTCCTATTTTGAGCAAATGATGTCAGTAAATTTCGCAATCGAATCCGTTCTTCGGGATCGAGGCCGGCAGTTGGCTCATCAACAATTAAAACCTGTGGGTCATTAATCAGTGCCTGGGCAATGCCTAAACGTTGAAGCATACCGCCGGATAACGATTTGATCTTTGCAGTGGATTGGGCGCTTAAATTAACTTCATCTAATAACTGGTTGATTCGGTGCTTTTGCTGGCGGGGTGGTACTTTCGCAAGAATTGCCAGATAAGTCAACGCGTCAAAAACTTTCATGTTGGGATAAAAGCCAAAATGCTGTGGCAGATAACCAATAAGGTTGCGTATCTTAGCCTTATTTCTGATTGCAATACCGTTGACAGTAATCGAGCCGGCAGTTGGTTGCTCAAGGGTTGTCAATATTTTTAATAGGGTTGATTTTCCGGCACCGTTTTTTCCCAGCAGGCCAAACATCCCTGATTGAATTTCCAGTGAAATGTGATTTAGGGCCGGTGTTGACTTTCCTCGATAGCGTTTTGTTAAATTATCAATATGAATAGTTGCCATAAAAAAACCTCCTTAACTTTCTAAGGAGATCATAACGAATAAATATCAAGAATTTGACAACAAACCAGTTTACTTATAAGTAAGCAAGTTTAGCGATTGTACAGACGCCGACATTAGGTGATTGATTTTTTATTGTAAAGTGACCGTGGTGTTGCTTACATAATTGGCTGCAGATGTATAGTCCGATTCCCAAATGATTCCCGGACTTATTGCCGGAAAAGTGCGGCAGCATCGCGTTTTTTAACTCGGCTGGTTGAAGTGGCCGGCCGTCGTTACAAACTTTGATTGTGAGGCTGTTTTTTTCAATGATTAAGTTAATGGTAACGGCTTTTTTCGCGAATCGAAAAGCATTCGTCAGCTGGTTATCGAAGATTTCCAGCATAGCAGACTTTGAAATTGAAACGGTTTGATTGGCATCTGAAATAGTTGTCTGCCACTGAATGGTTTTATCGGTCTTAAGCTGTTCAGCTTCTCGGTGAAGTGTTTTTGTTAAGAGGTTGATCGAGGTGATTGAAGGTGTTAAATGAAGATTTTGAATTGTCGATAGGCGGCTCATTCGCTCAATAAACGCATTAATGCGATCGAGTTGCTGCTTAATGTCTTTTAAAGCAGCGGTGTCCAGTTGATCGGATTGAAGCTCCAATAACTCAACGTTTCCCTGAAGAATTGTTAGCGGTGTTCGTAGATCGTGCGCAAATGCCGCGTTAACTTGTTTTTGATCTTCCGTCAGCTGCCAAGCTGTTTTTAAAGCCGTTTGAAGTGCGCGACGCATTTTTTCAAATGCCTGAATCAGCTTCCCCAATTCATCGCTGGCGGCCGGTTTTAGTTCAAAATCCAAATCTTGATTTTGAATCCGGATAATTCCTTGATTTAACTGGGTTAACGGACGAGCTAGTTTAAGCTTGTAGAAAAAGCGGGCAGTGGCATTCATAATCAGGTATGCCAGCACGAAGCTGCCTACCAGTGCACCAACGAAATATAAAATAACGCCACCAAGCACCCAATTGGCAATAAAACGGTAAATAAGATTCATAAAGGCATTCCATAAAACGAGATATCCTAAAATCGAAAAAACTGAAAGGATTGTTCCCATCAGAATTAGCCGCAACAAGGCAGTTTTAATGGGCTGATTTTTGAGTGTGCTTGTTAACCTTGCCATTTGTAACCCACCCCCCAGACAGTTTCAATTGGGGTAGCCACTTTAAACTGGCTGAAAATATTTCGGATCCGGCGAATATGTTCGGTTATCACGCGTGCATCACCGGTGGCATCATAGCCCCAGAGCTTTTCATATAACTTTTCCCGACTGAAGACTTGTCCCGGATTTAAGCTTAAAAAGGCAATCAGTTGATATTGCTTTTTTTCGAAATCGACAACCTGCTCATCAATCAAAACCTGTTGAGCACTGTAATTAATCATAATGTTATTAAATATTGCAACTTGGGCGTGCTTTTCAGGTAATGATTCGCGTCTTAGGTGCGCTTTGATGCGGGCGCCGAGTTCTGCCAGGCTGAATGGTTTGGTAACATAATCGTCCCCGCCAAGACTTAATCCGCGAACTTTATCCTGATCGGTAACTCGAGCTGTTAAAAAAATAATCGGTGAGGTTGAAATTTTTCGGATTTTATTAGTAAGTGTAAAGCCGTCGATATCGGGTAAGTTAATATCGAGTAGAATTAAGTTGGGATTTTGAGGTAATTGATTGAGTGCTGATGTTCCCGAATCAGCGGTTAATAGTGTGATATTTGAAAGTTTTAATCTAAAGTAACGGGTTAACATTTTTAATATAGCCGGATCGTCATCGACAATGAGGACTTTTGGTTGCATGGTCATCCCTCTTTCTTAGTGAATGATACTACTATTAGTATACGTTAAATATCAATTAGCGTGGTATTCAAATGAAACCGTATTAGGGGAATTCGCATTTTCAAAAATATAGCCCCGATGGCATCGCGTCTTCATGTTGATGAAGATAATGCCATCGGGGCTTGCTATCATGTCAAACTTAATTGCTGAATATTTCTGTATTTTGCAGATAAGTCATTTCATCAATTGAAATTCGCTGCTGCAGTTTTTCGGCCAATGATGAGTCGATTTTTCCGGAACCGAGGGCTTCCTGAATTAATTCATATTCGCTATGAAAGGCCCGCAAAAACATTTGGTAAACGATATCACCGTTGACATCTTTACCGTGAATCCGGCGATGACGGGTGCGGTAAAAACGTCTAACCATGTTGGCTTCAACCCCACTTTTAATGTCTTTTTCTTTTAAGAAGGCCATGACGGCATCAAAGCCGGCCTGTTCGATCGGCAGGATATCTTCCCCGTGGCTCTGAATTGTTCCCGCCAGTAGACCTCCTCCAGAATGATTGGGGCGGTCAAAAAAGCATTTTGAACCCGGTTCATGTCCCGGTAAAGATGACCGATATGCAAGCTGAATCGAATTCTCAAAAGAACGTTTTTCCAAATTTTTTCATCGGCTGAAAAATTGTTTAACTGCAAAAATTTACCATAGTAAAATTGTTCATCCTTGGTGATTTTGCCGGCATCGTATAGTTTCTGAACGGCTGCTAATTCAACCTGATGACTTTCGCTCATTAATTGACGGCGAAGTTTAAAGTTAGGCGTGGCATCTAAAACGAGCTGCTGCTGCAGAGAATCGATCACGACCTGAGCTTCGTCGGGATGTGCTTTTTCCTTTGCCAAGTCACTGATGGCGGCTTGAATCATCCGGCGGACCCAACGATATCTTGGCTGGTTGGTCTCTTGACTCGGCAATAGCATCGGGACAAAAATTGTTGGCATAATCAGGCTGATTAAAATAACAACCGCAGCCAGAAAAATAAGTGGCCCTCGAAATTCGAATGGTTGACCGGCAATGGTGTTGGGCATTGAGAAAGCCAGTGAGAGGGTAATCGTTCCATTAGCACCGCTGAAAGCCATAACCAGGCTGTCACGCCATTCTCTGCCGGTTTTGACCCGCCGTTTGATCAGATAGCGACTCCAGATAAACCGGATAAGCCCCTTTACAAGATAAACCAGAATGCCTAAACCAATTAGTTTATAGATACCAAAATTAGGGTTGGGAGATTGATGCATCGCATTGATGACTTCAGGCAATGACAGACCAAGTAAGACGAAAACCGTTCCTGATAGAGAACCGGAAACAATCTCCCAGACATTACTGGTGATCAGTTGCATTCTTGAAGATGTTAGTCGAAGCTTTTCGCGTTCAGATCCTTGAACCAGTCCGGCAGCGACAACTGCCAGAATTCCGGATAAAGCCAATTTTTCAGCCAGCAGGTAAACCAAAAACGGGGTTAGTAACTGGATCAGCACCATTGTTAAAGGGGTGTCGTCATTGTATCGGATTAAAAATAACCGAATACTGACGATGATGACGCCGATCAAACTGCCAAAAAGCAGACCGCCTAAAAATTCCCAGAGAAACATGGCAACAGCGAACTCGACGGAAAAGGTTCCGGAAATAAAAGCCGTTAGTGAAATGTCAAAAATAACAATGCCGGCAGCGTCATTAAACAATGATTCATGTTGCAAAATGCCAGCCTGTTCTTCAGCAATCGGATTTGCTTCAAAAATAGAGTTTACTGCTGAAGCATCAGTTGGCGTCACAATTGCCAACAAAGCGAAAGCTAAGCTGAGCGGTAAAATATTATAGATTAGATGCAATCCGGATCCCACGGCCAGGACACTGACCAAAACCAGTCCGACGGCCAATGACAAAATATTGGTAATCGATCTGCCAATCCACAACCGGGAGCTGTTTTGGGCTTCGTTAAACAGCATTGGCGAAATAACCGCAAGCGCAAAGGTTGAAGGATCCAGATGAAAATCCTGATAGACAGGCAACCCGGCTAATAAGAATCCCAGAAAAATCAGGAAGAACGGCAACGGGATCCTCGTAAAGTAACGTGCCAAAATATTGGCCAAAACAACGGCTGCCAAAATAATTGTTAAGAGTAACACTTCGTCCATTTTCGGCACTTCCTTTTTGTCAGTTTATTAACGCTACTAGTTTAGCACTTATAAACTAAAAAAGTGCCGGCTAGCACTTGGGCAACGGCACATGACAGTAAATACGTTATATGTAAATTGGTAGACTAAAAGTTGCTTTAAAAAATGGCATAAAAAGTGGTGAGCCGCTTCGACCTTCTGAACGCATACGCGCCGATCGTTACGAACTCACCGTGGTTTGGCACCGTTATGGAGTATAGCATAGGTGAAGCCTTTGTGGCAAGCCGTGTTTTCATTGGTTATGATTTCCTCGGCATGGATTGTGACAATTAAGCGCTTCTGTTAAGGTTAATGTAACAGTTTTGATTGATTGAAATTAAGGGACCGTTAGATGACTGGAGTTGATTGTTTGGATACTTTAAGGAAGATTAAATTGGCCATATGGGCGACTCGCTTTGCTTACATTGCATTTTTTAGTTGGCAGGTAGTTGCTTTCTTTGTGTTAGGAATTAATGATGGTCTACCTGGTCTTTTATTTTTGCTAACCGGGTTTTTGTTGTTTTATTTGGAAAAGCAATTGGAGAAGGCTAATCCCAAGTACGCGGATACATTTTCGTGTACAATTTGGCGGTTTCTTTTAGTCCCTTGGTTTTTGGTTATGTAATTTTTAGCCCCTTAAAAACGTTTTTTTGCAGCTCTCAGCAAACGACTCTGTTAAAATTGAAGTATCCTTAATTAGGTGCTGTTGGTCGAATAAAAATATTAATGACGAAACGTTTCAACAATAATAAATAGATTGTCCAGTGTCTTTTATACAATGTTGAGGGGGGAGAGATTGGAATGCCAAAAAATAAAACCGTAATTTATCCGGCAGTTTTTAGCCCTGAGCCAGATGACAGTGCCATCAACGTAACTTTTCCAGATGTGCCGGAAGCTATCACGTACGGGCATGACGAGAAAGAAGCGGCTTATTCCGCAAACGAAGTTCTAGGGCTGGTATTGGCCAATCGTAAAAAACTACCAAAAGCTAGCGTAATTAAAGATATTAAACTCGAAGAAGCAAATGATTATGTCGTTATGATTGCTGTAGATTTAAAAGCAGCAAAAAAGCAAATCAAAGTAGTAACTATAACGAAAAATGTCAATATTCCTGTTGATTTGGCAGAAGAAGCTAAAGAACGTGACATTAATTTTAGCCAAGTTCTAATAGAGGCATTAAGAGAAAAACTAGATGAATCGTAATGACTTTATTAAGAAAATGGCCTCCTTTCTCGAATCTGAAAAAAGGTCATTCGGAAAATAAAAAGAGCTAATCGATTAAACAAGTTTCTTTTTTAAAGCCGCATGGAAAGACTCAATCTCGGCATTGTCGTAAGGGCAACCCTTGCGGCTAAAGGAATGTTGAATACCCAATTTGGCTAACCGCTCCTGATAGTTTTTACTTGTATATTGGGTACCCTGATCAGTATGTAAAATCAGTTGGTCATTGATCGCCTGATTACTCATCGCTTAATCCAAGGTTCGCAGTACTAAGTCTGTCTCCATTGTTTTGCCGAATGAGTAGCCAATGATCATTTTGGAATGCAGATCTATAATGGTCGACAAATAACACCAGCCATCGGCTTGCGTTTCAATGTAGGTCATATCGGCACACCTTTTTTGGTTGATTCCAGTGGTTGAAAAATCCTGATTAAGCAGATTGGGTCGTTCCGGCGCTACTTCTGGCTTAACGGTAACTGGCCGCCACTTCCTACGGGTGATGGATCGAATCCCCAATTGTTTCATTAACCGTTGCAGCCGTTTAAGACTACAAGTTCGATCCAGTGGCGCCAATTCCTGCATAAGTTTTCTCAGAATCTTACCAGCGCCGTAGCGCTTTTCACTAGTCAATCAAATACGACTGATCCGTTCTTTTAAATCTTCGTTTTCACGCTCCCACTTGGTTGGTTCGTGATGTAACCAACGATAATAGTCGGAGCTGTTGACAGCTAATGCTTGACACAGTTTCGAAATACTATAGTTTCCAGCATCGCTTTCTCGTTTAATTAACGGATAAATCAGTCTTTTGCCAGCAGCCCTAGCGCTTTTTTTAAAATGAGGTTTTCCTCTTCCAACTGTTTAATTCGTTTGACTTGGGTCTTAGCTTCATCAGCGGTTAAGCCGCTAACGGGTGACTTCTGGCTACCAGAAACCCATTTTAAAACCGTGGAATAACCAATGCCATATTCTTTAGCTAATTCAGCTGCCGACTTAACTTTATGCTGATATAAATCAATAATATTCTGCTTGAATTCAATGGGATAACGTTTTGACATTATGAGACAACCCTTTCTTATATAGTAAGTAATTTTACACTCTCCCAAAAGTTGTCTCAAGTTTCATACTAACTCCACTCTTTAATGCTGTAGTGATAGCTTAGAAAAAATATAATTTCCCCGAATATATAAAGTTGGGTGCGGTGGATGGCATATGTAGGGTTCGATTCCTTGCCACTGTATTGTCATTATTGACACTTACTTTCTAGGATAATCTTTAAATAGCTCTGGCAGTCATGCCAGGGTTTTGTTATGCTTTTATAAAAAGAATTTTTAGAGGCATAACAATGAAAAACAAGAAAAAATATAATTGGTTTTGGCCTACTTTAGCACTTGTAGCAGTTATTTCACCTTTCTTAATTCAGGTCCTTATGACTTCCTTACTTGCTAACGTTCCTGGAGGGTCCAACGATGGGTGGTTAGGTTTTTGGGGAGGATATTTAGGGGCTATAATTTCTATTGTAGGTGTCTATCAAGCTATAAAAGTACAACACCAGGATAACAAAGATGAGATAGTGGCTAGCAATAGACCGTTTTTGAGCTGCATAACGCAGTATGGCGTAAAGGTTAACGATTGGTTTATCATTCCAGCACTAGTATTGATTTTGACCGTTTTTATGGAAATTTTTTTAGATTAGAAAATTTAAGTACACGTCCAGCTGTAAATATTATTTTTGCGGTGTTTGAAGAGGGCACTGGTAGGATTGTCGATGTTATTATTATTCCTTCTTTAGTTCAAAAAGCCGTACTTGTTAGTTACAGATATCCCAAAAGAGAAGAATTCAAAAAAGAAAAAATCGAAATTGTATATAAAACGGTTGATGAAAATTTTGGACGGTTTACGCAAACATTTTCGAATAATGAAACTTTAAAGATACCAAAAACCACATGGGGTGAAAATGCCAAAAAAGAATATAACAAACTGAAAGCCGTATTTAACAAACACAATTTAGATCATCAAAATCATCCATTTGAGATTTGGCATCAAAACTTTTCCATTTTTAGTCCCGGAGATGTGAAATACTACGACAGAGTTCACCATGACATGATTAAAAAAAAGTACCATGACCTTTTTGATGATGATAAAAATAGCGGAAACGAGGATGAGCCGAAAAAATAAAGAAGAAAAGTAATGGCATTACAGATGAGAGTGCTAAAATTCGCTGACAGAGCAGTTAAAAAATGTATTAACTTCTTGTATTGCCTTTTTTATTGTTTTTGTGTAATATTAATAATTAAACAGGTGAGGTGTAATATGAGAAGAAATGTAATTGTTTTAGAAAAACATTTGCATCCTGGGGAAGTTGGTAATGTATCAGCGATTTTAATGGGGCAGATGGTTAAGAAGGAAGCGGCACTTTTTTCTGATGATACAATTCTTGATCTTAACGGTGTCCAACATGCTGGTATCAAAAATAGTACCATCATTCTAAAAGCCGGTGCCGGACAGATACTTAATCTTGCAGATTCTGTTAAAGCAAATCCCGACTTAATCAGTGTCGTGTTTTCTGCAACTGGTCAGTCATTAAATAATCAATTTTCAGATTACCAAGCTAAAATTAAGAGTAGTTCAACTGAAGTAACTCGTCCCGTTGGAATAATGCTATCTGGCGAAGATTCGATTATTCGAAGTATCACCAAAAAGTTTAGTGTTCTCCAATGAGAATATCGCTAATGTTGGTGGGACGGAGAAGGCAGTATGGAACACTATCTCTTTTGCTAGTACTCCATTGTTTTAAAGCAAAAAGTAGATAACTTTAAGGCGGACACACAATTTGACATTAAGAAAGTTGTGAGGCCTGGCCACACATCAAGGCTACAACTTGGTAATTAAATCGCTGAAATAGAATACAAAGAATTTCCCGAACAAAGAAGTTACTTAAAAACTCCTGTAAAATAGTGTACAAAGCACTGATTTCACAGGAGTTTTATTTCTAAAACAAGCTAATTTAGAGATTCTATTATTGTTCAACTCTCAAAAAAATTAAACAATGAATAAAGGAAAGGAGACATTACTGATTCTTGTTAAATTTAATCCTGTCTTTTTCGGAGGGGATCTGACTATAAACAGTTTTCCAAGTATCGTTTTGATAAATTTGATACTTTTCGAAAAAACACGGGATTCCGTTAGCATTTTTTAAATCACTGCTGTCCATAACTTGAAAGTGTAGGTGAGGGGATGTGGAATTTCCTGAATGACCAACTTTGCCTAAAAAAGAACCCTTCGGTATTTTTTCATTTAATGAAACAGCAATAGAGTCTGTTTGTAAGTGAACAAAAGCCATGTATACATTTTCTGAGCACTTTATAATAATAAAATTGCCAGCAATTATACTAAAATCATCTGTCTCTTCATTAAAGGTAAAGGATTTCTTTATGCCGATAATGGATTCTCGTAACCAATGAACGTGTTTTCTTTCAGGAACACCATCAATTTTTGCAACAACCTCACCATCACATGGTGCATAAATATCCTTTCCATAACAGTAGCATTTCTTAAGGGGCACCCCTAAGATTAAAAATCTGAAAGTACTTGCATCATAAAATTTATTCATATTGTTTTGATCAACCTGCAAAAAATCAAAAGCATATTTTAAGCCCATGCGATTAGTACCATGGCTCGGAATACGTTTAGCAGGAGTGGTGGGAGCGACCCATTCGCCCCTTAATGGAAACTCAATAGTAACCGCATTTTTCTTCATAATTTACCCCACCTTTAAAAAATACTGAGATAGTTATTTTGGAATCGAAATCAATAGAGTAATTGTTATATTAATTTTAACATGAATATATACCAAGATAAAAGGCTAATCCCAAACTTCTTATCTAGTGACCTCAGTTAAAGAGATTATCTTCAAATTATTCTTTGCTAATCTATTTTAGCAACAGAACATCACGTAAAATAAGATGTGATTTTTTTTGTGATTCAAGTCTGATTATGTATATTGATTTTTTAGTCGCTGTATTTTCTGATAGTCGGTTTAATCATTTATTGTAGATTCGTTGGTTGCTATAGAAGATCTAATGGCTTCATCTTTCGTTAAAGTGATTTGCTTTTCACAGTTTGAATCCGCAATTTTGTCTAAATATTTACTTTGAATAATTTTAGCTTTATTTTGATGTTTTACCCTTCTTAATGCGTCATAAAGAACTTGTGTATCTGTGCCTCTGTTGGGACTGTGGAATCGCGCGTTAGAGGTGGAAGCCTTACATTATTTTTGATTTGAAAAATATATGACTGGGAAGTACCCGACATATCAGATAATTCATTCATTTGAAAATTAACAGCATCTCACCATTTAAGCTAGTGACAGCTTTGACTAAGCATTAAGGTTAGGGATGTTTAATCATATCTAGTAGGTTAAGAAATGTTAAGGCTTCGTTGGCCATTGTTAGCAACATAAAGAAGAATGTATGTAGTTGCTTTAAATAATAAAATGTCGATGGGTTGGTTATCCATGAGGCAGATAACGCCTAATTCAACAAAAGTTGGCTATCGTTTTAAACAAGAGCTAGAGTTAATAGTCGAGGTCGTTCACAACGACCTGAAAATGATGATTGAAGCAATAGAACAATAGGTAGAGCTATCCACCGGATACCTAGTGTGGCGTAGCTTTCTAAATTGAATTAATCACTTAATTTAGGATACAGCGATTGTAATTTAGTGCGGGCATCTTTTGTCGTGAACTGCCAATTTACCGTGATGCCCTTTTGGTTCCGCTGCCGGCACCAGGCCTGGAGTTCTTGATTTAATTTGGCTACACTGCCTAAACGCCGGTTAGCTAGGCATTGCCGGGTAAACAGATTCAACCCAATTTCGGCAATGTTCAACCAACTGCCATGTTTAGGCGTATAGTGAATTTCGAGCTTTTTCAACAGGCCTCACTACATGATCTTCCTAAGTGTCAGACGGTTTATACTTATGTGATTGTGGACCCAGCAATTCGTAACAACGGAACTATCACTGTTAGATTAAGTTTTAAAAATTGTCCTTACCTGATAATCTCAACAAGATCGTTTGGCATTAGCCTTTATCAGTGTTGATGCGTAAAACGTTAGAGTGCTAAAATAAGGATATTGGCGCCCGTAAGGAAGCTCTGAGATAGAACACCATCTAACTGTGGCTATAGATGGTGTTCCAGACTATTTATTCAACCCGGATTTCTGATCGTTGTGGGAGTAAATATTACATTAACTTTGAATGACGAATGCTTACGTTGAGTTTAAATTTTTTAGTTAATGTTAGCTATAACAGTTGTAATTCTCAATGGATATATGGCTTAATTCACAGAAGACTGTGTAGTCATTAAACGAAACGAGCCATATAAATTTGAAATTATGTTACAACACTGGTGGAAAAGTTTTAGATAATTCTTCGGGAAATTCTATGTGTGATTGATATGGAATCAGACGGATTTTTTAATCCTTGCTATAATTTAACTTTAGGAGGGTATCGATAGTGAAAAATATGGTATTAATAGGTTTGGGAAAATCTGAACTTGGTGTAAAGATTATTGAGAAGTTTTCTCATGAAGGCTTTAGTATTTTTTTAATGGGAAGAAACTCAGCAAAGCTTGATATTGCACAACAAAATTTCAAATTAAAGAATATTCAAATAACAACAAAGAAGATTGATTTAAACGACAGCACTTCTATTAAACATGCATTTTCAACTATAGAGAATATTGATGTTTTAATTTATAATGCTGTTGCACGTAGAAATACTGACGCAAAAGAACTTTCTCGAAAAGATGTTGAGAAAGATTTTTCAATTACAGTTGGTGGCGCAATAGATTGTATTCAAGAATCTTTGACAAAACTTAAGGCCTCTAACGGTAGCGTAATTTTAACTGGTGGAGGTGTTTCTTTGAACCCTTCAGTTCAAAATAGTTCAATGTCTTTAGATAAGGCAGCTTTAAGAAATTACGCATTTTCTTTGGCTAAAAGTCTCCAAGACGAAAGGGTGTATGTGGGGACGGTCACTATCACGAAGGCTATTGAAGAGGAATCTGCTAATTCTTCTCAAAAAGTTAGTGATGTGTATTGGGAAATTTACAACAATAAACCCGATAAATTCGAAGTTATTATTTAACGCATCAGTTGGCTCATCTCTATTAGAACAGTTATTCAAAATATAAATGTATTTAACAATCATTAAACATAAAATCAAAAAAATCAGTTTAGATCTCAATAGTTTTCGAGATTGTTAGTAATCATGGTAAGCGTTGGCTGGATTAAAACCTATGTGGTACATCTTAACGTTATTTTTAGTGGGATCATCACAGCACTAAGTGTTGACATTTGCTGACTAAAAAGGTCATCGTTGCCGGTGATCTAATTTGAACTCAATTATAACAATCACTAAGGCAAAATCCTTAATATTATTTGAAGGGAAATTCTTTCATGTCAAGATTATAACGTGTCAAAACATGACATTTGCTTACTCAATATTAAGTAAATGGTTGTTAAGAAATGTTAAGGTTGATTGCTCCCGTCAGCTAAAGAAGCACAGTGCCGACAATTTTAAAGTGGTGGCCGAACTTTCGACTACGAGATTATTAACTGGTAAGTCAAAAGTGGATAGATAAATGCCATCATATCCCTTACATCCTACATAGTTAACAGATACTCTTTAGCCATGTAATGTACCTACATAGCAATTACATAAAAAGTTGAATAATTAGAAAAAATTTTGTATTCCACACAATCGTGCTATACTAAATGATAATTTAATTCATTCGGAGGTTCGATATGACCAATGTTTTGTTGTTTTTGAATAAGGGATTTGAAACCATGGAATTTAGTCCGTTCATAGATGTCTGTGGTTGGTCCAAAAATGACTATGCGGTTGATATTAATGTCACTACCGCTGGTTTCACTTCTGTCGTAAGTAGTACCTTTGATGTTGATGTTATGGTTGATAAGGTTATCGATGAGATTAATATCGATGATTTTGATGCCTTAGCCATTCCTGGAGGCTTTGAAGAATATGGTTTTTACCAAGAGGCCTATAGTGATGAATTCTTAAATCTGATTCGTCAATTTCACGACGCCGGTAAATTAATTGCAACGATATGTGTTGGGGCTTTACCGGTTGGCAAAAGTGGCATTTTGAAAGGTAAAAATGCGACCACCTACCATTTGAAAAATGGTTATCGACAAAAAGAACTCAAAACATTTGGTGTAAACATTGTGAACGAACCAATAGTTTTTGACAATAATGTTATCACCTCATATTGTCCTCAAACTGCTGCTCGTGTTGCTTTTAAAATGTTGGGCCTGTTGATTAATAAGGAGACCGAGCAAACCGTAAAACATGCAATGGGATATTAATTACTATTTATATTGCAAGATTATTACTATATTCATAAGTAGCTTCATAGTGTTTTGGGATTGTCATCATTTGATAATTTCAATTCGCTTTTTTTATCAAGATTATACATGATTGTTCTGCTTCCAAACAGACCTCGTCTACAAGCATTAATATGATAATATCTAGTTGGTGATTAGACGGTACAGAAAAGACGCTAATTATTCAGTATTTTCATGTTTAGTTGGGATATGCGTACCTGTAAGTACACTCATTAAATGTTGGAAAATACTGGAAATGATAACCTGACTAAACCTGGCTTCTTTTCTGGGCGGCTGTGGGCAGTAATGTTTTTTATAAGCCTGTTCATTTTTAAGTCTAGGGTCATCTTGTGGACAATAATATGTAAAGTTCACTGGGCCGAATTTTTGGCTTAGTCATCATTAAAGTGCGGTTACTTAATGACGTTTAATTTTTGACACTACTAACGATAGGTATAAAAAGAGTTCCCATCCCTGGAAGCTTTCGTGCATTATATTTTAATCCAACAGTTAATTATATCATTTGCAGAACTTAATTTTATTTGAGAGCCAATGGTCAGTATAGCACGGATTTAATCTAAACTAGCGTAGTAAAGCATGACAAGGCATCCCTGATTAGCCCGTTTTAGAAGTTAACCAGATACCATGTTGGACAAGGGATGATTAACTTTCATGGCTAAATTATCGGACACCGTTAGAGATGTGCGCAATTTTGAGCAGATTATAGTACAAGTAAGCTAGTCACACAGTCTAATGTAAATAATGTGTTAAATGATTGACTTGAGGCCAACCGACACTTTTGTTATTTGATTATTGGACGCAGTTATAGAGGCTATTCAAGGGTATAAAAAAGCATCCCCGTATAAGGATATAAACCAATTCACGGCTGGCAATGATGTTTAAATATGTTTTTGATTTCGTGCTTACCAAAATGCTTACCATTGAATCTGAACTATTGGGTCTAAAAAGAATTTTAAAAAAATAAAAGACTGATTTATCAACGTTTTAGGCGTTAATCAAAATCAGTCTTTTCCTATCAATGGAGTCGGCGGGAGTCGAACCCGCGTCCGAGCATATCGCCACTCAGATATCTACGTTCATAGATTTACTACTTGGAATTCACCATTTAAAACGCCGCAAATCAAGGCACCCATAAATGGCTAACCTGATTAATCTCTTCAGTTGACTTCAGGTGGGAGCCAACTGCGTGAGCCCACTAATTTTAAGACCCAGATCCAACCCATGGGCGAGATTGGGAGGATCTACGCTAAGCGCTTATTAGGCAGCTAAGGCGTAAGAATTGTTATTATTTTTTGCAGTTATAATTTAAACTGGGCGTTTTAACGTGCCGCCGCACGAAACGCAATCCAAGCTCGACCTATACCCGTCGAATCCTTAACGACCCCGTATAGATACAATTAGTATTGTATCATATATTCAAATGTGTGAGAAGTAATTAGATTAGGTGGTAATGCTTGAGCCCGTTGACAATGCCGTGGTCGGTATTGTTAGTTGTGATAAATTCAGCATATTCTTTGACGTGGGGAAGACCATTTCCCATCACAACCGGATGATCGACGTATTGCAGCATTGGCACGTCATTATTGCCGTCACCAAAGCCATATGTTGGAATGCCGGTCAAGCCGGCATTGGTGATTAGTTCCTGAATACCACGTTTTTTAGAACCATTTTTAACAACCACATCCATACTAAACGGTGTATTTCGATAGAAAGTCAGTGTATCATCAAAAGTATCAATATATTTTTGATCGTGGCCAACAGTGTTAACAACCATCATGTAAATTGGATGTTGTTTTATATAATCTTCAGCACCCAATGGTGGGATCCTGGTGTTAATAGAAGCATAATTGTTTTTAGTGTCTTCAGTTACAAAATTAATCGCTGCTCCCAAATTATTCATGACGGTTGTTGATTCGCCAAGTGACTTGGCAAAGTCTAAAAAGTTACTGACAATTTCCGGCTTGATAATTGCTTCGTAAACCGGTTTGTTTTCAAACAGTACATAATCACCGTTTGCGGAAACTACTGTGTCAATCGCTGTTTTTTCTAAAATTTCCGGGATTTCAAAGATGTTTCTGCCCGTTGAAATGACCGGTAAGACGTTGTTGCGGCGCAGTTGCTTCATTGCCTCGGCAACTTCATCATCAACTTTGGTTTGTTCATTAAGCAGTGTGTGGTCGAGATCAAAAAATGCAATTCCTTTATACATGAATTTAACCGTCCTATTTATAAATTTGCTGAAAACTGAATCATTACTTTATTATCTTAACAATCTTTGTGCTTTTCAAGCAAGTTGACCAATTTCTGGTAAAATAGATATAGTATGGGGTGAGAAAGTATGGAAAAGACAACCATCGCAAATGAAAAGACCAATCGGTTTTTTGTGCGACTTAGGAGAATCCCTGGCGAACACTGGTATCTCGCCACTGAAGGCCCTAAAATTACGACTTCCAGCAGAAGAGTGAAAGTGCCGGATGAAATCAGGACACAGGATTTTTTGATTGATCAAATCAGCTTTTTCAATAAACAGATTTGGTACCATTTTACTCATGATGATTTATCCGGATGGCTGCCCAAACGAAATATCCGCAAAACGTTTCGACGGTTGGACGTTCCTGTGGTTAAGCAGGAAACGCAGGCTGATATTGATAACCAAGCCGCAGCGTTGATGATGCTGCTCAAAAGTGCCAACAGTCATATTTCATATGATGATTTAAAGGCGGCAATTGCAAAATGGCAGCGGAGTCAAACAGGACTGATCGGATTAAGTGATTTAATTATTTCAGAAACTCACTCAATTAGAGATTTAAACAAGGCTAATTTGAGGAAACTTGATAAGCAATTGCTGAGAAGACGGCCAATCGTATTACGAGTTGGCGGATTGAATAATTTAAGGTCAAGCTTAATAGTTTTGACAGGTTTTAACCGGAAATTGTATTTTTACAACGATCCCTGGACGGGGCGCTTGGAATCAGTTTCGGAAAACCATTTAAGAAAACACTGGCTTCGAGGTAATTTAGAAGCTATTAGTTATTAGAAGTTGGGGGAAAGACAATGAAACTGTTAATGGTAGAAGATAATAAATCGGTTTCAGAAATGATGTCGATGTTTTTTCAAAAGGAAGGCTGGGACGTTTCATTCGCATACGACGGAATTGAAGCCGTTGATATGTTTAATGAAGATCCGGACAGCTGGGATATTATTACGTTGGATTTGAATTTGCCAAAAAAGGATGGCATGGAAGTTGCCAAAGAAATCCGAGCTAAATCAAAATCGGTGCCAATTATCATGCTGACGGCCCGGGATTCCGACAGTGACCAAGTGCTTGGTTTTGAAATGGGTGCTGATGATTATGTCACCAAGCCATTTTCACCGATTACATTGGTAGCCCGAATCAAGGCACTTCAACGACGGGCCCATGCTGAAGCGCAGCCTGAGGCACCCAAGCATCCCGAAGAACAGAAAAAGAAGGAATATCAGATCAAGACGGCACATTTCAAGCTTAATACCAATACACGGGAAGCTTATCTGGATGGTCAGTTGATTCCTGACTTAACACCTAAAGAATTTGAGCTGCTTAATGCGTTGGCACAAAAGCCCCGGCAGGTTTATTCCCGTGAGCAATTATTAGAGTTGGTCTGGGGATATGAATATTATGGTGATGAACGGACGGTTGATGCCCACATTAAAAAACTGCGTCAAAAAATTGAGGAGGTCGGTCCTCAGGTGATTCAAACCGTCTGGGGCGTCGGATATAAATTTGACGATAGTGAAGTGGATAAACCGAAATGAAAATGATTTATCAGCAGTTATTGGCCTTTTTTCTGGTCATCGCCGTGACAATTTTATTATTAGGGATTTCATTTGGCCGGATGTCAAAAAGTTTTGTTTATGATGATGAGTGGCGAAGCCTTGAAAAGTATTCAGATAGCTTGATTCAGCAATCTTTAACCGTCAATACCAAAAGCAGCCAAAAGGTGTCGTTTAGTCTGAGTACGTTAAAAACAACCCAGGCACTTTTGGAAAATCAATCGGTTCACTTTACTGTTTTTAATCAAAAAAATCAGGTTATTTATCCCAATAACGGTTTGTCACCAAAAGTAACCAAAAATGATTGGAAACATTTGGTGAAGGACCAGATCGTCAGAAAGGTGAATAATCGAAACTTTAAACTGAGTAATGGTAAAACCCGGCCGGCAATGATTGAAATTTTAAAACCTTATTATTACAACAAAAAATTGGTTGCGGTTGTGAGTGCCGGTGCCTTTATTTCTGATGTCAATTCAAATGTGGATCGAATTAACCGGGATCTTTTGAAAGGGTTGGGCGTTTCCTTAATTATTTCCATGATTATCAGTTTCTTTATTGCCAGTCGATTAAACCGGCGGATTAGTCGGCTTCGGGCGGCAGCTACCCAGGTTTCGAACGGAAACTATCAAATCCGGGTTAAATCCGGTGGCAACGATGAAATTGGCGAACTGATTACGGATTTTAATCACATGACGGAATCTTTGGAAAAGGCCAATCAGGAAATTCAGCGACAAGAAGAGCGACGTCAGGAGTTTTTGGCAGATGCCGCGCATGAGATGCGAACACCACTGACGACGATTTCAGGTATTCTGGAGGGCATTAAGTATGATGTAATTCCCCAAGAACAGCGGGGGAAGAGTATTGATCTTATGAGTAACGAAACACAGCGGTTGATTCGGTTGGTTAACGAAAACTTGGATTACGAAAAAATTCGTTCCAATTCGATTCGATTGGAAAAGCGTCATTTTAACGCTGCCAAAGTACTTAAGAGTATTGTTGAACAGTTGCGCAATAAGGCGGCTGAATCTAAAGATCATTTTGAAATTCAATCACCGGCTGAATTACCGATTTATGCCGATTATGATCGGTTTGTGCAAATCGTTTTTAACATCACCAATAATGCGATTCAATTCACTGATAACGGCACCATTACACTAATCGGTGAACGGGGATATAACGAAACGATTATTCGCATCAAAGATACCGGCATTGGTATGACCGAAGAACAGCAGAAAAATATTTTTGAACGTTATTATAAAGCGGATGCCTCCAGGCGGACTCGTAAATATGGCGAATCCGGCTTGGGATTGGCAATTGTCCATCAGCTGGTTCAGCAGCACGGTGGGAAGATTTCGGTTACTTCCGCGCCACATAAAGGCACAACTTTTACGGTTATTATTCCAGACCAAACGGATGCTGAAAAGAAAGCAGTTGAAAAGAACCGCCAGGCTGCTTCTGAAAACGAGTCACAGGCTTAATATGATTGACTAAAATAGAAAATGCAGGTCATTAAAACGGTCAACTTAATTAAAAGTTGACCGTTGTTTGGATACCGATACTTATTAAGCCCAGCCCGATTAAAAACCAGAGCAGCTTGGGGGTATAGTTGATTTCCTGTTTTCTGCCATAGGCGGTTTCGGATAAAGCGATGATAACCAGGGTGGTAATGGCACCGATGCCGACAAGCAGTGGGTGACGGTGAAATGATCGCAGCCCAATCACAACTTGGCTGATAACGATCAGCCAATAAAACAGTCTTGAAATCATCATCGAATCGATTACCCGTTTTTTGATTTTTCGGGTTAGTCCCCAAAAAAAGTTGGCCAACAGTATGGCCCAACACACGTAATTTAATGTAACCCACATGCCGTTATCACCTCTTTACTTTAAGTATCAGTAATCAGATGAAAAATTGCAATTAAATTTTGAATTCTTTATGGATAAAAAATGTTTATGACAAAATCTGCCGGACATGATATAATATTTCTTGGTTATTCTTAATTGCGGGTATAGTTTAGTGGTAAAATCCAAGCTTCCCAAGCTTGTGTCGCGGGTCCGATTCCCGTTACCCGCTTTGTCCGAAAAGTAGTTATGACTATCGGATGTTTGAACCGGACAGTTAATTCGATTTTTGTTAAAGTTGTAATCAAAAAGACGAGTCAGCCGGTAAAGAATCATTTATTCGACTATAAAAGAGAAGTAGTTGGTCTCTGGATAATCAGCGATTCCGGAATGGTGGGAGCCGGAATATCTACCCAATGAAGCGTGCTTTTTAGAATATGAAACTGAATAATTGAGCGGATATTAATCATATCAATTAGAGTGGTACCGCGGGGTTACTCGTCTCTTACAATTTTTTTGTTGTAAGAGATTTTTTTGTACATTTATTGATGGAGGAATAGCAATGGATTATAAAGCACAAGTAACAAATTCAATTTTAAGTGTTTTAAATGATGAGTTGTCATCAGCAGAAGTTTATGAAAAGTTAGAAAAGCCAAAGTCATTATCAATGGGCGATTTAGCTTTTCCAGCCTTTTCACTGGCCAAGGTATTTCATAAGGCCCCAAATCAAATTGCGACTGATCTGGTTGCTAAAATTGATCAGACTTCTTATGAGAAGGTAGAGGCTAAGGGCGCCTATATTAATTTCTTCTTGGATAAGGGGAAATTCAGCAGTCAGGTTTTAACCAATATTATTGAAGAAGGGTCGACTTACGGTCAAAATGACAACGGTAAGGGCGGTAATGTCCCAATCGATATGTCGTCCCCTAACATCGCCAAGCCGATTTCAATGGGACACCTGCGTTCAACTGTGATTGGTAATTCAATTGCCAAGCTGCTGGTTAAAAACGGTTATCATCCAATTAAGGATAATCACTTGGGTGACTGGGGAACGCAATTCGGGAAACTCATTGTGGCCTACAAGAAGTGGGGTAATGAAGCCGATGTTAAGAAAGATCCGATTAATAATCTGGTTAAATATTACGTTAAATTCCACAAAGAGGATAAAGAACATCCTGAACTTGATGATGAAGCCCGTGAAACCTTCAAGAAGTTGGAAGACGGTAACAAAGAAGAACTTGAACTTTGGAAATGGTTCCGTCGGGTATCATTGGAATCCTTTAACAAGATCTACGATAAACTAGGCGTTACTTTTGATACTTACAACGGTGAAGCCTTTTATAACGACAAAATGGATGAAGGTATCCAGATCTTGAAGGACAAGGGACTTTTGGTCGAATCTCGGGGCGCACAAGTTGTTAATTTGGACAAGTATAAGTTAAATCCAGCGTTAATTTTAAAGAGTGATGGTGCAACGTTATACATTACCCGTGATATTGCGACAGCAATCTATCGTGATCGGACTTACAAGCCAGCGATGAACCTTTACGTGGTTGGTTCCGAACAAACTTACTATTTCAAACAGTTAAAAGCGGTTTTGCTTGAAATGGGGTTACCGTCAGCCGAGAATTTACATCACATTCCATTTGGTTTGATTACGGTTAATGGGAAAAAGTTATCAACGCGTTCCGGCCGCATTATTCTCTTGGATGAAGTGTTGGATGATGCAATTAATTTAGCCAAAAAGCAAATCGAAGCTAAGAATCCCGACTTGGCAAACAAGGATGAAGTTGCCAAGGAAGTTGGTTGGTGCGATTATTTTCGGTGACCTGAAGAATGAACGAACCAACAATATCGACTTCGTGCTGGAAGATCAACTGAAATTCGAAGGCGAAACCGGCCCATACGTTCAGTATTCCCACGCCCGTGCAGAAAGCATCTTAAGGAAAGCATCGGCTGTTGATTTCCATACAACTGATAAGGAAGTTGATGATCCGGCTGCTTGGGAGACCGTTACGGCATTGAATGAATTTCCAAGTGTTGTTGAAAGTGCCTGCAAGGATTTTGAACCTTCCGAAATTGCCAAGTATTCTTTGAAATTAGCAAAGGCATTTAATAAATACTACGCCCATTCAAAGGTTTTGGTAGAAGATGACAAGTTAGGCGCTCGATTGGCACTTGTTAAATCAGTTTCTATTGTTTTAAAGGAATCATTGAATTTATTAGGTGTTAAAGCACCGGATGAAATGTAGGCCGATTTTAGTCGGGAAAGCGTGTGCCAAAATCGGCTGCAAGACAGGAAGTTGCCTTTCGGCGCACGTTTCCGCTCGGTAAAAATCGTGATTAATTAAAACGGGACCGGACAAAATTACTTTTGTCTCGGTCCCGTTTCCCGTAATTTATTAAAGAAGCGCGAACGCTTTTTTAAATCCCCTTAAAATTTTGGCGACTTCAATTTGCGAATTCCTGGGTTATGATACAATGTGATGTATCTACAAAAGGAGAATCTCATGAAGAATAATAATTCTAAAAGAGCTTCCCAAAAATGGCTCGGGCCAATGATTGGGAAGCTGAATCGGTTTTGTAGAAAATTTCATCTTATAAAATGGTTGGTCGTTTTTGTTTTGACTATAACGCTAACCGGAAGCATCTATTTAACTTTTCTTGCTAAGACAGCCCACGTTCAAAATTTGGAATCGTCTTTGTCGAAAACAACGGAAATCTTTGATGTTAGTAACAAAAAGGCGGGCGAATTGTATGCACAAAAGGGGACCTATGTGCATTTGAGTAAAATTTCCCGTAATATCCCCAAAGCGGTTTTATCAACTGAGGATCGCAATTTTTATCACGAATATGGTTTTTCCGTAAAGGGATTTGGCCGAGCATTTTTACTGCTTTTAAAGAACAAGCTGCTTCACCGCAACTACATTAGTGGCGGTGGCAGTACCTTAACTCAGCAGCTGGTTAAGAATGCCTATTTATCCCAGGAACAGACGATGACTCGAAAATTCAAAGAACTGTTTTTAGCAATTCAGGTTGAAAATGTTTATTCAAAGAATGAAATTTTAACGATGTACCTGAACAATGCTTATTTTGGTAACGGTGTTTGGGGTGTTCAGGACGCCTCCCGACGATACTTTGGCGAAAATGCCAGTCAGCTGTCGGTTCCTGACGCAGCGGTTTTAGCGGGGATGTTGACGTCACCAAGCGCGTTTAATCCGGTTGATCATCCCAAAGCAGCTAAATGGCGGCGAAACGTTGTTTTACAGCTGATGGTTGAAAATCATAAATTAACGCAAGCTCAGGCAGATTATTATAAGAAAACACCGATTAACGTTCAAAACACCTATGTCCGAAAAGACGGGTATCGCTATCCTTATTATTTTGATGCCGTCATTAATGAGGCGATTAGTAAGTATGGATTGACTGAATCGGAGATCATGAATCGTGGTTACCGGATTTATACGAATTTAAATCAATCGCAGCAGCAGCAAATGCAGACGACGTTTAAAAATAATACGCTGTTTCCAACCAATGCCGCCGATGGAACTGCGGTTCAGGCAGCCTCAATTGGTGTTTCGCCAACAACCGGCGGGGTAACTGCCGTTGTAGGCGGCCGGGGCCAGCATGTTTTTCGGGGCTATAACCGGGCTACTCAAATTAAGCGTCAACCGGGATCGGCAATGAAGCCATTGGCGGTTTATACACCGGCTTTGGAGGCCGGCTATAAGTTCGATTCTGAATTGGTTGATAAGAAGAAGTCCTATGGCACCAATCATTATACACCTAAAAATTATAACAACGTTACCAGGGGAAGGTTCCCATGTATGAAGCACTCGCGCAGAGTATGAACGCGCCTGCAGTTTGGCTGCTGAATCAGATCGGCGTTGACAAGGGTTATCAATCGGTCAAGGATTTCAATATTCCGGTAACCAAGCAGGACAAGAACCTGGCATTGGCGCTGGGCGGACTGTCATCCGGTGTGTCACCCCAGCAGATGGCCGGGGCTTACACAGCCTTTGCCAATGGTGGTAAGGTAATGAAGCCGTTCTATATTCGAAAAATCGTTGATTCAACCGGAAAGGTAGTTGTTGACAATACTGCCAAGCAGCAGGGACGGCAAATTATGCCGGCGTCCGTTGCCAAACAGATGACCAGTATGATGTTAGGCGTCTTTAATAACGGAACCGGTGCCGATGCCAAGCCTTATGGGTATTCGGTTGCCGGTAAAACCGGCAGTACCGAGGCCGATGATACCGGTTCCTCGGACGCAACCAAAGATAAATGGATTGTCGGTTACACACCGGATCTGGTTGTCGCTACTTGGGAAGGCTTTGACAGTACCAGTCAGGCGCACCATTTGGAAAATTTAAGCGGGACCGGTATGGGGCCGTTGTTTAGAAATGAAATGCAGACAATGTTGCCATATACCAAGAATTCCAGTTTTGATACCAAGGATGCTCAGACGATTGTTCAGGATCAGCAGCATAATGACGACAACTTGTGGGACACTATTCAAAAGAAGACGGAACAATACTCTGATAAAATTGGCCAAAAAGCAAAGGACTTCTTTAATGATGCCAAAAAGTGGTTTGGCCAATAGTAGAACGGCCGGGTATGAACAAGGGCATTTATATGTTAAAATTAATTGAATATAACAACTAAGGAGATTTTTATGGCTGATAAATTAATGGATACCGCAACGCAGCTTCAAGATGATTTAAAAGAATCTGCTCAATTTGCCGATTTAAAGGCGGCCTATGAACAAATCAAGGCTGATCCGGAAACTTTTAAACTTTTCACTGAGTTTCAGAAATTACAGCTGCAGCTTCAACAACAGCAGATGCAGGGACAACAGCCTGCCGAGACCGACATTAAACGTGCACAGAATATGGCCGGTCAGGTTAAAGAAAATGAATCAATTTCTAATTTGATGACTAAAGAAAAGGCACTTAACGACCTCTTGAACGACGTTAATCGAGTTGTCACTCAGCCAATCGTTGACTTATACCGTAATTAAAAAATGCCGGATTTAGTGATTAAAAACTAAATTCGGCATTTTTAGCGTACATAACTTATAGAGGAAGGAATGGCTTGCGTTGAAATTTATTCATGCGGCAGATCTGCACTTGGACAGCCCATTTTTGGGCTTACAAAACCATACGATGCCAACTGAGCTTTGGAACCGGGTTCGTGAATCGACATTTTCGTCGTTTAATCGGCTTGTAAATGACGCCATTGAACAGCAGGTTGATTTTGTTCTGCTGGTTGGAGATCTGTTTGATCGCAATGATCACAGTGTTTACGCAGAGACCTTTTTTATTGAGCAATTAAACCGATTGGATAAAGCCGGTATTTCTGTTTTGATTTCATTTGGCAACCATGATTATTTTAGCGGCGATGTCAGCCAACTTGGTTATCCTCAAAACACGTTTGTATTTCCAAATCACGCCGCAACAACCAAATTGACGTTAAAAGATGGTCAGCGGGTAGCAATTTCCGGCTTTAGCTTTGATAAACAATGGATCAGAGAGCCGGTGATTCAAGGCTATCCCCAAAGGGCGACAGATGTTAACTGGCATATCGGGATGCTGCATGGTAGTTTGGCTGCTTCCAAGTCACCGGAAGCCAATTACGCACCCTTCAGTGTCGGCCAACTTGAAGCAAAGGACTACGATTACTGGGCGCTTGGTCATATTCATAAGCGCCAATCGCTTAATTCAATGGGGACTATTAATTATTCCGGCAATACCCAGGGGCGCCATATTAATGAGCCGGGTGAAAAGGGGTACCTGTTAGTTGCGACCGATCATCAGACTTTAACAACCAAGTTTATCCCAACGGCTGAGATTATTTGGCAGACGCTTCAATTGCCGGTAAGTCAAGCACGAGCCGGTGCGTTAGCTGATGCCGTTTTTAAACAGTTAACGACGCGGGATTTTAAACAACTGACCTTTATTCGAGTTGTGCTGGTAAGCGATCAACCTGCTTCTGCCGATGTTTTAAAGGCTGTTTCTGACGGCTCTTTGTTGGCGACACTTCAAAACATGAACAGTCGAAATTGGCAGTCGCTGAACTGTTGGTTGACGTCCATTAAAATTCATCAATCCCAGCCGGCCATTATTAGTCATCTGGATCAGCAGTATTTCGAAGAAGCCAAACAGGTAACCTTTACCTCTGGGCAATTAAAGGAATTGGCCGGTTCTTTAAAAACAACTTCTTTTATCCATGATGACTTGGAGATGACGGACACGGCAGCCGATATTTTTGATCGGGCAATGGCAATTTTACAGGAAAACAGCCAACGAGAAGCGGGTGACACATCATGTTGATTACACGTTTGAAAATTTATGGTTATGGGAAATGGCTTGATACCGAGATTAATTTTGACGGTCCTTTAGAAGCAATTTATGGGCCAAACGAGGCTGGTAAAAGTACCATTATCGATTTCATCATCTCAATTTTGTTTGGCTTTCAGAACAAACGGCAAGCGATTCATGGACAATATATTCCCAAGGGTCGTCAGGATACATACGGTGGTGAAATCAGCTTTGAAAACCAGGGTCGACACTATCGACTTATCCGAACCAAGGGGCCTAAAGGCGGCACGGTTCAATTCTTTGATGCGGATCAACAGCTTCAATTGCCGGAAAGTAGCTATCAGCAGTTTATTTCGCCACTTGAACGGGAGACGTACCAACAGCTGTTTTATTTTAATGGTGAGGATCAACAGACTGCCTATCAAATGAATGAAGCAGAGTTGCGGATGCGGATTCAACAAATCGGTGTAACGGATGCCGATCGGTGGTTTGACCTGCAAAAAAGTTTGGAAAAACAGGCGAAGGCGCTTTATACGCCTCGAGGCCGCAAACCTGAATTGAATATTCAGTTAAAAAAGTATCAGGAATTAACAGATCAGCTGAAGTTGGCGGGAAATGATTACCCCGAGTATCAGGCTTTGAAGAAAAGCCAAGCCGAAGTAACTGACCAAATTAAAGTAAATCAGCTAAAGCTCAAACAACTTCAGAAACAAAGTCACGTGATTCAAAATCAGATGGCTGCATTGCCATTACTCAATAAATACCAGCAATTAAAGCCGGTAAACGAAGAGCAGCTTCGAAAAGGATTTGACGAGACTGATGTTTCGACCTTTCAAACATTGAATTCTCAAATCTCATCGTATCAGGATCAATTGGAAACCAATCAGCAGTCGCTAAGGATAAACCGGGAGCGATTAATCAAGTCGCCTTCACAAAAATTTTATGAACAGAATCAACAGCAAATTGACAGTCTGGCAGCTGAATTAAATGATATCAAGCAGCTGCTGCCAAGGCTGGCGTTTTTAAACGAGCAGTTAACCACCAATCAGCAGCAGATCCAAGCAGTTCAAAACCAACTTCCCCGCAATCGGGCGGGGCAGCTCCCACGGGCTTTTACTGATGCTGATTTAACTTACGTAATGACATTTGCCCATCAAGATGCGGCGACGACAATGCCGCATCAGAGACGCCGACAGCATGTTCAGGCGAGTCAGCCGGTTAACTTGTTTTATCTGCTTGCGGGTGGGTTGGCCTTGGCAGCGATTATTTTCCATCAGCTGCCTTTTAGTTGGTTGGGTTATCTGGTTGCCGGACTTGTCGGCCGGTATGGCTATAATCAACAGCGGGGATCAAGTGGCCGCAAGGAAGAACAAACCGTTAAAGAAGTGGCGTCTCCGGTGGCAGAAGCCGATTCAAAATTAGCGGCCTTGACAAACCAATATGGCTTGGACGGGATTGACCAAAGTCAATGGCTGGCGATTCAGCCTGGCCTTAAACGATTGGCAGATTTAAAGAAACAGCAACTTCAGTATACCGAACAGCGGGATCACTACTTAAAAGAAGTCACACAGTATCTTCAAAAGTGGCGGTTTGCCAGTGATTGGCTGCCACTTGGTAATGATGTCGAAACAACAATTCAAACAATTGATCAAATTGTTGCAGAGTGGCGGCAGCAAACAGCTGCTTATCAAAACCGGGAAAGTGGCTTGGCGGCTTATGAACAGGCAGTTAAACATGCCACGGCCAAACTTTCGGCAGCTCAGACGCAATTAGAAGCCTTTTTACGAGAAAGAAACGTGACTTCCAATGACGGCTTTTCTGAAATTGTTCAGCAGCAGCGGACAATTCGGGCGAAGCTGACTCAAAAACAAGAAGTAATTGCGCAACTAAAAACGGTTAATATGTTTTCAAAACAAGAGATTGATCAAGCAGAGATTGAAGCAGATGCTCAGAAAATCAACAGTGAGCTGATGACAACTCAAGCAGCGCTGACACAATTGAATCAAAAGCAGGCACAGTTGGGCGTTCGAATAGAAGCTTTAATTAACAATGGCCGGTATGACGATTTAAAGCAGCAGTTGGCAAATCAAAAGTCCGAAATAATTGACAATGTCCATCAATATCTGGCACTGCTTTTGACTAAGCAATGGCTTCAACGGGTATTGGACCTGGCCACCAAAGGGCGATTGCCCAAGGCAGTTAAGTTTGCCAGAAAATATTTCAGTATTTTAACGCAAGATCATTATCGGGATATTCAATTTGGTGACCAAATTACGGTTACCCGTGCAGATGGTGAAACGTTTGCCATTAATGAGTTGTCAAAAGGGACTTTGGAACAATTATATCTGGCGTTGATTTTTTCGATGGCCGTCGGTTTCAGTGATGATTACCCGCTACCGGTGATTATTGACGATGGTTTCATGAGCTTTGATTCGGAAAGAAAATCAGCCGCTTTTAAAATCATGACAGAAATCAGTCAACGCACACAGGTCTTATATTTTTCGGCGCGTCATGAATTGCCGGCCAAGGCACATAAAATTAATTTAACCAAGCTTTAAGGGGGTTGACAAAATGGCAAAACATTTAATGGATTTTGCGTTGGAAGCAGATTTTGAAACGTATGTTTTGATAAAAAACGCGGATAAGCGCGTGGCTAAAAACGGAAAATCCTTTCTTTCGATAACGTTTCAAGATCAATCAGGTCAAATTTCCGGTATGTATTGGGATGCAAGTGAGCAGGATGCCCAACAGTTTATCCCGGGGCGGGTGGTTTATTTAAAAGGTAAACGGGAAATGTACAAAGAGACCCCTCAAGTTAAAATTTACGAAATGCGGCTGGCCCGAGATAATGAACCGCATGATCCGTTAATGTTTGTTAAGCGGGCGCCTATGACCAGCCAGGAAATGAAAAACTACATTAACCAAACGATTTTTGAAATTACAAACGCAACGGAAAATCGAATTGTTCGGGCTTTGTTGAACCGACACGCCAAGGCTTTTTTTAGTTACCCGGCTGCTAAAAGCAATCACCATGATTTTGCCGGCGGACTGGCTTTTCATACAATTTCAATTTTACGGCTGGCACATTCAGTTGTTAACCAGTACCCGGGAATTGATGCACCATTGTTGTATGCGGGGGCGATCCTGCATGATCTTGGCAAAACGGTTGAACTGTCCGGTCCGGTTGGAACTGAATATACACTTGCCGGTAATTTACTGGGTCATCTAAGTATTATCGACGCGGAAATTGTTGAAGCAGCGGATAAATTGGGAATCGATGGTCAAAATGAGGACCTGTTGTTACTTAGGCACATGGTTTTGGCACATCACGGCTTACTTGAATATGGTTCCCCTGAGCGACCAAAATTATTGGAAGCTGAGATTCTTCATGATTTGGATGAGTTGGATGCATCGATTATGATGATTCAAGGGGCACTCGCAAACGTTAATCCTGGAGATTATTCTGATCGGGTCTTTGGATTAGATAATCGGCGCTTTTATAAGCCTCATCCGGGGAATCTGCCACGTCAGGAAGGCCAGGATCCAAGCCGATTATTCTAATTAGAACCTGTTTTTAATCTTTGTTAGACCGAATCCCTTTTGATACAATTTCATTAAAAAGGTGATTTTAGATGATTGGTTATCCCAGTGACATTACGCGTCAGCAATTTGAACTAATTCGACCTGATTTAGAAGCCGTGCGGCAACGCACGCGACCACGCCAAGTGGATCTCTACGAGATCTTTAATGCCGTTCTCTATATTCTCCGTACCGGATCTCAATGGCGTCAGTTACCCCATGACTTTCCAAGGTGGCAAACGGTTTATGGTTACTTTCGTCGCTGGTCAGAACCAATTGATGAAGTTGGCCATAGCCAGTTAGATTTAATCTTAAAAAAATTGTCGATCAAGGTCGATTACACATGGGCCGTTCGGCACCCACTTCATTCATCATTTTAGATGCTCAAAGTGTTAAAAATACTGAAACGGCTGAAAACAAAGGCTATGATGGTGGCAAAAAAATCTCCGGCATCAAACGCCATCTCGCCGTGGATATCAATGGTTGGCCGCAGGCATTCACATCACGACGGCTAACGTTTCTGAACGTGATGGCGCGGTAGCGTTACTGGCTTTGAACTCGGAACAGTTTCGTTTAGTTAAACGGGTAATGGCCGATGGAGGCTACACCGGAGAAAATTTTGCAGGGTTGGTTCAAAGCACAATTGGTGCTGAAATGATCATCGCTAAACAAAGTGATTTGAAGCATGGGCGAATAACCCCACAGCGGTGGGTGGTTGAACGATCCTTTAGTTGGTTGGATAAATGTCGGCGCCTATGGCGCAACTGCGAACGTTACCTACAAACTAGTCGAATTATGGTAGCTTTAGCCTTCATTAGGCTTTTATTGAAACGCTATTAAAGATTAAAAACAGGTTCTTAGCAGTCATGAAAGGATTACCGGAAACAAGTACAAGTAAATGCTTTTTAGCCAACCAAAAAGGGCCATGACAACTTTAATGTCATAGTCCTTTTTGATTAGCTATTTAAAAATTACTTCTTTTTAGATGAAGTTGAGAGGTAATCAGATAAGACGTTTTGAAGGTCTTTGTCTTGGATGGAAACGTTACCTTTCTTCAAGACTTTTGATACAACTGAATGCAATGTGTCGCTGTCAGCCAAACGCTTGTCAACGATTTGCGTCTTCAGTTCACTTTCATGGTCTTTGTAAGTTCCCTTTGCAGGGTGGTTAACCATCTGAATGACTTGATAGCCATACTGAGTTTTAACCGGAGTCTTGGTATATTCACCATTCTTCAGCTTGAAAGCAGCTTTCTTGAAGTTGGTATCAAGAGAAGTGTTGGTGTTGTCAAATGGTGAGATCCGGCCGCCTTTATTTTTGGTAGCAGTATCGGTTGAGTACTTCTTGGCTAGACTTGAGAAGCTCTTGCCGGCCTTAAGTTGTTTAATAACATTTTCAGCAATTGACTTCTTGGAAACCAGAATTTGGTTAACCGTAACTTTTGGTTGGTAAGACTTAAACTGTTTCTTCAACTGGGCATCGGTAAACTTGGTGTTGTCCCGAACAGCCTGTTGGAGTAAAAGATTTGAACGGATCGAATCTTTTAACTGTGAAGCAGTCATACCGTTTTGCTGAAGAACCGCATTGAATGATGAACCGTATTGCTTCTTGTATTTATTGAATTGCTTGTTAACAGTTGAATCCTTAACTTTTTTACCATATTGTTTTTCCAAAACTTTGTTAAGAATCATTTGCTGCAATACTTGTTTACCACTTGATGTACCTTCAAGCTGCTGTAATAAGCACTTTCGGTAATCTTACCGCCATCGGTAGTCGCAACTGTTTTGCTGCCACAGGCTGCAAGCGTAAAACTCATGAGTACTCCGGCTAAAACGATTAGCCATTTTTTCATACAAAAACACATCCATTTCTACAATAGTATTCGTTTGTAAAGCAAACGTTCCGTACAATAATAACATATTATTGGCGACAAACATAAGCCATTGTTGAACTTAAACAAAAATTCATAAAATGAACATTATCATTGCTTCATTTTCGAAGCGTATTTGTTAATTTCATCAATTCTGGGCTGAATCTGAAATTGCGCTTCGTCAATATCACGTTGAATCGCTGTTAAGGCCTTTTCCAATTCAGGCATGCGCGTTTTAAGTTCAGCGACAGACTGCTTTAAATTCTGATAGGCGGCCTGCCAATTCTTGTAAGCCTGTTTTTTCTCGCGGAGATTTTCGTTAACTCGGCGGACAAACATTGTCGGCGTTTCTTTGTTACTGTATAAGTAAACACCAAATAAAAAGGCCGCCGAACCAAGCATTTTTATTCCGGTCTTCATAATCAGTCTCCTATATGGTCGATGATGTTGGTTTGGATCTTCTTCAAATCGTCTGGTGAGTATTTATTGGAGTTATCTTTGAAGATCATCGCAAAATCGTCATGGGTCGTGTAACGGGGAACTAAGTGGAAATGGGAGTGAAATACTGATTGGTAGGCAATTTGGCCATTGTTGTTAACGATATTCATCCCCTTAATATCAGGATTTGACGCTTTAATTGCCCGAGCGATTTTGGGAATTCGGGAAAAGACCTGTGCGGCAAGTTCCGGGTCATACTCGAAAATGTTGGCAATATGTTTTTTTGGAATAACAAGTGTGTGTCCCGGGGTCCCTTGGGAAATATCCAAAAACGCTTTGACAACATCATCTTCGTAAATCGTGTAGCTGGGAATTTCGTTTCTGACAATTTTACAAAAAATACAATCTTTCAAAAGCGTTACCTTCTTTCTGTTAATACTATCAAATATTATAACATCAATGTCGGTTGGAACCGATTCAAAGAGCGATTTTCTATGTTATAATTTGATCTGTATCTAATTTTACTGATGAAATGAATTAAAATATAAGAATTGTGGAGTGAAAAAATGACCTTACAAGTTTCCAATCTTGTTGGTGGATATTCCCAAGTTCCCGTTTTAAAGGATGTCACTTTCGATGTTAAAGATGGTGAATTGGTTGGGCTGATCGGGCTTAACGGCGCCGGCAAATCCACCACAATCAATCATATTATCGGTTTATTAACCCCGTTTAAAGGAAACGTCAAAATCAATGGGGTTGCCATTAACGATGACGTCAAGAAGTATAAGGAGCAAATTGCCTATATTCCTGAACAGCCGATTGTTTATAAAGAACTAACGTTAAAAGAACACTTGGAAATGACGATGCTGGCCTATAATCTGGATCAGCAGGCGGCTTGGAAGCGCGCTGATAAGCTGCTGAAAATTTTTCGATTAGATAATAAGCTGAATTGGTTTCCGGATAATTTTTCAAAAGGTATGCGCCAGAAAGTCATGATTGTCTGTGCGTTTTTGACCAATGCCAAACTGTTCATTATCGACGAACCGTTTTTGGGGTTGGACCCTTTGGCGGTTAATGATTTGCTTAATTTGATCTCCGAGCGAAAAAAGCAGGGTGCCAGTATTTTGATGTCCACGCACGTGTTAGACACGGCACAGCGGTACTGCGATCGATTTGTTTTGCTTCATGATGGTAAAGTAAGAACGGAAGGCACGCTGGCACAGCTGCAGGCTCTCTTCCCGGAGGCTGGCGAGTCGTTAAACGACATCTACCTGACTTTGGCAAGGGAAGGCGATGCATCATGAAAAACCTGTTTAAAAAGCGATTGGGCGCTCATTTAACCGAGCTTATGAAGTATCTGAGACTGGTATTTAATGATTATTTTGTTTTGGCACTGGTGTTTATGATTGGTGGCTTGGGTTATTACTATTCAAACGCGTTAAAGGGGTTGACCACTGGTTTGTGGTGGGCACCGCTTTTAATTATCGGTGTTTTGCTGATTAGCGTCCAAACCGGTAGGCTGGCAACTTTGATTGAAGCACCCGACTATGTTTTCTTGCTGCCAAAAGAAGCAGCATTAATCAATTATCTCAGGCGGGCTTTTTGGTACAGTACGATTCTGGCAAGTCTGATTCAGGTTCTATTCTGGATCGTCCTGATGCCTTTCGTTCAAAGAACAGTAGCTGCTACGACAGCGCAGCTGTTTGCACTGCTGGCAACAGTTATTTTTTTGAAAATTGCTTGGTTAAACGCTGATTTTGCCAGAAAATATCACCTTTCACAAAAGTGGCTTGGCAATCGGTGGCTGTTCAGACTGGTTGTTCCGGTAATTATTTTGGCAGTTTGCCTGTACGGCAATTATTTTTTGGGTGCCGGTTTGGCTGCAATTGTCATGCTTGGCGGCTTGGCTGTTCAGCATACTTGGCAGAAGCGGTCAGTTGATTGGCAGATATTGATTGCTGATGAAAACAGTCGAATGCATTCGATCTACCAATTTTTTAATTTGTTTACGGATGTGCCGTCACTTAGTGGGGCGGTCAGACGTCGCCGCTACCTGGATTGGTTATTTCACGGGATTAAGCTGCTGCCGGCCAATACGTATCTTTACCTTTATGCGCATGGAATCGTCCGGGACAATGAAATGAGTGGGCTATATGCCAGATTGACGGTAATTGGCACTCTGCTGCTGGTATTTGTTAAGGGAACGTTTTTGCCGATTGTCCTGAGCTTATTGTTTATTTATTTAATCGGATTTCAAATGATTCCGTTTTATTTTCATTATGATGACAATGCCTTTGTGCATATCTATCCAGTCACAACTGATTTTCAGATGAAAAATTTTCAACGGGTATTGCTGTTGATGATGGGCACAGTAGCGGTAATTTTTGCGATAACTGTTACGATTGTAAATTTAACAACGCCAACGACAATTATTGGGGTCGTTCTTTGTGAACTGGTGGAACTTTGGGGATTTATTTTTATGTATGTCCCGAAAAGAATTAAGAAAAGTGAATTTGTCAGATAATTAAAAAATTAATATGAAGAGGTGAATCCCGTGCGTGTGAGAAACAAACCATGGGCTGATGGGTACATTAAAGCCCATTCGGATTATATTGTGACTGATCCTAAAAACTGGTTGGGCAAATGGCAGGATCGCTTTGAAAAAAAACAGCCGTTAAACGTTGAAGTCGGTACTGGTAAAGGTCAGTTTATCATTCGAAATGCCCAAGAGCATCCCGAAATTAACTACATTGGTGTTGAATTACAAAAATCGGTAATTGCAACGGCGCTTCGAAAATTTATGGAAGCCCCGCTGCCCAATCTTCAGTTTGTACTGACAGATGGCGCCGACTTGGATGAAATCTTTTTGGCGGATGAAATTCAAAAGATCTTTTTGAATTTTTCGGATCCCTGGCCTAAAAAACGGCATGCCAAAAGACGATTGACATCACCGAATTTTTTAAAAAACTATCAAAAGGTTTTGGCTCCCCAAGGAGATATCGAATTTAAAACCGATAACCGGGGACTGTTTGAATATACCTTGGTAACGATGAATCATTTCCCAATGACGTTTGATTATGTATCATTGGACCTGCACCAGTCCCCTGAAAATGAAACCAATATCGAAACCGAATATGAAGAAAAGTTCAGTCCAAATGGGCCGATTTATAAATTAATTGCTCATTTCAATTCATAAACCGTCTGGTTGACAATTTGATTCGTTGAATAATCAAACCAAAACTCATGAACCTCGACTCGGCCATTGGCTAATTGATAATTATAGCCAAAGTGCCATAACGAAGAGGACGTAACTGGTAAAATACCCCAATGACCGAGATACTTGCCGGGTTGATCAACAAGTCGATGTTCTTGAATAATTTGATTTAAAAGCCTTTCGCTGGCGCGTGATTTCTGGTAATCTTTATTCAGACTAAAAATTGTGCAGGCGCCTGTTATCAAGCCTGCAAACGCCAAATTTCGATAAATAGTATTGAATGTCATCACTGTCTCACCTTTTTTATGGTTTAAATTTAGTATACCGCTTATAGTGGGCCGGTATCGAGCAAATGCATATGACAATTTGACATTATGCGATATAATTTAGTTACTTACTAAATGGAAGTACGGAAGGATGAATTAATTAATGAAAGATCTAGCAAAAACTGATTTGGCAACACTGGAAAAACAAATTTCGGCAGGTAAATACATGCTGTTTTTTACTGCTGACTGGTGCCCAGACTGCCGTTTCATTAAACCGGCGATGCCTGAAATTGAAGAAAAGTATCAGGATTACACTTTTTTGAAAGTTGATCGGGATGAAAACATCGATTTGGCGGGTGAAATGAATATTATGGGGATCCCAAGCTTTGTTGCCTATGATAATGGTCATGAAATTGGTCGTTTTTCAAACCCGGATCGTAAAACCAAGCAGGAAGTTGAAAAGTTCATTGATTCTTTAAATAAATAAAAAGTACGGATTGGGAAGGATAGAATTATGTTAATTGCAAGTTATAACCCTAAAAATACGGGAGACACGCTGGTGGTGATTTTAAACCAAGACGCGGAGAATCAGGAAACGGAAATTCACGATGACGTTGTCCGAATTTATGATCCCAAGAGTCATCAAGCTTTAGGTTACAACTTTTTACAAGCCAGTCGGATCCTTCCTGAAATTGCTGATCAGAACGGTCAGGTTAGGTTAACAGCAAACCAGGTTGAAAAATTAAATCAATATTTAACAGCCCATGATTTTCCCAATGAGTTGGAATTGGATAAAGAAGCCAGATTTGTTGTGGGCTATGTTAAAGCAATGACGGATCACCCCCGTTCCGATCATTTAAAGATTACCCAAACAGAGATTGATCATAATCAGGAACTTCAAATTGTCAGTGGTTCTCCCAATATGCGTGCCGGCATCAAAGTAGTTGTTGCCAAGGTTGGCGCGATGATGCCAAACGGATTAATTATTTGGCCTGGTGAGCTTCGGGGAGTGCAAAGCGATGGGATGATCTGCTCAGGAAGAGAATTGAAAATTCCAAACGCCCCTCAGGTACCAGGGGCACTTATTTTGCCGGATGATTATCAAGCGGTCGGGGAACCGTTTGATTTTAAAAAAGCGCAGCATCTATTCAGCTAATATAAAAAATAAAAGGTGAGAATGTATGAAGTATGACGGACCCGCCTTTTTTCGTCGTCGAGATTTAATCAAGTCGCGAACGCCTAAAAAGGGAAAAAAAGAATATGAAACGACAACCAGCCACTTTCACCAGGCTTCTCGTGATTTGAGAACCCAGCAGACACAATTTTCGGATAGTAGAATAGCGGACGATCAAACACCTGCTTTTTTAAAGGAAATTCGTAATTTTGTCCCTAATCATCATGATGTTAATTCAAAGAGAAGAAAGCAAAAGAAACAGATAGAAACTAATTATTTTGTGAGTCAAAAAAACCGACGATCGAATCGCTATTCAAAATTGATGGCAATGTTGCGGATTCCCCAAGATGACCTGATTATTTTGGCTGATGCTGCTGCAGACGAAGCTGATAAAAAGCGGTCGCCAGTCACCAAAAGTAACCAACCAATCGCAAATGATCAAGTTAAAGCAACCCCTGATTCAAATAAGGATTCACAAACGAAAAATTTGGCGGTTGATCGATCGAAACAGCAGTTAGCATCTTCGGCTACCAATTCGAACCAAGTAAATCATTCAGAATCAACTGCTATTCGGCCGGATTCAGCAGCCGAAAATTCAATCGTGTCGAATAATGAGCAGATAGATCGTAAACCGGCAAAACCGGTTCATTTACCACGACCGGCGCGGCATGGCCTTGGTCAGTCGTTATCGGCGATTGTTAATAAAGAGCAAGCTTCAAAGCCGGATTTGTCACTGTTCCAAGAATCAAAGGATCGCCGGTCTGATGTGAAGATAATTGGAAATGCCAAGGAAACCAATAAAACTGTTCACCAGCTCCATTCAAAAGAACCTGATCGGCAATTAAACAACCATGACTCGACGACAGAGGTACAGCAGTTGACACCGGGTAAAACCGGGACTGGTTATCAGTTTCCTTCGCTGGATTTGTTGAAAAAGCCTCAGGAAACAGACGAAAATGCAATGGATGATTGGATTGAGTCTCAGATTGAAACGTTGGATAAGACGTTTCAGGCCTTTAGAGTTGATGCCGAGGTGGCTGACTGGACAGATGGGCCGACGGTTACCCAATTTCAAATTAAATTAGCCTTGGGGGTTAAAGTCAGTCGAATTACCAATTTAACTGATGACTTAAAGTTGGCGCTTGCGGCAAAGGATATCCGAATTGAAGCGCCGATTCCCGGAAAATCGACAGTCGGAATTGAGATTCCAAATCCCAATCCGCGACCAGTTGTGTTGTCTGAAATAATTGCCACCAGCCATTTTAAAAACAATCGCTCGCCGTTAACGACCGCAATGGGGGTTGACCTTTCCGGAACTCCCCGAATTGCTGACGTTCGAAAAATGCCCCATGGGCTGATTGCCGGTGCCACCGGTTCTGGGAAAAGCGTCTTTATCAACAGTTTACTGGTTTCACTACTGTACAAAGCAACGCCGGCTGATTTAAGGCTGCTGTTAATTGATCCCAAAGCAGTTGAACTGGCACCATATGATGGGATTCCCCACTTACTGTCACCGGTTATTTCCGATCCCAAATCGGCTGCGGCAGCGTTACGCTGGGTAACCGAAGAAATGGATCAGCGGTATGAAAAATTGTCGGCGGCCGGAGTTCGTAACATTGAACAATTTAATAAAAAAGCGGTTGACGCGCAGGAAGATGGGCTGAAGATGCCTTATATCCTGGTTATTATTGATGAGCTGGCCGATTTAATGATGGCGGCCTCCAATGAGGTTGAGGACTACATAGTTCGAATTACACAAAAGGCCCGGGCTGCCGGTATTCACTTAATTGTGGCGACACAGCGGCCAAGCGTTGATATTGTTACTGGGACAATTAAAAATAATATTCCGTCACGAATCGCCTTTATGGTTTCAAGCCAGGTAGATTCAAGAACTATTTTGGATACCGCCGGTGCTGAACGGCTGTTGGGCCGGGGTGATATGCTCTATCTTGGCAACGGTGCCAGTCAGCCGATTCGGCTTCAGGGAGCGTTTGTTAACAATCAGGAATTGGAAAACGTTATTGATTTTGTTCGTCAGCAAGGCCAGCCGCGTTATTTATTTACGCCGGACTCTCTAAAAGCAGCAGTTGATAATAGCGAGTCGCAGGATGAGTTGATGCCTCGGGTCATGAAATTTATTGCTCAAGAAGACACAATTTCGACTTCAAAGCTTCAACGTGTATTTTCAATCGGGTATAATAGAGCTGCAAACATAATTGACAGTTTGCAGGATCGAAATTTGATTTCCGAACAGCGTGGTTCAAAACCCCGAACAGTTTATTATCATCCGGATAATGAATCGGCTGACAAATCAAAAGACGAGAAAGAGTAAATCTAAATTAGATGGGTAGGTAGGATGTCATATGAATTCAGATACGGTGTATCACTTTGTTGGTATTAAAGGAACAGGAATGAGTGCGATGGCTTTAATCCTTCATGATCGAGGTGAAAAGGTTCAAGGCTCCGATATTGAACAATACACGTTTACGCAACGTGGCTTGGAACAAGCGGGAATTAAAATATTGCCTTTTGATGAAAACAACATCCATGAAGGTTTAACCGTCATTGCCGGTAATTCTTTCACGGATGATCATCCGGAAATTAAAAAAGCCCGGGAAATGGGTTTGACGGTATACCGCTATCATGAATTTCTTGGAAAAATGATTAAAGGAAAGACCAGTATTGGTGTTTCCGGTGCCCATGGTAAAACGAGTACAACCGGATTGCTCTCCCATGTGTTGTCCGGGATTGCGCCAACAGACTATCTGATTGGCGACGGTTCCGGTAAAGGTGTTCCCAACGCCCGCTTTTTCGTTTATGAAGCTGACGAATACCGACGTCACTTTTTAGCGACGGAACCGGATTATGCGATCATGACCAACATTGACTTCGATCATCCCGATTATTATAAGAGTATTGACGATGTTCAGGATGCTTTTCAAACGTTTGCCAACCAAACGCAAAAGGGAATCTTTGCGTGGGGTGATGATAAACGGCTGCGCCAATTAAAAGCTAAAGTGCCGATTTATTATTATGGCTTAAACGATACGGATGATTTTCAAGCATTTGATATTAAGCGAACCACTAAAGGATCAAGTTTTCATGTTAAATTTAAAGGTGAAGATTTGGGAGAGTTTTCAGTGCCGTTGTTCGGTGAACACAACATTTTCAATTCCCTGGCGGTGATTGCGGTTGCTTATTCAGAAGATGTCGATCTTGATGAAATTAAACGCGAGTTGAAAACCTTTGATGGTGTTAAACGCCGGTTCTCAGAACGAAAAATTTCCGGAATGACAATTATTGATGATTACGCGCATCATCCAACTGAAATTAAAGCAACGATTGACGCTGCCCGTCAGGAGTATCCAAATAAAAAAATTGCGGTTGTCTTTCAACCACATACTTTCAGTCGAACCATCGCCCTGATGGATGATTTTGCCAAAAGTTTAAATTTGGCCGATGAGGTCTTTTTGACAAAGATTTATAGTTCACCTCGAGAGAGTTCCGGTAAGGTATCCAGTGAGGATCTTTCGAAAAAAATCATTAAGGGTGGCCGGATTCTTTCAGCCGACAATATGTCACCACTGCTTGATTATGACAATGATGTCATTATCTTTATGGGCGCCGGTGATATTCAAAAATATGAAAAAACTTATGAAGATCTTCTGAGTCATCTTAGTCGGAATAATAATTAAGAAATCTTATGAAAAACCATTGATTGAGATATTTTGCTTGATTAATGGTTTTTGTTTGTTAAGATTGTTTAATAAGAGATGGATTAAATTCCGCAACTATTGTGATGAAACCACAATAGGATTCGAAAGAAGGAGCGAAATTGATGGACAATTTTTCAAATGAACGACGTGTTGTGAATAACGCCGCTGGTTTAAACAGCTTTTTAACCAAAATGTATGGTTGGATGAGTTTGGCCGTGTTGGTATCAGCCGCAACTGCTTTTCTGACCCTCTCAACTGGTCAGGCAGTCACAGGCGGTGCAATGTGGATTGCCTTTATCGCCTGGTTTATCTTACCATTCGTTGTATCATTTCAGGCTTTAAAGCGACCAACCCTTGGTTTTGTCGCGTTGATCGGGTATTCAGCTTTGAGTGGCTTTGTTTTTTCCACTTTTGCTTTCCGATATACGGGTGCCCAGATTGCCTCGGCATTTGTTTCTGCTTCGGCAATCTTTATCACAATGACGATTATTGGTTTAGTGACCCGCAAGAATTTGGATAAGATCGGTCGCCAGGCGATGGCTGCTTTAATTGGCCTGATCGTAGCGATGATTATTAATATCTTCCTGCAGAGCACCATGATTACGTTCGTCTTTTCAATCATCGCGGTTTTGGTGTTTACTGCCTTAACGGCTTATGATACCCAAAAAATGAAAGAAATGTATAATCAGGCCGGCAGTACTGGTCAGATTTCGGTTAGTGGCCTGGCTGTTTTTGGAGCTTTGCAGTTGTATATGGACTTTGTTAACCTGTTCCTGCAGCTGCTTCAGATCTTTGGCTTAAGTGATGATCGTTAATTGAGATTTTGTAAAACACCAACCGGGGAAATCCCCGGTTTTTTCATGCTTTTATTTTCGGTTGTCAAGGTCTTATTATTGCCGGTAGCGAGTGTTAGAATTAGTTTATGAGACTATCTTGCGAGGAGAATTCGATGACTAAGAAATTATTATTAATTGATGGTAACAGTATTGCCTTTAAGGCCTTTTATGCGTTATACAATTCGCTGGAAAGATTTACCAATTCTGCCGGATTACATACATCCGCAATTTATGGGTTTAACAGGATGCTTGATAAAGTGCTTGAAGAGGAAAAGCCCACTGATGTCTTGGTTGCTTTTGATGCCGGTAAGACCACTTTTCGGACGAAAATGTTTGCTGATTACAAAGGAAACCGGGCTAAAACACCAACAGAACTATCCGAGCAGTTTCCATTTATTAGAGAGTTGGTTAAGGCCCGGGGAATGTCTTCCTACGAACTGCCAAATTATGAGGCCGATGATATTATTGGTACATTGGCTCGAGAGGCTGAAGATAAGGGGAACTATCAAGTTGTTATCCTGACCGGTGATCGGGACTTAACACAGTTGACATCAGATAAAACAACGGTTCAGATTTCCAAAAAAGGCACGACCGATCTCGAAAAATATACGCCGGAACACGTTGAAGAAAAGTTGGGTGTTAAGCCGGCGCAAATCATTGATATTAAGGGATTGAAAGGTGATAATTCCGATAATTACCCTGGGGTTGAAAAAGTAGGCGATAAAACCGCGATGAAACTTATTCAACAATTTGGTCGATTGAAAATATTTATAAAAATATTGATGAAGTTTCCGGGAAAAAATTGAAAGAACATCTGCTTAACGACCAACAGCAGGCAAAACGGGCTAAGCAGCTGGCAACCATTAAGCGGGATGCACCAGTTAAAGTGTCACTTGATGATTTAGCTTACAAAGGGGACAACCTCGATACACTAACTGACTTTTATGAGCGGATGGGTTTTAAATCTTTCTTATCCAAGTTGGGCGTCGAAGCGACGGACGCAGATAATCTCGAAAAAGTTTCGTATACCAAATTGTCTCACGACAACCTTTCTGAGCTGACGAAATTTAAACAGGAAGTTTCTTTTTATCTGGAAATGGATGACGATAATTACCATACGGCCAACATTGTCGGGTTCTCGATTGGGCATGGCGACAAATGGTTTGCGGCTAACGAGCCGGCTTTACTAAGGGAAAAGCCGTTGGCAGCAATTTTGGCCGACAAAACGATTCAAAAAAATGTCTTCGATGCCAAGCGGACTTACGTTGGTCTTCACCGTGAATCGGTAGACTTGGAAAACGTGGACTTCGATATGCTGCTGGTTTCCTATTTGCTTAATACAACTAACAATAGTAATGATGTTGGTACAGTTGCCAAATTACACGGGTTCGCGAACATTAAAACCGATGAAGAGGTTTATGGCAAAGGGGCCAAGAAAAAGATTGACCCGGCATCCTCGACGTTCTTTGATCATATTGTGCATAAAGCAAAGGCAATTGATGCCCTGCATAATGAGATGTTTGCGGAATTGGACAAACATAATCAAACCAGGTTGTATCGGGATATTGAAATCAAGATTGCTTTTGTACTGGCAAGAATGGAGATTGCCGGTATTAAGGTTAACCCAGCCACTCTCGAAGAAATGGGCAGTAAGTTCAAAGAACGACTGGCTGAGATCCAGCAAACGATTTTCCAGGAGGCCGGTGAAGAATTTAATGTCGGATCGCCCAAACAATTGGGCCATATTCTGTTTGAGAAAATGCATTTACCGATTTTAAAGAAAACCAAAACCGGTTATTCAACATCAGTTGATGTATTGGAAAAACTGGCACCTGATGCGCCAATCGTTCAAAATGTATTGGATTACCGTCAAATTTCTAAATTACAGTCTACTTATATTGACGGCTTGCTGAAAGTAATTCATAAAGATGATTCCAAGGTTCACACCAGATATTTGCAGACGTTAACCCAAACGGGGCGACTCTCTTCCGTGGATCCAAATTTGCAGAATATCCCAATTCGTTCTGAAGAGGGTCGTTTAATTCGGCAAGCCTTTGTCCCTTCTCATGAGAATTGGCAAATTTGGTCTTCCGATTATTCACAAATTGAACTTCGGGTATTGGCTTCAATTACGGGTGATGCCAATATGCAGGAAGCCTTTCGGGAAAATGAAGATATTCATGCAACTACGGCACGAAGAATTTTTGGCTTGGCTTCAAACGATGAGGTAACGCCGGAGTTAAGACGACAAGCCAAGGCGGTTAACTTTGGGATTGTTTATGGCATCAGCGATTATGGCTTGGCAAACAACACCGGAATTAGTCGCAAGCAGGCCCATCAGTTTATTCAACGATATTTCGAAGAGTATCCCGGCGTTAAAAAATACATGGAAGATATTGTCGAATTTGCTAAAAATCACGGGTACGTTGAGACAATTGCGCATCGCCGCCGCTACTTACCGGATATTCACTCCCGCAATTTTAACCTGAGATCATTTGCGGAACGGACAGCCATGAATACCCCTATTCAGGGAAGCGCTGCCGATATCATTAAAATTGCCATGATTAACATGGAAACAGCTTTAAAAGAAAACAGCTTAAAGACCCGTATGTTACTGCAGGTGCATGATGAACTGATTTTTGAGGTTCCTAACGATGAACTGGAAACGGTTAAAAAAATTATCCCCAGGACAATGGATTCAGCGGTTAAATTGAATGTACCGCTCAAAGTTGAAAGCCATTGGGGAAAAACTTGGTACAATGCCAAGTAGCGAGCCACATCATTAAGTAGTCGTCGGCCACTTTGAGTTGGTTTCGCTGATTAGCAAGCGATATGTCGCAGGTCATAAAAAGGATTGCTAAAAAATTATTATTAGATTCAAGGAGGCGCATTATGCCTGAACTACCAGAAGTTGAAACTGTTCGGCGCGGCTTGACTGAATTGGTCGCCGGCAGTCGGATCAAAACAGTTGAAGTGTTGTACCCCAAAATGGTTAATTTGCCGGCTGTTGATTTTGAAAAAGCGCTGCAAAACAAGGAAATCGTAAAAATTGATCGGCGCGGGAAATATTTATTTATTCGTATCAACGGCGGTTTGACAATCGTTTCGCACTTGCGAATGGAAGGTAAATATGATGTTGAGCCTGAAGGAACCCCGTTTAATAAGCACACCCACATTGTTTTTCATTTAACGGATGGTCGACAATTGCGATATAATGACACGCGAAAATTCGGCCGGATGAATTTGGTTCAAACCGGTCAGGAGATGATGGTTGCGGGATTGAAAACGATTGGGCCGGAACCAACTGAAAAAGATTTAACATTGGCTTATATGACAAAGGTTTTTGGTAAAAGCCGTAAAATTATTAAACCTTTTTTATTGGATCAAAGTAAAATTGCCGGACTTGGTAATATTTATGCCGATGAGGTATTGTGGCTGAGTAAAATCAACCCGAAACAGCCGGTTAATACATTGTCGCTTCAGGAATTAAAACGGTTGAGAAAGAATATCATCGACGAAATTCAGCGGGCAATTGCCGGTCACGGCACGACCGTTCACTCGTATTCAACCGCTTATGGTGAAGCCGGCAATTTTCAAAACCATTTAAATGTTTATGGTCACCAGGGTGAACCGTGTCCCAGATGCGGTACCCCGATCGAAAAAATAAAGTTGGCGCAACGGGGGACCCACTTTTGTCCGACCTGCCAAGTTCTTCATGGTGATCACCATGAGTAGGGTTATCGGGTTGACCGGTGGTATTGCGACCGGCAAATCGATCGTCAGCCGGTACCTCGGCCAAAAGGGGGTGCCAATTATTGACGCCGACGTTGTTGCCCATCAGGTTCAAGCCCCTGGAGAAGATGGCTTAAAGGCAATTGTTAATGAATTTGGCCGCCGGGTGCTAAGTGCCGATCAGTCACTTAATCGGCGGGAATTGGCAAAATTGGTTTTTCATCAGCCGGCAAAGCTTAAACGACTTGTCCAAGTGATGGATCCATTTATCAGAAAGAGAATTATTGCCGAGCTGAATCATTATCAGGACTATCAGCTGGTTGTTCTGGACGCGCCGACGTTATTTGAAAACGGGTATACTTATTTGACAGATTCAATCGTTGTTGTATATTGTGATCCGGTAACGCAATTAAAACGACTGCGGGTAAGAAACCAGTTATCAATCAGTCAGGCGTCTGCCAGAATTAAAAGTCAGTGGCCGCTGCAGACAAAATGTGATTTGGCTGATACAATTATTTATAATTCAGGAACGCTTTCTCATACCTATGAACAAATTGAGAATTGGTTAAAAAACGAAATGAAATAATATCGAGGTGAAAGCCATGCAATGTCCTCATTGTGGATATAACGGTTCAAAGGTTGTTGACAGCCGACCAACGGATGACGGCCGGGTTATTCGGCGTCGTCGGGAATGTGAACACTGTGGCTTTAGATTCACGACGTTTGAACGAGTTGAGGCAACGCCGCTGCTCGTCATTAAGAAAAATGGCAACCGGGAAGAATTCAATCGGGAAAAGATCCTAAAAGGTGTTGTTCGGTCAGCCGAAAAACGGCCGGTTTCAATGGATGCAATTACCGATCTGGTTGATCGGGTTGAAAATAAAGTTCGTTCTTCGGGTGAAAATGAGGTGACAAGTCGTCAAATTGGTGAATACGTTATGGAAGAACTGGTGAATTTGGATGAAATTGCCTATATTAGATTTGCCAGTGTTTATCGCCAATTTAAAGATATGTCGGTATTCTATAAAGAGCTCAAAGAAGTTATGGAAAAGGATAAGAAAAAGAATGCCACCAAGCAGCATCCGGAGGAGAAGTAATGTTAAATTCGGAAAATAAATTAACACCCGACTCAAAATATTTGATTTTAAATGCCAGCGCCAATAAGGAGCTTGATCAAGCTGTTTTAACGAACTTGTATTTACCAATTATTGGCCGTGGTGCCGTTTCACTTTACAATTTACTTTGGTCAATGAGTGTCAATGACCATAACCGCCTGGTGCTGCACAAGCATTTCGAACTGCAAAGCATTTTAGATGTCGGCGTCGATAAATTGTTGCGATATCGGCGTAAACTTGAGGCCGTTAATTTATTGGTAACGTCCGTATCGCTCACTTCACCGGACAGTTATGTCTATTCACTGAGAGAGCCGTGTACGGCAACCGAATTTTTGAAAACCGATGTTTTGTCGATCCTGCTTCTGAGCAGAGTTGGCGAGGAGACGTATAATCGCATTGTTGCCCGGCTCTTTATACCGACGCCGGATGTCGGCGATGTCAGGGATGTTTCGGCATCGTTATTGGACGTTTTCCAAATCCCTGAAAATACGATTAAGAATATTCCGGGACCGGTCAATACGGCTAAGCGGACTATTAACGCTAACCAAGCCCGGATTGATTCCAAGGAATGGCTGCCAGACGATGATTTTGATTTTAATTTGCTGCTGGACATCCTTAGGCCGGCTTATGTTAATTTGGAAAGTGTCAAAGCAGCCTACCCGTTGATCTTATCAGAACACGTTTTGTATGGCGTTGATGAAATTAAAATGGCTGATTTTATTCGAAAAGCAACTGGTTTGGTCAATGATAAGTTGAATCAGAAAAATTTAAAATTGATTATTAGTCGCAGTTATACACAGCCTGATATTCAAAAACGGGCTGCTGCCCAGGCGACAGCTGGGAAATCAGCTGATCAAAACCAGCGAAAAAAGCTTGATGTTGATTCAACAACCCAAGAGATTATCAAGATTAGCAAGACGCACGCGCCAATTGCTTTTTTGAGAGGCATCAAGGATCAGAAGGGTGGCATGGTGACTTCCGGTGAAGAATGGATGATTCGGGAATTGGATTCCAAAAACATTCTACCGGTTGAGGCAATCAATATTTTAAGTTATTATATTCTGATTGTTTTGGGCCATTCGTCATTAATTCAAAATTTATTCAACACCATTGCCGATCAGTGGTCCCAAGCTCATGTTGCGTCAGCAGAAGACGCGGTTTTGGCAATTCAAAACTATGAAGCGGATAAGGAAAAGAAACAGCAGGAACGCCAGAAACGGGCCAGCAAATATACCGGCCGCAGTCATCGCCAAATTGTTGAAAAATTGCCGGAATGGGCTAAGAAGAAAAAAGAACAGGAGAAAGCTGCCAGCAAGGCGAAAAAGGCCGCAGCTGAGCAGTCCTATGAACCGGATCCAGAGGAGCGAAAACGGGTTAATGAGGAATTGGCAGAATTAAGAAAAAGAAAGGAACGGGGGCGTAAACTATAATGAAACCAGTCAGTAAATATATCCAGCAATTTCTAAGGGAGCGGACAATAAACGGCCAAGGCGCCCACAAGAGCTATGAATTGGCAGTTAAAGAAATTAAAGCGAATCCTGAAATTCAAAAATTTGTTAGGGAAAATAAAAATAAATTGGCTGACGATGCGGTAACCCGTTCCATTGCCAAGCTGCGGGAATACCTGTTTATTCAAAAAAGTCGGAAACAAGGTCAGGCAACGTTTGCCCAGGGGTATGAACCCAAGTTAATCGTAAATGACCGCTTGATTGATATCAGTTATGAGCCAGGTGAGGAAACGCTTGCCAAACGAAAAGCGGAGATGCTTGCTAAGCGGGTGACGACAGTTGCGATGCCGGCGGATATCCGGCATGCATCTCTTGAACACTTTGATCAGCATGATAATCGACGCTATAAAGCTTTTGCCCAGGCGGTTCACTTTACCAAGGATTATACCAAGAGCAAGCACTTTGTCCCGGGATTTTATTTTTACGGGCCTTTTGGAGTCGGCAAAACTTATTTACTGGGGGCGTTAGCCAATGATTTGGCTGACAGTGGTGTATTAACAACCCTGGTGCATTTTCCAAGTTTTGAAAGTGAAATGAAAGCTTCAATTGGCGATCGCAGTTATCTGCGAAAAATTGATTCGGTAAAAAAATCCCCAATTTTAATGCTGGATGACATGGGAGCGGGGACGCTTTCATCGTGGGTTCGAGATGAAGTACTGGGTGTTATTTTGGAATATCGGATGCAACAGCGGCTGCCAATGTTTTTCAGTTCCAATTTTTCAATGGATGACTTGGAAGAAAACTGGTTGACTTATGATCGCAAGGGCGATGGTGAACCACTAAAGGCCCAACGGTTAATGCAGCGAATCAGGTTTTTGTCGCGTGAAGTTGAGATGATTGGTAGAGATCGGCGATTAGAGTGAATTAATTCACCATTTTCAATTGACAACCTTGAAAATGAATTCTATACTTAAAACCAATGAATTAGGAAGACATGATAATTATTTTTTCAATCGCAGGGAGAACGGCTTAAAACTGGAAGGCTGTTTGTTTAGAGAGTAATTATTACCACTTCTTGATAATCGGATTGCGGAAAATGCTATCCCGGATGGTTTCCGTTAGCAGCCACTTGAGAGCTTTTTTGGAGAAGTAGATGCTTTTCTAAAAATTCAAAAGGGTGGAACCGCGCTAATAACGTCCCTGGCATACATGTTTTATATGTATGTCGGGGACGTTTTTTGTGGTTTCAAAATAAAAAAGGAGTTAATACAAATGTCAGAACTTTCATTTGAATTTCCAGATGGTAGCGTTAAAGCGTTTGACGACGGCGTTACTGCTGAAGAAATTGCCAAATCAATTTCAATTAGTTTAGGAAAAAAGGCAGTTGCCGGAAAAGTGGATGGCCAATTTGTCAATAATGATGAGCCGTTACATAAGGGCGGTAAGATTGAAATCGTTACCGGTGATAGCGACGATGGCTTAAATGTGCTTCGCGAAACGGCCGCACAGGTTTTAAAAGCAGCGATTGCTGCCAATTTCAAGGATATTCGTTTTGGTGAAAGTGCCGCTGATGAAGACGGCTTCTTTGTTGATACGGATAAGCCTGAAACACAAATTAGTGTGGATCAGCTTGACAGCTTGACAAAATCCATGCAGAAGCTGATTAGTCAGGATTTACCGATTAAAGTCATTTTCTTAAGCAAAGAAGCTGCTTTAAAGCAGGTAGCTGGTGATCCATATCAAACTGAATTGGTAAAAGAATCCGCCCATGATGATCAGGTTAAGTTCTTTGAAATCGGCGACTTTAAATCGGTTGCCGAAGGTGCTGCCCTGCCTTCGACCGGTAAAGTTAAAATATTTAAATTACTGTCCGTTGCCGGGGCTTATTGGCAGGGTAAGTCGTCCAATCCGATGCTTCAACGAATTTACGCAACGGCCTTCAACAAGCAGTCCGAACTTGATGCTGATCTTAAGAAACGTCAGGAAGCCCATGACCGTGATCACCGGGTAATTGGAAACCAGCTTGATTTGTTCTTCGTTGATCCCAAAGTTGGTGCCGGGTTACCGTACTGGATGCCAAATGGTGCTACTATTCGGCGTACCATTGAGCGGTATATTGTTGATAAGGAAGTTGCCAACGGTTACGAGCACGTTTACACACCGGTCTTGGCCAACCTTGACTTATATAAACAATCCGGCCACTGGGATCACTATCGTGAGGATATGTTCCCGCCAATGGATATGGGCGACGGCGAGGAGCTTGAATTGCGGCCGATGAACTGCCCAAGCCACATTCAAATTTATAATCACCATATTCGTTCATATCGTGAGTTACCGTTGCGAATTGCCGAACTGGGCATGATGCACCGTTATGAAAAATCCGGTGCTTTAAGCGGTCTTCAACGGGTTCGTGAAATGACGCTGAACGATGGTCACACGTTTGTTGCCCTTGATCAGATTCAGGAAGAATTCCAAAAGATTTTGAAACTGATGGTCGAAGTTTATCATGATTTTGACATCAATGATTATACCTTCCGATTGAGTTATCGGGATCCGGAAAATACTGAAAAGTACTTTGATGATGATGAAATGTGGAATCGTGCGCAAAGCATGTTAAAGGGCGCTATGGATGAAATGGGCCTGGATTATGTCGAAGCTGAAGGAGAAGCTGCTTTCTATGGTCCAAAGCTGGATGTTCAAACAAAGACGGCGCTTGGGAATGAAGAAACGCTTTCAACGATTCAATTGGACTTCATGCTGCCGGAACGATTTGACCTTCATTATGTTGGCGAAGACGGTAAGCAGCATCGTCCGGTTATGATTCACCGGGGATTGGTTTCAACGATGGAGCGATTTGTTGCTTATCTGACTGAAATCTATAAGGGTGCCTTCCCAACATGGCTGGCACCTCATCAAGTTAAGATTATCCCGGTTTCTCAAGATAAGCACGGTGATTACGCTAAGCAGATTAACGATCAGCTTCGCAAGCTTAAGATTCGTTCTTCTGTTGATACCCGGGCTGAGAAAATGGGTTATTTGATTCGGGATGCCCAAACGCATAAGATTCCGTATACGTTGGTTGTCGGTGACGAAGAAGTCAGTGGTAAGAGCGTTTCGGTCCGCCGTTACGGGGAAAAGGATACGCAATCTGAATCTTTGGCCAGCTTTGTTGATGAAATTCAAAAGGATATTGCATCATATTCACGAAATGATTAACTGACTTGAGACTGATCGTTGACACGATGATTAATCGATGATATGATGTTGAAGTTGACATAAAAGCAGAGGCAACCCGCTTCTCGCCTTAGTAAAGTTGTTTTGCTGGGCACGATATCGAGTAAGAACCTACGTTGTTTAGTACCATGGTTGGGTTCTTTAATGATGGCGGGTGCGTTGTGTACCCGCCATCTTTCTGCTTTTCTAAATTATTTGGAGGTGAAGCACCATAGCTAGAGATATGATGGTTAATGAAGGAATCCGCGCACGCGAGGTTCGTTTGATCGGCCCGAATGGTGATCAATTAGGTGTTAAGTCAAAGTCTGAAGCGCTTCGATTGGCCGAGGATGCTGAATTGGATTTAGTTCTTGTTGCTCCGAAGGCAAAACCACCTGTTGCAAAGATTCTTGATTATGGGAAATATCGATTTGAACTTCAAAAGAAGGAACGCGAATCCCGTAAGAAACAAAAAGTCATCAGTGTCAAAGAAGTACGATTAAGCCCGACAATTGATGTTAACGATTTTAACACAAAATTGAAAAACGCCAAGAAGTTCTTGGCCAAGGGCGAGAAAGTTCGAGTTTCAATTCGGTTTAAGGGACGTGCCATTACACATAAGGATATTGGTCGAAACGTTCTCGAAAGAATGGCCAAGGAGACAGCTGATGTTGCGACTGTTACCCAACGGCCAAAAATGGACGGTAGAAGTATGTTCTTAATGCTTTCGCCCAAGGAACCCGATAAAAAATAATTATTAAAATTTTGAGGAGGATTTTTACCAATGCCTAAACAAAAAACAAACCGTGCCGCAGCAAAGCGTTTTAAAAAGACTGCCAACGGTGGAATCAAGAGTGCCCATGCATATACAAGTCACCGTTTTCACGGTAAGACAAAGAAACAACGTCGCCAACTTCGTGGTACACATATGATGGATCACACTAATCTGAAGACTTACAAGAAGTTACTTTCAAAGTAAGCGTTTCTTGTCACATTACGCGACTGGAATAATTATACTGATAGTTATCATAGGAGGAATTCAAAATGCCACGAGTAAAAGGTGGAACAGTTACACACGCACGTCGTAAACGTGTTTTAAAATTAGCAAAAGGTTATCGCGGTGGAAAGTCACGTCTGTTTAAGACGGCTAAAGACCAGGTTATGAAGTCACAGGTATATGCATTCCGTGACCGTCGAGCCAACAAAGGCAATTTCCGAAAACTTTGGATTGCGCGAATTAATGCTGCTGCTCGGCTTAACGACCTCAGTTACAGCAAATTAATGCATGGACTGAAGCTTGCCAACATCGACATGAATCGAAAGATGCTTGCCGACTTGGCTGTTAACGACGCTGATGCATTCAAAGCATTGACTGACGAAGCAAAAAAGGCTCTTAAGTAATTTCGATATGCTAAAATTAACTTTCACCGATGATTTTGGTGGAAGTTTTTTTAAATAAAAACCATCAAAACTAAGGAGAAACATATGTTGGCAAAATTTAGACCAACTTGGATGATTGAGAGTATTTTTCACGTATCCCCTCAATTTCTGTTGGAAAATAATATCAACTGTGTTCTAACCGATCTGGACAATACGTTGGTCCCTTGGAATTCTAAAAAAGGATCGGCAGAATTAAGATCCTGGCTTCATGAGGTTAAAAAATATGGCATTCAGGTGATTGTCGTTTCAAACAATAGTCATCGCAGAATTAAAGCGGCGGTTCAAGATTATGAACTGCCATTTGTACCAAGGGCAATGAAGCCATTGACGATTGGTATTCGGCATGCTTTGAGGCAGTTTAACCTAGACAAGCAATCAACTGTTATGATTGGCGATCAACTGCTGACAGACGTGGTTGCGGCCAACAGTTGCCATGTAAAAAGTATTCTTGTAAAGCCGTTGGTTAGTAACGATGCTTGGAATACAACGCTTAACCGTTATTTTGAAAAGGTTATTTGGAATAAATTAATTAAGAAGTATCCTAATTTACATTGGGAATAGGAGGCATACATGTCAGAAAATGATGTAATTGTTGAGGGTGACGTTGTTCACTGTATTGGTTGTGGTGCAAAGGTTCAGACAACAGATAAAAATGCATTGGGCTATACGCCTAAGTCAGCTCTGGAAAAAGGGCTTCAGAATGGTGAAGTATACTGCCAACGCTGTTTCAGGCTGCGTCACTACAATGAAATTGCACCGGTTAGTCTATCTGATGATGACTTCCTTAAGTTATTAACCAGTATTTCCAGTACGGATTCTTTAATTGTTTACGTGGTGGATATTTTTGATGTTAATGGCAGCCTGATTCCCGGGCTTCATCGGTTTGTTGGTCAGAATCCGGTTTTACTTGTAGGTAACAAGTTGGATGTTTTACCAGCTTCCATTAAGAAGCGGAAGGTTCGCGATTGGTTGCGGCAACGTGCCAACTCAGCCGGCATTCGGCCAATTGATGTCGAATTAATTTCAGCCAAAACCAATTTTGATGTCGACCATCTGTTGGATCAGATTGAAAAGTATCGGGCTGGTAAGGACGTTTACGTTGTCGGGGTTACCAATGTTGGTAAGTCAACCTTAATTAATGCGATTATTCGCCAGTCAACCGGTATTAAGGAGTTGATTACCACCTCCCGTTTTCCGGGAACAACCTTGGATCGAATCGATATTCCGTTGAACGATGGTCACATGATCGTTGATACACCGGGGATTATTCAACCGGAGCAAATGGCTCACCATTTGGTTGGTAAAGAGTTGAATTTAGTGACGCCACAAAAAACAATTAAACCGAAAGTCTATCAACTGAATCCGGAACAAACGCTGTTTTTTGGTGGTGTGGCCCGGTTCGATTATGATTCAGGCGACAGAAAACAAGGGTTTACGGTTTATGTCGAAAATAATTTGTACATTCATCGAACTAAATTAGCGAATGCGGCTGATTTTTACGAAAAACATCTGGGTGATTTATTAACACCACCCAGCGAGAATCGAAAAGATGATTTTCCACCGCTGGAGCGTCATGAATTTAAAACGACTCAAAAAAGTGATATTGTAATTGAAGGCCTTGGCTGGATTACAGTGCCGGGTGATGTCGTTGTTTCCGGCTGGGCACCAAAGGGTGTTTCGGTTTTGGTTCGTCCGGCGATGATTTAAGGAGAATTTTAATGAAATTAACTGGAAAACAAAAGCGCTATTTACGGGCGTCCGCTAATCGAATGAAACCGATTTTTGAGATCGGAAAGAATGGACTCTCAACAGTGTGGTTGGCAGAGATTTTAAAAGCAATCGATGCCCGCGAGCTTATTAAAATAAGTATTTTGCAAAATGCAGCTGTCAACCCCGATGATGTTCAGCAATTTATTGAAGCAAATAGTGACATTACAGTTGTTCAAAAATTGGGGAAGACACTTGTATTATTTAAAGTATCTTCAAACAAGGATAATCGTGACTTATCAAATGAAGTATTTTCAATTTAGTCAGTATCGAGGTATTTGAACATGGTTAACGTTAGTCAAACAGTCCAAGTTTTGCCTAAAACCAAGCCGATTACGCAAAATCATCGAAAACGGGTGGGCATTTTGGGCGGCACATTTAATCCGGTTCACAACGGTCATCTAATTATTGCTGAACAGGTCAGAGATCAGCTGGGATTGGATAAGGTATACTTTATGCCGGACGCCAACCCGCCACATGTTGATCCAAAATTTGCGATTGATGCCAAAGATCGGGTTGCAATGGTTAATTTGGCGATTTCAAATAATACCAAATTTGAAGTTGAGATGACAGAAATTCTTCGGGGCGGGGTTAGTTATTCGTACGATACAATGTTGGAGCTGACCCGGCGACATCCTGAAAACCAATATTATTTTATTATTGGTGGCGATATGGTTAATTATCTGCCAAAATGGTACCGAATTGATGATTTAATTAAATTGGTTTCGTTTGTCGGTGTTAAGCGCGATGCTACACGCCGGCCTCAAAATATCCTATAATTTGGGTGGATGTTCCCTACATTGATATCTCGTCGACCCTGATTCGATCCAAAGTTCGCCAACATCAGTCGATTCGTTATCTTGTACCGGATGCTGTTTTGAAATATATAAAGGAGAATCGTTTATATGGAAAATAGTCAACTGACTTATCATGAACAAATTGTGCCGTATTCACGAAAAGAATTAGTCAAGAAATTAAAGGACGCGTTAACTGAAAGCCGCTATCAGCATGTGCTGAGAGTGGAGCAAACGGCAATTGAACTTGCGCAAAGAAACGGGGTTGATCCGGAACGGGCCAGTGTTGCCGGATTGGTTCACGACTATGCCAAGCAGCGACCGGCAGCGGACTTTATTCAAGCCATTAAGACTTATCAGCTTGACCCGATTTTATTGGATTATGGCAATGCGGTTTGGCATGGTGTTGTTGGTTGGTTATTTGTCAAAAACGAGCTTCAAATTAATGATATTGAGGTTTTGAACGCGGTTAAGTATCATACGGTTGGCCATCAGTATATGACGCCTTTGGAACAAATTGTATATATGGCTGACTATATTGAACCCGGTCGGGAGTTTCCCGGAGTGGATGAAGCCCGAAAGATAACCTTTGATAATCTGCAGAAGGGCGTCGCCTATCAGACAAAGCAGACGTTAGGGTATTTAGTAGCCCACAATAAGCCGGTTTTTCCTCAAACCATTTATACTTATAACAGTTGGGTACCAAAGTTTGATTTGAATTAAGGAGAAATTGTATGGACAGTAAAGAAATTTCACAAATCGTTGTTCGGGCCGCTGACAGCAAGCGGGCACATGACATTGTCGTTTTGGATATGCAGAAAGTTAGTTTAATGGCTGATTATTTTATTATCGCTGACGCCAACTCGAATCGACAGGTTAAAGCCATTGCCGATGAGGTGATCGATCAGGTCGAAGCTAACGAAGTCCATGTTTATAGTGTTTCCGGAAAAGAAACGGCTAATTGGATTTTAATTGATCTGGGCGATGTGGTTGTTCATGTTTTCCAAAAAGATACGCGTGATTTCTATAACTTGGAAAAATTGTGGTCGGAGGCACCGCTGGTTAATATCGATTCCTGGGTTGAGGTATGATTTATCAGGAATTCGCCGAGTTTTATGATGACTTATTCGACGAAAAATTATACGATCAGTGGTTTGCCTATACGACCAAGCGGATTCAGCCAACCGGTCAACTGCTGGATCTGGCTTGCGGCACCGGCCGATTGGCTGTAAAGCTTGCCCAAGCTGGTTATTCGGTGGCTGGCGCAGACTTATCGGAAAATATGCTGAGTATGGCTGATCAACGGGCGCGGGAAGCGGGACAGCAAATTTCATTTTTTCAGGCAGATATGCGTTCTTTAGACGGTTTGGCTGATTATAATGGCATTACCTGTTTTGATGATTCTTTGTGTTACTTGGAAACGACGGCTGATTTACAACAGACCTTTACTCAAATTTTTGAACATTTGAAAGCGGGCGGTCATTTTTTGTTCGATGTGATTACACCATATCAAACGGACGAAGTTTATCCCGGTTATATGTATAATTTTCAGGACGATGACCGGGCTTTTATGTGGACCAGCTATGCTTCAGAGAACGTTGCTCACGGTATTGAACACGAGTTAACATTCTTTCTTTATGATAGTCAAAAAGATGCTTATGACGCTTATAATGAGCTTCACAAAGAACGGACCTATCCGGTTGAAGCATATCGCCAGCTGTTAAATAAAGCCGGCTTTTTAAATATTGAGGTAACGACTGATTTTGGCCGGGCACCTTTTGAAAAAAAAGTCAAAAGATGGTTGTTCGCTTGTGAGAAGGGGTATTAAAATGCTGCAGGCGGTTGGGATTATTTCAGAATATAATCCATTTCATAATGGGCATTTGTATCAATTAAAACAAGCGAAAAGTCGGACCGGTGCTGACGTCGCGATTGCCGTCATGAGTGGTAACTGGCTGCAGCGGGGCGAACCCGCATTATATGACAAGTGGGCTCGAGCTCAAGCGGCTTTGGAAAGCGGGGTGGACGTAGTGATTGAACTGCCGTTCTATTCGGCGGTTCAACCATCGCATATTTTTTCAGCCGGGGCAGTCAGGTTGATTTCGGCGATGAATTGTCATTGGCTGGCTTTTGGTGTTGAGACCCTGGTGTTGATTATCAAACGTTAATTGAAAATCAGCCACGAAAAGACAACTCATTTAAACAATTTGATCGGCCTTACGCATCCATCTTTCAAGAATATCTGTATCAAAAAACGGGCATTCGGTTGGATCAACCCAATGATATTTTGGCCTTTGGTTATGCCAATGCCAACGCTGATTTGGGCTATCCGCTGACGTTGGTACCAATCAAGCGGGTTGGCAGTAATCATAATGATAAGCAGCTGACAACGGGGGTTATTTCCAGCGCATCTGCGATTAGGAATTCGCTTAAAAAAGATCGGGTTCAGTTAGCCGAAAAATTTGTGCCGAAAGCTTCGCAGCACTTAATTAATACGGATTCAATGATCACTTGGGAACAATTTTGGCCGCTCCTAAGATTTGAACTGATTGAAGCGCCAATTGGACAGCTGCAAAAAATTTATCAAATGACGGAAGGAATTGAATATCGCCTGAAACAGGCCGCAATTGAAGCAAAAACTTTTCCTGAATTTTTACATTTGGTGAAAACAAAGCGTTATACTTACACTAGGATTCAAAGATTATGCTGTTACGTGCTGCTGCACGCAACAGCTGCCGAGATGCTGCTGAATCCCCAATATATTCGTTTGCTGGGGTGTACGGGCTTGGGAAGGCGTTATTTGAATCAGATAAAGCGTTCTTTGAAATTACCCATGATTTCCAAAGTGAATCAGGAAACGGTCGCTACTTTGGTCGGTCTTGATTTTAAAGCGGGCATGTTAACCGAAATGACGAACGGCCGTCATCAGGACTTCTATAAACACCCGATTATTCTTGAAAATTAGCCTAATGACTATCAAGCAAAACACCTTGACAAGCGTTTTTGTTGCCGGTATAATGAATTTTGTTGCATTGGAGGAATTACATTGAAGTGGTTTTTTAAGGATTTACAAAAGTACTCCGATACAGATCCGTTCACGTTTAATGAAGTTCTTGATATTAAAAAGGAATTGTTGGATCGATATGCCGATGAGGTAATTGATGCAACCAGTTTTAAGATTGATGGGACTGCATTTTCAGACCGTGGCGACGTGATTGTCGATACGCACATTGTAGGTAAGTTGGTTGTTCCTTCTTCAAGATCTTTGACGCCGGTTGAGCTGCCATTGGATTTTGCGGTTGAGGAATATTATGTACCTTCAAAGGCCGCTGAGTCCAGATATGAAAAGGATGATGTTGTTTTTATTCTTGATGAGGACGATGAGGTCGATATCCGTTCAGCGGTAATTGATAACGTGATTCTGCATATTCCTATGCACATTTTGTCTCCTGAAGAAAAAGCGGGGAAACCGATGCCGAGTGGTGACGATTGGAAGGTTCTTTCAGTTGATGACTACGCGGATCAGAAGGCAGAATTAAAAACAGTTGATCCACGTCTGGCAAAATTAAAGAACTTTTTTAAAGATCAGGATTCTAATTAGCTGGACTTAAAAATTCACTAGTGGATATTTTAGTTATGAGGAGGGAAAGACATGGCAACACCAGCACGTAGAACTTCAAAAGCCAGAAAACGGATGCGTCGCGGTCACATTAAGTTGCAGACTCCTAACTTGAGTCTCGACCCAAGAACCGGCGAATACACATTACCACATCACGTTTCACTATCTGGTATGTATAAAGGCCGTAAGGTTTTGAAGAACAAGTAAAATAAAGAAAGCAGTTTAGAACGCCATGGATTCTAAATTGCTTTTTTTATGTCCAAAATTGTCTCAGTTATCGTGATAGTAAAAAAGATGCCAACGAAAAATTTTTTCATTGGCATCGATTATATTAACGAACGTTTTTCAAAATTGTTTGATGAGAAGAGCCATTATTTAGTGAAATCGACAACCATCCGGCCAACGATTTTATTTTGTTTCATTTCATTGATAATATCGTTTACTTCTCTAGTCGACGAGTCTTAACGATTGGCTTAACTTTGCCTTCAGCACCAAATTGGAAAGTTTCGGCAAGGTCTTGGCGGGTTCCAACCAGTGAACCGGCTACTTGAATCCCGTCTAAAACGGTCTTATCGATGTTAAGCGCATATCACCCTTTGGAAGTGCAACGGCAACCAACCGGCCATCGGGACGCAATGCGTTAACAGAAGTTGTGAAAGCTTCTGTTGTAACTGCTGTAATTTGAGCATTGTGAACACCGCCGACTTTCTTTTGGATCTGTTCGGCAACATCTGGATCATGACGGTTAATAGTGATGTCGGCACCGTTTTCTTTAGCGGCGTTTAACTTATCTTCATTACCATCAACGGCAATCACGTGGGCGCCAAAGACATTGTGTGCAAATTGCACAGCCAGGTTCCCCAGACCACCGGCACCAACAACTTCGACCCATTGACCAGGGCGGGTTTGACCAACCTTGAGGGCTTTATACATGGTAACCCCGGCACAAGTTAATGATGTTGCTTCTACAGGATCCAAGCCTTCAGGGACTTTAACCGCGTAGTTGGCCGGTACAATTACTTGTTCAGCCATTGCACCATCAACAGAGAAGCCTGAATTTTGGACGTTTCGGCACAGTGTTTCACGACCGGTTGTACAATATTCACAGTGACCGCAACCTTTATAGAACCAGGCGATGGAAACCCGGTCACCAATCTTCAAGTTATCAACGTCATCAGCAACTTGAATAACTCTTCCGACACCTTCGTGACCAATGATCCGGCCGGGTACTTTGCCGAAATCGCCGGCGGCAACGTGAAGATCTGTGTGACATAATCCACAATATTCAACTTTTACCAGGGCCTCGCCTTGGTGGATTGGGCGCAATTGAACATCTTTAATATCAACGTAACCATCAACTGGGTCCCTAACAACTGCTGCTTTCATTTAATAAATCATCCTTTTTGTAATTTATTTTCAAACAAGTTCATTATAAGCAAGAAAGTGATTTGATTCAAGTGAAAAAGTGAACATATTAACCAAAAAAGAAAACTTTTTTTCAAAGTTTAAGATTATTTCGAATTTTTAAACTACTTCACTACTTTTCTTACAACTATGGTAAAATGAGAATTATGTTAAAATGTTTTAAGGTGCAATAATAAATAAATTAAGATAATTTAGGAGAGCTGATTATTTATGAGTCGAATTTTGATAATTGAGGACGAAAAGAATTTGGCGCGTTTCGTCGAACTGGAATTAAAACACGAAGGTTATGACACTCAAGTTGAGTTAAACGGTCGAACGGGTCTTCAAGCAGCATTGGATGAGAATTTCGATGTTATTTTGTTGGATCTGATGCTTCCGGAATTGAATGGTATGGAAGTTGCCCGTCGGCTTCGTGAAAAGAAGAATACGCCGATCATTATGATGACTGCCAGAGATTCTGTTATCGACCGGGTTTCCGGATTTGATCATGGCGCTGATGATTATATCGTGAAGCCCTTTGCAATTGAAGAGCTTTTAGCCAGAATTCGGGCATTATTACGTCGAATTCAAATTGAAAACGATCAGCAGAAGAACAGCAAAAAATCGGTTACTTTTAAAGATCTGACAATCGAAAAGGAAAGCCGGATTGTCCGTCGTGGTGATGAAGTTATCAATTTAACCAAGCGTGAATATGAATTACTATTAACGTTGATGGAAAATGTTGACGTCGTTTTGGCTCGGGATGTTCTGTTAACCAAGGTATGGGGCTATGACTCAGAAGTCGAAACCAACGTGGTTGATGTTTACATTAGGTACTTACGAAACAAGATCGATCGTCCTGGTGAAAATAGCTATATCCAAACTGTAAGAGGGACCGGGTATGTGATGCGGTCATGACCCAAACCGATAATCAGTCTGGGAAACGCAAAATTTCGTTAAAGTGGAAATGGGCTTTTTTTACCTCGATCGGTGTTTTGGCAATTGTAATTGCTTTTTCAGTATTAATCTTTAATCGTTTTACCAATGTGTTGCTTGAACAGGAACGAATGCACATTGATAACACGCTTTCAACGGTTTCCTCAAGGTTGACCAACTATGCTTCTCCGCTATCAAAGGGGGATGTTGAGCGGTACTTACGGCCCTCGTTGAATAGTGAAGCGTCTCAGGATAACGACAGCAACATTTATTCTGATTCGTTAATCGTTAATTTTTCAAGGGATAATATTCTGGTTAATGTATACAGTGTTGGCGGAAAGCGACTGTTTGAATCAAAAAAGAATATGTCCAAGTTTAACGCTTCGACAAAGCGACGGATTATGACAACCCGCCAAAACGGTAAGAACGTGTTGGTGGGGATTGAACCACTGCATGCGAAGAAGAATGGCTCTCTGATTGGTTACGCGCAGGTCATTGATGAACTGAGTAGTTATCGGCAGACAGCCAGAAAACTTGGTGTAATTTTAGCGATTCTGGTGTTAATTTCTGTTTTGGTTTCTCTAATTTTGGCTTATTTGTTGGTTGCCGAGCTATTGCGGCCAATTAACCAAATCCAGGAAACCATCAACAAGGTTAAAACCGATCCGGATTCTGATGCGCGGGTTCCTGATTTGAAAAGTCATGATGAATTGTCGGATTTGGCTGATCTTTTAAATAGTATGTTGGATCAGACTCGCCGTTATATTGACCAACAACAGCAATTTGTCGAAGATGTCTCCCATGAATTGCGAACGCCGGTGGCAGTTATCCAAGGTCATATCGATATGTTGCTCCGGTGGGGTAAAGATGATCCGGAAGTTTTGGAAGAATCATTGAAAGCGTCTCTTCAGGAAACCAAACGCATGAAAAGTTTGGTTTCGGAAATGTTGGATCTGTCTCGTGCTGAACAGGTTGAATTAAACTATGGTGAAGAGATAACCAATGTCAATGAGGTCTTTGCACAAGTTTATAACGATTTTAAGATGATCCATCCCGACTTTACGTTTACTTTTGATGACGATACGAATGATAATGTGTACGTGCAGATTTATCGAAATCATTTGGAACAGGTTTTGGTTATCTTATTGGATAATGCGATTAAATATTCCGAAAAGCGAAAAGAAGTTCACATGTCGTTGTCGACATCGATGTCGATGGTTAATATTGCGATTCAGGATTTTGGTGAAGGCATCTCCCAAGAAGATATCAACAAAGTTTTTAATCGCTTTTATCGGGTCGATAAAGCCAGAAGCCGAGATAAGGGGGGCAACGGCTTAGGCCTTTCAATCGCTCATCGGTTAGTGGAAGCTTATCATGGTAACATTTCAATTGAAAGTTCATTGGGATATGGTTCAATCTTCCAAATTAACTTGCCAATCGTTAAAAATATGCCTGATGAAGATAAAGACGATGAAGATACTTCGGTAGCCAAGCCGGATCAAACTGCTGATTCGGATCAGGATAATGGCTCACAATTAAAATAGCGCGTTAACTGCGTTCATAAAGACAAAAAAGATGTTGGAATTTTTTGAGGTATGCCTCAATTTTTCCAACATCTTTTTCTTTAAAGTGCAAACAACGAGTTTATTTAATTTTATTTTTGATGATGATTTTGTTGCTTACCAGCATTACGCTGCCGATTATTTCGAGCCGGCTGGTTGCTTGACTTGTTTTTAATCGATTGGTTAGAAGCTGAACTTGATTTTTCCGGCTTTTGAGAATTCATTTGCTGCTTACCGGTATTTCGTTGCCGATTGCGGTTGTGAATTGTTTTTTGAGTTGCAGCCGGATCAGACTTGTTAACAGATGTTTTGGGCATCAGGTCATCAACCGTTACCGGCTTTTTACCTGCCATTTCTTTGGCAATTCGTTTACGAATTCCTGGCCGGTAAAGGTTCATAATTAGAGTCTGCAGGCAGGCAAACAAACCGCCGATAAAGAAATAGATTCCCAACCCGGCTGGTGCCGAGAGCGTAAACAACAGAATCATAATCGGGCTCATTAACATCATGGCCCCCATTTGTTTCTTTTGAGCTGTAGGGGTTCCCAACATCATTAGATAACCCTGGAGTAGATAGGACAGAAAAGATAGGACGGCTAAAAGCCAGCTGGTTTGTCCCAGTCGAATCCCCATAAAGACGGTGTGTGACAATTCCGGCGAATATCGAATCGCTGCGTATAGGGCTGTAAAAATCGGCATTTGAATAAGTAACGGCAGACAGCCAATACCACCTGTCATTGAAATATTGTTTTGTCGGTAAAGTGCCATCATAGCTTGACTGGCGGCTGCTTGTTCTTCTGGTGTTTTAGCAGCTTTTTGTCGTTGCTGCAGTTCACGCATTTGCGGGCGAATCATTTGCATGCGTTCCTGTTGAATTGTTGAACTTTTCATTTGGCGAACCATAATCGGCAGTAGAAACATTCGAACAATCACAGTCAATACAACAATTGCCCAGCCGTAACTGCCGACAAGTTGGGCAATTGCTTCCATAATTGACTGAGCCGGACGGGCAAGATAATCATAGACCAGTCCATATGGTTTGCCTGATTTGGTGGTCTGGACACAACCACTGAGTAGTAACGCCATTCCGGAAAGTGCGCCGAATGTCGTTATGCGCTTTAAATTTTTCATCGATTAAGACCTTTCTTTATTAATACATAGACAAATTAAATCTTACTCGATACTGTCCAAGTTTTCAATTTAAATCTGGTCAAACCTCTTAATCTTTATTAATATTTGACATTAAAGCCTTTTAGTCTTGATTTCGTTATATAATTAGTAGTGATGGAATGGATTTTAGCGTAAGGGGTTGGTGATTCCTGGATGCGGGCAGCAAATTGGGTTAGTGACGCCAGTGGGCCTTGTGCTACAATCTCGACTGATCCGTCTGGTTTATTTTGGACCCAGCCGGCAATATTAAAATGTTTGGCTACTTGAATAGTTGCCCAGCGAAACCCGACACCTTGAACAATCCCGAATACATCTATTTTGACAGTTTTAATTTCTTCATCCATATTAAACCACCTCACAAATCTATTAACTAAATTATCATAAAAGGAAGAGCTTAATGCAATCAATTACCTCTAATCAGAATAACCGTGTTAAAACATGGCGGAAGCTGCAATCCAAAAAGGGCCGGTTAACTTCCGGACAGTATTTAATTGAGGGTTGGCATATTGTCAATGAAGCAATTAAACACGGTGGCCGGATTAAGGCGCTTATCGTAACCGACGCTGATTTTTTGGAGCAGCTTCAGTTTGATTCTACTACGGTTGAGACTTATTTAATAACACCGGAAGTTGCCAAACACATTTCCGCTACCGAAACGCCTCAGGGGATTTTTGCGATTTTAAATACGGCAGATTACCATGAATCAATTCCCGAAAAGCTGGGCGGTTCGTGGCTGATGCTTGATAACATTCAAGATCCTGGTAATATCGGTACAATGGTTCGAACGGCAGATGCTGCCGGAATGAATGGGGTTGTCTTTGGTAAAGGGACCGTGGATATTTATAATCCCAAAGTTGTTCGTTCGATGCAGGGCAGTCAGTTTCATATTCGGTTATTTTCAGGTGACCTCTCGCGGTGGCTTGCAGCGTTTAAGAAGCATAACATTCCGACCTATGGAACCGAATTAAATAAACGGGCAATTGCCTATGATAATGCGACACCAACAAAGCAATTTGCATTAATTATGGGGAATGAAGGAAATGGTGTTGCGGCAGATTTACTTGACAAAACGGATCAAAATCTGTATATTCCAATGAACGGTGAAGCTGAATCATTAAATGTTGCTGTTGCGGCGGGCATCTTAATCTTTCATTTTATTTAAGTAATGTTCGTTTTTGTTGATATTTCAGAAAATATCTAGTATGATGTCTTGTAATAAAGGGCAAAGGGGTATAATATGCGCAAAGATGAATGGAAAAATGATTCTGAATATGTTCAAATTGTTGGTGATTTAATTAAGAATCCAACTGTTCAAAAATTAGCCAACTACAAACAACACCATCATTCTACCAGACTCGAGCATTCTTTGGCTGTTTCGTTTGATAGTTACCGAATTGCCAAAAAAAGGGATCTGGATTATCGGGCGGTTGCCCGTGCAGGTCTGCTTCATGATCTATTCTTTTATGACTGGCGGACAACGAAGTTTGATTTAGGGTCACACGCATTTGTTCATCCGCGAGTGGCACTTAGAAATGCTGAGAAAATCACAACACTGTCTCCGGTTGAAAAAGATATTATTTTAAAGCACATGTGGGGACTTACCCTGGCCCGTCCGAAATATGAAGAAAGTGTAATTGTTTCGTTGGTTGATGACTATGAAGCAGTTCGCGAGTTTATGAATCCGTTTAGAACGAAAGTAAAGAAGCAGCTTAATCGAATCGCGGCCATTAAGTAGCGAGCTGTCGGTTTAAAGTAAGTTTAAGGAGGGGAAACTTATGAAAGAAAATATTGCCTTGAGAGAACCTATCAATTATTTTCTCTGTCCAAAATTCGAAAAAACTTTTTCATTTCTGGGGAAAAAATGGAACGGCTTAATTATTGACGTTTTACTTCAGGAAGGTGCTTTGAGATTTAGAGAAGTTGCCCGTCAGATTCCCAAATGCAGCGATCGAGTACTGGTAGAACGGCTGCGTGAGCTTGAAAATGACGGTGTCGTTATTCGAAAAGAATATCCCGACTCTTCTCTGATTGAATATTCTTTGACCCAACAAGGCAAAGAATTGGCACCGATTATGAGTGCAATTCATTCCTGGTCTGAAAAATGGTATCCAAGCACTGAAAGTTAGCTTGACCATTTTTTTATTTTAGATTATCATTCACTAAGTAAATGCGTTTGAGAAAAAAGTAGTAGACGGCTAATCTATTCAGAGACTCTGTGGTTGGTGCGAACAGAGTGGGTGGCTGATCGAATTCATTTTTCGAGCAGAAAATGGGAGTTTACGATAACAAAAATTTTCCGGTAATCACCGTTAATGATGCTTAAGAGTGTTACTTTTTAGTGACAAATTAGGGTGGTACCGCGAAACTTCGTCCCTGGGTGGACGGAGTTTTTTTGTGCCCTAATTTTCGGGGAATTAGTTGTTAAGTTAACTTTTAACGCAAAAAAATATTTGGAGGGAAACCATGTCGTTACGCGATAAATTAACAGAGATTAAACAAAAGGGTTTAGCGGATATTGACTCGGCTGTTGATCTAAAAAAGTTAAATGAGATCCGAGTTCATCTTTTGGGTAAAAAAGGCCCTATTACGGCCACTTTACGTGGTATTAAAGATTTGCCCGTGGAAGAACGTCCGGAAGTCGGCAGTTATGCTAATAAGATTCGAGATGCAATTACGCAAGCGGTAGCAGCACATCGAGAAGATCTTGAAGATGCGGCTTTGAATAAGCAATTGGCTGCAGAAAAAATTGATGTAACGCTGCCGGGAAAACCGGTTGCCCAAGGACAGCCGCACGTAATTCAACAGATTATTGACGAATTTGTTGATCTGTTCTTAGGAATGGGCTATCAAGTCTTACAAGGGCCGGAAGTAGAGTCTGATAAGTATAATTTTGAAATGATGAACTTGCCTAAAAATCATCCAGCCCGGGATATGCAGGATACTTTTTATTTAAGCAAGGAGTTTTTGATGCGTTCCCAGACGTCACCGATGCAGGCTCGGGCACTTGAGAAGCATGACTTTTCAAAGGGGCCGCTTAAAATGATCTCACCAGGAATCGTTTATCGTCGTGATACTGACGATCCGACTCATTCCCATCAATTTCATCAAGTTGAGGGGTTGGTTATTGACCGTCACGTCACGATGGCCGACCTTAAGGGAACGCTGCTGACAATGGCCCAAAAAATCTTTGGCGACAGATTTGATATTCGTCTTCGTCCAAGCTATTTTCCATTTACCGAGCCGTCCGTAGAAGTTGACATCACCTGCTTTAATTGCATGGGTAAGGGTTGTGATGTCTGCAAGCATACCGGGTGGATCGAGGTCTTGGGAGCCGGCATGGTTCATCCAAACGTTTTGGAAATGGCTGGTGTTGATTCAAAGGTATATGGCGGATTTGCGTTTGGCGTTGGCCCTGATCGTTTTGCAATGCTGAAATATGGCGTTGATGACATTCGTGATTTCTATCTTGACGATGTCCGATTCTTAGATCAATTTGATAAGAGGGGTAACTAAAGAATGAAAGTTTCATATAACTGGTTAAAAAAGTATCTTGATTTGGATATGCCGGCTAAAGATTTAGCCGAAAAAATTGAGCGAACGGCCGTTGAGGTGGATTCAGTGGATGTTGCTGAAGAAGGTTTGAAGAAGCTGGTAGTCGGTCATATTTTGTCGATGACCAATCATCCGGATTCCGATCACCTTCATATCTGTTCAGTGGACGTCGGTGAGGAGTCGCCGCTGCAAATTGTTTGTGGTGCGCCTAATGTTGCGGCAGATCAAAAGGTGATTGTTGCTCTACCGGGCTCCCGGATTGGCGGCAATGTTAAAATCAAGCGTTCCAAAATGCGGGGTGTTGAATCGGAAGGCATGATTTGTGCCCTGGACGAAATTGGTTTTAGTAAAGATGTCGTACCCAAGGAATGGGCTGATGGCATTTATGTTTTTGACGATAGTGTTCCGGTTGGTGAACCGGTTTATCATTATCTTGGAATGGACGATCCGATTATTGATTTGGATGTTACCCCCAACCGTGGTGATATGCTGAGTATTTTGGGAACCGTTCACGAACTGGCAGCGATTTACGATCAAAAGCCGGATATTCAAAAACCGGTAGTAAAAGAAGCTGCTGATTTAAACGCGGCTGACGAACTTAAAGCGTCGGCGGATGAAACGTTGGCTAAAACTTATAAATTAAGAGTAATCAAAGGTGTTAAGGTAGCTCCCAGTCCGGCTTGGCTGCAGATTACGCTTTGGAATGCCGGTATTCGGCCAATTAATAACGTTGTTGACGTTACTAACTATATTTTGCTGAAGTATGGTCAGCCGCTGCATTCATTTGATAAGGATAAAATAAAGGGAAATGTTCAGGTTCGCCTGGCAAAAAAGGGTGAACAAATTAAAACCTTAGATGAAGAAGATCATGATTTGTCTTCCGAAGACATTGTGATTGCCGATAGTGAACGGCCAATCGCTATTGCCGGTGTTATGGGTGGTTATAATACACAAATTGATGATCAGACCAAAGCGGTGGCCTTGGAATCGGCTATTTTTGATTCTATTCGGATTAGAAAGACCGCTCAGCGCCACGTTCTGCATTCTGAGGCTTCCCAACGCTTTGAACGCGGCATTAATCCGGATGGCGTTGAGGATGCCCTTAATGAGGCTGCCAACATGATTCAGGAGCTAGCCGGTGGCCAAATTACCAAGGGAATTGTGACTGCTTCCGAATATCATCCGAAACTCCCAACGATTTTTATAACTGCTGAAAGAACGAATCATGTTCTTGGAACGGATTTAAGCTTGTCGGACATTCAAGCAATTTTTGATCGGTTAGGGTTTATTAGTCAACAAGCAGATGACGGGTTGAACGTGACAATTCCGGCTCGCCGCTGGGATATCCATATTGAGGCCGACTTATTTGAAGAAATCGCTCGAATTTACGGATATGATCAGCTACCGGCGACACTGCCAACCGGCAGACAAACGATTGGTACTCTGACGCCTGCCCAGAAACTTGACCGGGCAACAAGGCATGCTTTGGAAGGGCTAGGGTTGACTCAGGCAATCTCTTATTCGTTGACGACAGCCACCAAAGCGCAGCTGTTCTTAATGCGCCAGAGTAAGTTAACCAAGCTGTTATCACCAATGACCCAGGATCATTCAACGCTGCGAATGAATTTGTTAAGCGGTTTATTGGACGATGTTGCATATAATCATGCGCATAAAGTAAATGATGTGGCTCTATATGAAATCGGCCGGGTTTTCTACAAAGACTCGGATGAGCAGGTTCGCCCAGACGAAGTAGCGCATGTTGCTGGTGTTGTAACGGGGAACTTTACAGCTGCATCCTGGAATAATCATGTTCATCCAGTTGACTTTTACGACTTGAAAGGGATTGTTAACCAGTTAATTGAAAATCTTGGAATTAACGGTGAACTGAGTTACACGGCAACGGATAAGTATCCGGAAATGCATCCGGGACGAACAGCAGATATTAGTATTCATGGTCATTACGTTGGTTTTATCGGCCAAGTTCATCCGAAGGTCGCCAAACAGTTTAAAATCAAAGAAACTTATGCTTTTGAATTGAATCTGCAGACATTAATTGAGCTTCCTAAGAGTGATGATCAGTATCATCCAATCTCAAAGTATCCATCTGTTGAAAGAGATATTTCATTCTTGGTTGATCATGAAGTTACCAATGAGCAGGTTGTGGACTTAATGAAGAAACGTGGCGGTGCTTACTTGCATGATATTCATTTGTTCGATATTTATGAAGGCAAAAATATCCCAGCCGGCAAAAAGTCAATGGCTTATTCATTATTGTATGTTAACCCGCGCGAAACATTAAAAGATGAAGTTGTGACAGCAGCTTTTGAAAAGATTAAAAAACGGTTAACTGATGAGTTAAATGCGGAAATTCGCTAGTTTCAACCTTATAATGGGATTTGAGAATAGTAGGAGGAGCATCTGATGAGTAATAACTCAAATGAACGGACTCCTAAACCCAACCGGAGTTTAGGGCGAAAAATTATTATTTCCGTAATTACAATTTTAGTAATTTTGGCGATCGCCATTGGCTTTTTAGGCTATCGATATTTTCAGGAAGCTTTAAAGCCGATGAATCCTCAAAATACAAGTGTGAAACAAGTTCACATTCCATTAGGCGCGTCTAATAAGCAAATCGGCTCGATTTTGCAAAACAAAAAAATTGTTAAAAGCGGCATGGTTTTTGATTATTATGTCAAATCAAATAATATGAGTAATTTTCGTGCTGGTTACTATCAGTTAAAGCCATCAATGAGTTTAAAAGCAATTGCTAAAAAACTGCAGCGGGGCGGTACCGATGAACCGATTCAAAGTACAAAGGGGAAGGTACTGGTGCGTGAGGGGGCTAATATTGATCAGATTGCAACCCAAATTGCCCTGACAACTGATTTTTCAAAGCAGAATTTTATCAATGTTATGAAAGATAAGCAGTTTATGGAACAATTGGCTGCTCGTTATCCACAATTATTGACATCGGCGATGAAAGCCAAGGGCGTCAGGTATCGGCTTGAAGGATACTTGTATCCGGCAACTTATGAGGTTAAGAAAAATACGTCACTTAATTCCCTTGTTAATCAAATGGTTGCCAAAACAAATCAAGTTTTGACGCCTTATTATAAGCAGATTAAAAAGACAAAAATGACGATGCAGCAGTTTATGACCTTGGCATCTTTAATCGAACGTGAAGGCGTTAATCAGACGGATCGTCGAAAAATGGCTGGTGTCTTGTTAAATCGAATTGATATTAACATGCCGCTACAGTCTGATGTTGCTGTTCTTTATGCAATTCATCGTAATAGTAAAGAATTAACCAATAAGGATCTTCGGAGCAATTCACCATATAACCTGTACAAATATGCCGGCTTTGGGCCGGGACCTTTTGATAGTCCAAGCGTTAGCTCTGTTCAAGCGGTTCTTCATCCACTGGATCGATCAAAAAACTATTTGTATTTTGTTGCAAATACGAAGACCCGGAAAGTATACTATTCAAAGACTTATGAAGAACATCAGCAACAAATTGCCGAGCACACGGCCAATAACTAATTCAAGCAATACTGAAGGGAATTTCGATTCATGGTGAAACCAAAACAAAAACCAGTTGTCATTGGTGTAACTGGTGGTTCTGGCAGCGGAAAAACAACGGTAAGCCGGAAGATTTTTAACGAATTGTCAAACTATTCGATTATGATTCTTCAGCAGGATTCTTATTACAAAGATCAGTCTAATATGACAATGGCACAGCGCAAAAAGGTTAATTATGATCATCCAATGGCTTTTGACTATGACTTAATTATTCAGCAGTTAAAGCAACTGCTAAATTATCAACCAATTGAGAAGCCGGTTTATGATTATAACCAGTTTACCCGCAGTAAGGAGACAATCCATCAGGATCCACGCGAAGTAATTATTCTCGATGGCATTTTAATACTTGACGATGAACGATTACGTGATTTAATGGATATTAAAGTGTTTGTCGACACGGATGATGATATTCGTCTTATTCGGCGAATTGAACGGGATATGCATGAGCGTGGCCGTTCATTGGACAGTATCATTAAGCAATATTTGACAACTGTTAAACCAATGTATCATCAATTCGTTGAACCAACCAAACGCTATGCGGATATTATCGTACCCGAAGGCGGCGAGAATCAGGTAGCAATTGATTTGTTAACGACCAAAATGCGGGCTATTTTAAGAAGCCGGGGTAATCAACAGATCAAGCAAAACTTTGATTCAACAATTTAATCTTTTACAAAGGGGAATTTTTTGATGGCTGAACAAGAAGCATATCCAATGACCGCAGAAGGTCGGGATAAATTAAAAAAGGAATTGGAAGACTTAAAGGTAAATCAACGACCAAAGGTGGTTGAACGGATTAAGGTTGCCAGAAGTTATGGTGATTTGTCTGAAAATTCCGAGTATGAATCAGCAAAGGACGAACAGAGTATGTTGGAAAGTCGGATTACGACGATTGAACACATGCTTCAGTATGCACAAATTATTGATTCTAATGACAGCGATAAAGACGAAGTGACAGTTGGAAAGGCAGTAACTTTTAAAGAACTGCCTGATGAAGAGCCGGAAACTTACACAATTGTAGGGGCTGCGGAGGCCGATCCAATGTCGGGAAAGATTTCCAATGATTCGCCAATCGCAAAAGGGCTTTTGGGACATCGGTTGAATGAAGAAGTGACGATTCATATTCCAGCCGGTGATATGAAAGTTAAGATTTTAGAAGTTAAGTAAGATATCAAAAATAATTTGTTTAAACAAAGTGGCAATCAGCTTAGTGAAATACTGGGCTGATTGCCTTTTGCTATTCCTTTGTTAATTTCACAATCGATGATATAATGTGATGTAAGCGAATTCGTAAATAATGAGGAGTGTGCGATTAATGAAAATTGAAATTACCGATGCTGCAAGTAAGTGGTTCCATGAAGAAATGGGATTGTCTGATGGTAACGGAGTTCGGTTTTATGGGAAAGTTTATGGCAAAACCCCCGTACACGACGGCTTTTCGTTAGCAATCACTCGTGACGATCATCCAGAAGAAGTATATACCGAAACGGATAAAGATGGCGTTAAATACTTTGTGGACGAAGGCGATGAATGGTTTTTCAAGGGGTATGATTTGGGGGTTGATTTCGATCCCCACAAAGATCCAGAAAATGTTTTCTATACCTATACCAAAAATGGTGAGTTATAAAACGATTGAGTTGGATAATATGTAAAAACCAAGGATGATTTAGGGAGCTTCCCCAATCATCCTTGGCTTTTTTAATGCTAAATTTTGTGCATTGGATTAATGATTTCGTTTGTAATAATAACTGCCGATAACGAAAAAGATACCTATTAACGAAATGGTTAGCCCAATTCCCAAGCCTTCTGGCCAATACGTAAAAGTAACCTGATGGGTCCCTTTGGTAATTGGGACGTAGATAAACATTTTAGCCCATTTTCGGGGCTTGACGGTCTGATGGTCAATTTTTACGTGCCAACTTAGAGTATGGGATTGTTGTGGTAAGCGACTGTTTGGCTGCTTTAACATGAACAGTTCCTGTAAATTGATGATTATTCCAATTTGAGATCTTGTATGGTGATTGTTTGAGATCCTGTGAAAAACGAGCGATTTTTTGATCGTTTAGTTTATAAAATTTAACGTTTTGAAGCCAAACATCATTTGCGTTTGCGTAAAGTTTAACAGTAATGGTATCATTTGCAGTTCCACCAGTCGCAATATTTGCGACAACGGTTTTTTTAGCCGGCCTGAATTGCACCAGGCTATTACCGTTTACCAAAACCGATAGCTGCGTATTTGAAATGTTTGGCCCCATTGTCATGTAGTATGACGTGTTCTTTTCAATTGGGACTTTCATTGTAATATAGGATTGTTCCATCATGTTCTTCTTTCGAAGGACCGCGTTATTCAAATCCAAAACGGGATAAATATTATGATATGAAACGTCTGTGTAGGCTGCCGGTTTAAATAAATCACCGATTTTTGGATCCAGCTGTTTGGCCAGTTGATTCTGATAAGCGATTGGACTGTTGGGAACGGCCGTTGTTTTTAACGGCTGTTTTGGAGATACAAAGCCTAATGGCAATGCATATGGATTGCGATAGGTATTTGTCTGCTTTGTCTGTGAAAGCAGCTCATACTTGCTTAAATCGGGTTTACTCGTCAGAGTGCTTAAAAATTGCGGCATGGTTTTTTGATTCGTTTTGACGGTAACCGGTCGTTCATTTAACCAATATTTCATTGATAAAAGCGAATCGGTAAACATGGTCCCGTTTGAATAAAGGATATAGGCGTCGCCGTTTGGCTGGCCAATGTTACCGGCGAAATTTGAAGTTGCGGATTCAAGCGTAGACGAGAAAATCGAGCCGCCATTAAAGTTCGCTGTTAATGCGTCATTTTTGGTTCTGGAAAAGGTTTGGCCGGTTCGATAAAAGCTTTTGTCATTTTGGTTAATCTTATCGGTAAGTGATCGGGTAATCCCTGCGAATTTGGTGTAATCGGTATTATTTAAGTAGGAGATATTGTTGAGTGAATTGACAAAATTTAAACTCATTTCTCCGACCATTAAAACGGCAAGTGCGGCTGAAAGCAGTTTGTGTTGCCGATATAAACCGTAAAAAATAATCAAGCCGATGCTCAGGAGCAGGTAAATCCAACCCCAGACATAGTTGCCGGCACGTAAATATTCAAATTTTTTCATTTTTAAGCCGATATAGAGCATCCCAATTAAGATAATGGTCATACTGGCAATGAAGTTGCGCCACCGAATGTTGTGAGCCGAAATATCTTTAAAAGTTTCAAAGGCGGTCAAAATCATCCAAAACGAAAAAATAAAGGAAAAGCGATATGGATACCAGACGGGCAGTTGCATCCCGTGCCAGAACAGATCCAGCGGCTGAAAGCACATGGAAAGAACAAAGAAAGCCGTCAGGCCAAAGTTGGCAATTTTGAATCGCCAGTTAATGGTTGGCGAGAAGTAATAATAAAGAAATAAGATAATAACGACGCTGGCAACAAAGATATTTGCCGTCCCACTCGGCAGCTGTTTGAAGTCAAAAGAGCCGTTAATAAACTTTCCCAGCATATCCAGCGGGTTATATTCGAACCTGACCCGAAATTCATTTTTCGAATAATTGGTTTTACTTGTCAGCAGTGAGAAGAAAGTCGGAATTAAGAGCCAAGCTGATAGAACGCCACTTAACAAGGAGGCTTTCAACCATCGGAAAAAGACTTTCCCATAGCTGCCGGTTTGGACAGGCAACGCTTTGGCAATACCGAAAATAATCATATAGGCCGTTACAAAGATAGCAATCATCCATCCCATATAATAATTAATAATCAGCATTGCGGTAAGGCTGACCGTATATAACTTAGCGGATTGGGATTTTAACAGATTGTCAAGTCCAAGAAAAATAATCGGCAGTAGAATGGCGGCGTCAATCCAAAGTGTATTAAGCTGGTTTGCGACCATCCACCCATCAGTGCGTAGGAAACGGCAAACCCGATAATTGACCAATCGGCTGCCTGGTATTTCTTTTTAAGAAAATAACCGCAGCTTAATCCGGCTAGTCCATATTTTAAAATGGTGATAATTGCCAAAACACTGGGCAACATGGAAACGGGAAACAGTAAAATCAATAGGTTAAGTGGACTCATCAGATAATAGCTCCACGTCCCAAACATGTCACCGCCGAATCCTTTGGCAAACGAGTACAGAAAACCGCTGGGATTATGCAGCAGTGTATCTCGATAGTGCGCAAAAAAATCAACGTACTGCTGACCCATATCAACTGTTAGAACAGAAGAGCTTCCGAATGGTGCAAAATGTCTAAAAATAAAGTACCCAACCGTAATGATGACTGGGATCAAAAAGCAGAGTAGTAATGGGTATCGCTTTGATTTCATCATTGACCTTCCTTTTTTAAAATAAATGTCAACGTTTAGAATATCATAAGAAGTTAAAGATTGGCCAACAGTTCTAGTTTTTGTAAAAGAAATTTGATAGAATTGAGTTCATGGGCAAGGAGTAATGACTTTGAAAATCTTTAGAAGACGAACTAAGAAGAACCAAAAAACAAAGGCAGCGTCACTGCCTTTTAGAATTAATGTTATTTTTATTGTTGTTGGTATTTTATTTATAGCATTGCTGACACAGTTGGCTTATCTTCAAGTGATGTATGGATCAAAGTTTAAAGCCGAGGTTAACCGATCCGACACGTCCGTAGTTACGGGAAACGTGCAGCGAGGGATGATTTATGATTCAACCGGCAAGGTATTGGTTGGAAATTCAGCCCACCAGGCGATCATCTATACTAAGGGCGTTAACGAACTTTCAAACGACTTGTATAAGACTGCCACGAAACTTTCCAATTATGTTAGAGTTTCCCAAAGCAGCTTGACCAAGCGTCAGTTGGCCGACTATTATTTGGCTAATCCTAAAAACCTGGCTGCGGTTGAGGAAAAACTTTCCGGATTGGACGGATATAGTGCCGATGCTAAATACAATAAGGCTTTGGATTACGTTGAAAAGATACCTAATTCCCGGTTTAGTGAAGCAACCAAAAATGCAGCGGAAATTTTTGCCAAAATGAGTGGTGCTTATCAGCTTTCAACTGTTAACATCAAGGACGATAACGTTTCCGAAGCTGAAGTGGCCCAAGTTGGTGAACATTTGTCGGAAATGCCGGGCGTTAACGTCGGTACCAGCTGGAGCCGAAACTATCCAAATGGCAAGTCCATCCAAGGGGTTACCGGAACGGTTTCAAACGAAAAGACCGGCTTACCGAGTGACCGGGTTAACGAATTGCTGGCAGAAGGCTATTCTCGTAACGATAGTGTTGGTCAAAGTTATTTGGAGCGTCAATATGAACCCGTTCTTCGTGGTACCAAATCTCAAACTCAGGTTGTTTTAAATAGTGACAACGAGATCAAAAAACAGATTAAGAAATATGGCGGCCAAAAGGGTGATAATCTTCAGTTAACAATTAACGCTAAGTTCCAGAAAACATTACAGTCGCTTGTCAGATCTGCTGAACAAGGTGCCGGCGGTAATTCAACCGGGACGTATGCGGTTGTTATGAACCTAACAATGGTGCGATTATTGGTATGGCTGGCGTTAATCGAAATCCGAAAACGTCTAAAATTACGGATAACATTCTTGGCAATATTAACAGCTCAATTGTCATGGGGTCCGTTGTTAAAGGGGCAATGGTTTCCGGTGCACTTATGGACGGGGTGATCACGCCAACTAATAGTACACTAACGGATCAGCCGATTACGACCGGTGGCGTAAAGAAGTCATCATGGTTCAACCATAATGGTGGTTCCAATATTTCAGTTGATGCCAGTGGCGCCTTGGAAGTTTCTTCAAACTCGTATATGATGCAGCTGGCAATGAAAGAGGCTCGGTTTAAGTACGTTGAAGGCGGGGCTTTGACAATGAATCCATCGATCTTCAGTAAGCTGCGGGGATACTTCAACCAGTTCGGGTTGGGTGTGAATACCGGCATTGATATTCCGGGTGAATCAACCGGCTTGAAAGGTGCCAGCGGTCGTTCCCACATTGGAAGTGCCTTGGATGAGTCCTTTGGTAACTATGATGCTTATACGACAATGCAAGTGGCTCAATATATGTCAACCATTGCTAACGGCGGCTATCGAATTGCGCCGCATATTGTGCAGTCAATTCGGGGAACCAGTAAGAACGGTAAGCTGGGTCCGGTTAAGGCAACGGTTATGCCAAAGGTTTTAAATCATATTGATATGACTAAGGCGCAACGGGATGTTGTTAAGCGAGGCCTCTATGACGTTGTTCATGGTACCAACACTTATAAGACCGGTGGCGAGCTGGATACCATCAAACCGGAAATTTCCGCCAAAACCGGTACGGCTCAGACATTCTATAATGGAAATGAAACGGTTACGCTGAGCTTGGCATCGTTTGCGCCTTCAACGAATCCACAAGTTGTTGTTGCTTTAGCAATGCCCAACTTAGGTGTCAATGCCGAAAGTAACAATATGCAGCTGGCAAAGCGGATTTACGCTGCTTATTGGAAAGAAGTTCAGTCGACATCGACTGTTAAGTAAAAATACTTAACATTTATCAATTTAATCCTAGTATTTTGTGATGATTGATGATAAAATATTCAGAGTTGATGCTATTAGACTAGCTGTATAAAGAAAAAAGTTTGGAGGTCCTATTCCATGCGCGTACACATTACATTGGAATGTACTGAATGCCACGAACGCACTTACTTATCAAGCAAAAACCGTCGGAACAATCCAGACCGGTTAGAGCTTAAAAAGTATTGCCCACGTGAACGCAAAGTGACATTACATCGAGAAACAAAATAACAACGTTTATTTGTAAAATGATTCATGCGGGATTTTAACTCAGCTACATGGCTTTGTGAGGCCCAAATCAGATTCATTTTGCAAAAGCGTGAGATTAATAAGAGGCCGGAAGTGAACGGGAAACTGTTTATCCAGTCTCTTTTTCTCATTATTGAGTCGAGCTTGAAATAAATGTAAAGTAGGTTAAAGCATGCGAAATAAAGTAAAAGTTGCCTTTCGAAAACAACAGCTGGAAAAAATTCATCATTTTTTAGGACAACCGGAAACCTCGGCGACGTTGCAGCATCTTTATCAGCAGCTTTTTGAAGATTCTGATTTTTTAAAAGCTAACGTCATTGGGGTTACACTTAGTATGGCTGAAGAAATTCCAACCCAGCCGATTATTACGTTTGCACAGGCTCATCAAAAGCAGGTCGTTGTCCCCCGGACCCTTCCCAAACGTCAAATGGCGTTTGTTGTACTCGATGAGACGACCCGCTTGGAGCGAACAAAGTTTGGGACTCAAGAACCGGTTGGTGGGACTGTTGTGGCTAAATCAGAAATTGATGCCCTGATTGTTCCTGGCTTGGCTTTTTCCCGCGATCATTACCGGCTTGGCTTCGGTGGTGGCTACTATGACCGATTTTTAGCAGATTTTGAAGGGATGTCAATCGCGGTCGCAACGCCGCCTCAATTTTTTGAAAAAGCGGCTTGGCCTATTGAAGACTTTGATATGAAAGTTAAAAAAATTATCCACTAGTTATGGAGGAATAGTTAATTTGATAAATCGATTACGTGATAAGCCTTACGTGACTTATGGATTGCTTGGTATAATGATCCTTGTTTATTTAATAATGACCATTACCGGTGGGACTGAAAACCCAGGTAACTTGTTGCGGTTTGGCGCCAAATACAATCCGTTAATTCGGGCTGGCGAATACTGGCGGCTAATTGCACCTGTTTTTATCCACATTGGGTTAACCCATATTCTAATGAATGGGATCACTTTATACTTTATTGGTCAGTATGTGGAAACACTGTTTGGGCATTGGCGGTTCTTGATTATTTTTCTGGTATCGGGTGTGGTTGGTAATTTGGCCAGCTTTGCTTTTAGTTACAACGTGTCGGCCGGGGCCAGTACGGCCATTTTTGGCTTGTTTGGTGCGTTTATGATGCTGGGAGAAAGCTTTTCCAGAAACCAGGCAATTGTTTCAATGGCTAAAACATTTTTGCTGTTCATTGTTTTAAATATCGCGATGGACCTTTTTACGCCGGGAATTGACATTGCTGGTCATCTTGGCGGCTTAGTCGGCGGCTTTCTGATTGCTTATGTATCGGGAGTTTCGTTTAGTAAGGTGAACCCGATAAAACGAGTCATTGCCGGTATCACGTTGGTTTTGGTTGCCGGCGCGTTGTTTGTGATCGGCATGCGGGGTAGTTTTTAGGATAAATTTCGAAAATTGAAAGAAATTTGACTAAGGATGTGAGATAATGAAAACGCTGTATGATGTTCAGCAGTTACTGAAAAAATTCGACATTTATGTTTATGTCGGCAAACGACTCTGGGATATTGAAGTGATGGCATTGGAATTGGATCATTTACACCAGGCACATCTCATCAGCCACGATGATTTTATTCATGCCAAACTTGTTTTAAACCATGAGCACCGAATTGAAGAAAAACATGAAAATGAAAGCAGGGGGATTTATCTTGGCAAGTAAGAGACTAATTGGAATTGATCTTGGCGGTACCACAACGAAGTTTGCATTTATTGATGAGGATGGCAATATTCTGACAAAATGGAGTATTCCTACAGACATCAGTGATAGCGGCAGCCAAATCGTACCAAATATGATTAAATCAATTGCCGATCAGATGCGACGAGAAGATTACAATACTAATGACTTTATCGGTATTGGTATGGGAACGCCCGGAGCTGTTGATCGTGAAAAGGGCACGGTTGTCGGAGCCTTTAATCTTGGCTGGGATCAGGTTCAACAAGTCGGCCCAACCATTACCGAAGGCCTGGGACTGCCAATTGCAATTGATAACGATGCCAATTCCGCCGCTTTGGGTGAATATTGGAAAGGTGCCGGTGACAAGGCTGACGACGTTGTCTTTGTTACCCTGGGAACTGGTGTCGGCGGTGGTGTTGTCACTAACGGCAAGCTGGTTCACGGTATTAATAATGGTGCCGGTGAAATTGGCCATATTTGTGTGCAGAAAAACGGCTTTCTTTGCACTTGCGGCAAACGTGGTTGCTTGGAGCAGTACGCTTCTGCAACCGGTGTTGTCAAAGTTGCCAAAAGTTTGGCAAAGCGCTTTACAGGGAAATCACGGATTAAGGAATTAATTGATGGGCATGAAGACCTGACTTCCAAAATGGTCTTTTTCCTAGCCGATAATGGTGATATTTTAGCCAATCAAATTGTTAACGAAGTCTGCTCATATTTGGGATTGGCACTGTCGCATGTCGGTAACACGCTGAATCCGGAAAATATTATCATCGGTGGTGGTGTTTCCAATGCCGGTAATACGTTGCTTCAGCCGACAACCCGTTACTTCCAGGAAAATGCCTTTAAGTCGGTTCGTGATTCAACTAAGTTAAAGCTCGCCCAGTTGGGAAATGACGCTGGTGTAATCGGCGCGGCTTCACTGGCGCTAAAATTTAAAAATGATAACGCCCTGTAATTAACCGGGCCTAAAATAAAAGTTTGAAAGTGAGATGCTGAAATTGATTGTTGGTGCGTTGAATGCAAATGGTTGGATGACAATTCTTTTGATTATTATTTTGTTGGGGTGGCTTATTTACACGCTGATCCAAAATTATCGGGTTAAACAGGCGGCCAAATACCTGACAAATGCAGATTTTCAATCCGGAATGCGAAAGGCGCAGGTGATTGATCTTCGCGAGTCCAAGACTTTTAAAGACGGTCACATTTTGGGCGCTCGAAACGTGCCATATTCAACGATCCGGAACTTTTACCAGCAGATTCGGCCTGATTTACCGGTTTATTTATATGATCAGGGTAAGACCGTCAGCAAACGGGCAGCACTTTTTTTGAGTAAAAAAGGATATCAACAAATTTTTATTTTAAAAACCGGCTATCAGAATTGGGATGGCAAAGAAAAAAAGAGCAATTAAATGAATCGGAGTATTAAAAAAGCCGGAGACAAAAGTAATTTTCTTTTGTTTCGGCTTTTTTATTTGAACCTGATGATTTTAAACGATTTTATCCATGATGGGCTGCTCGGCTTTTACGCATTGCCCGCTTCCGGTTTTCTTCGAATTTTTGTTCTTGATCCTCAATCGGGTCAACAACTGACTTCTTAAATGTCAGCAGTGCGCCCAGACCAGCCGCGACCGTTCCTAAAACACCAACGATTAATCCATTAGTGAAATGTTTCATTACAATCCCTCCCAAAAAACTTTCTATAGTTTCATTATGCGTTATTTACTGGCAGATATCTAGTTTCTTGTTCAATTGTTTAAATATAAATTAAGGAGCTGCAATTGCATGCAAATTGATACGAAAATAATTGCCCATCGCGGCAGTCGGGGAACCCGACCGGAAAATACACTGATTTCCTTTAAAACGGCAATTGATGAAGGTGCCGAGGGCATTGAAACGGATGTCCATTTTTCAAAAGATAAGCGGTTCATTATTATGCATGACGAAACGGTTGACCGAACAACTAACGGGACCGGATTGATTATGGACAAACCACTGGCTGAAATTAAGCAACTGGATGCAGGCATTAAATTTAGTGAGGAGTTCAAGGGAACCAGGGTACCGACACTTGAAGAGGTTGTTGAAATGCTGATAAAAATAAATTTCACAGGAATTTTCAATTTGGAATTAAAAACCAATAAGATTCATTACCCTGGGTTGGAGCGGGCTGTTTATGAGTATTTTGCAGGGCGCCACTATCCGTTTCAACTGATTTACTCCAGCTTTAATGGCAAATCATTGGAGATTTTAAATCGAATTGATCCGCAGGCATATAAAGCCAGAATATTTAGGACGGCGGCCAAACAAGCTAAAACACTTAAACGCAGTAAAGTAATTGAAGATTTTCACCCCGATATCCGTTGGGTCAAAAAGCACCCATTTTACGCCGCTGCACGGCATTTAAGACCATGGCTGGTTAATTCTACTGAAGACATGCAATACTGCTTTGAACGCAATATGGCAGCCATTATTACGGATTATCCGGGTAGGGCGGTTCAAGTGAGAGCGGAAATGCGGGGTGGCTTGATTTGAAAAAGGTTTTAGCAATTGTCGGTCCAACAGCAGTTGGCAAGACAGCCATGTCAATTAAACTGGCACGACAGTTTCAAGGCGAAATTATTTCCGGAGACTCGATGCAAGTATACCGTGGCCTTGATATCGGAACGGCTAAGGTAACCGCTGCCGAAAAACAAGGGGTTGTCCATCATTTAATTGACGTTAGAAATATTACGGAACGATTTTCAGTAGCCGACTTTGTTGCTGAAGCAAGTCGATTAATCGACGAGATTATTGCCAGGGACCATTTACCGATTATTGTTGGTGGTACCGGCTTTTACTTACAGGCACTGTTGGAAGGCCTTGAACTTGGCGGTGATCAGTTTGAAAGTGATAAGTTGAGGCGGCAGCTGATGGAAACGGTTCAGCAGGCCGGTAAAGCCGCCCTGTATGAACGGTTGAAAAAGGTTGATCCAAAAGCAGCCGAACAAATTTCGCCAAATAACGTTCGTCGGGTTATTCGCGCCTTGGAGGTTTACTTGAAGACCGGTCGGCGGTTTTCGGATCAGGTAAACCACCCTCGCCGCTATGACCCGTTGATAATCGGCTTAACAACCGAGCGACAAAAGCTGTATGCACGTATTAATCAACGGGTAGATTTAATGATGACCCGCGGTTTGCTTGAAGAAGCCCGGTACCTTTACGACAAGGGCGGCAACCGGCTCCAGGCAGGTAAAGGAATCGGCTACCATGAATTTTACGATTATTTTGAAAATAATATTGACTTGTCGACGGCTGTTGACAACGTCAAAAAAGATTCCAGGCATTATGCCAAGCGTCAACTGACTTGGTTTCGAAATAAAACTAAGCCAACTTGGTACGACGTCATCGACTGCCCTGACGATGTCAAACGTCTTCAACACGATGTTGAAGAATGGCTTTAAACCAAGGATTGAAAAAATGATGTCATAAAATATAACATTTGGGCTTGACTTTGTTTGTGGGAATGGTATTATGATAACAAGAATTTAGGAGGTGAAACATGCGAGAGAAGGAACTACGGCGTTCAATGTCAGTTTTGCCCATCGGAACCGTCATGAAACTTACCGACTTGACTGCCCGACAGATTCGATATTATGAGCAGCAGGATTTAATCAAACCTGTTCGTAATGAAGGTAACAGGCGAATGTATTCGCTAAATGATGTCGACAGGCTTCTCGAGATCAAGGATTACCTGGATGATGGTCTGAACATTTCTGGGATTAAAGAAGTTTATAAGAAGCAGGAACAACTCGAAGATGAACGGAAAAAGAATTTACAAAAGGGTCTCACTGATAGCGATGTCAGAAAAATTCTTCAAGACGAATTTATGAATATCGGTGGGCTGAAGCCGCCTTCTTCGACGTTTGACAATCCAAATAATTTCCACAAATTTAATGAGTGATAGGAGCGTTATAAATGGCCACGAGACACAATTATTCAAAAGATGATATTCGCAAGATTGTAAAGGATGAGGATGTTAAATTTCTTCGTCTGATGTTCACTGATTTGTTCGGAACAATTAAAAATGTTGAGGTTCCCATCGGTCAACTGGACAAGTTGCTTGATAACAAGTTGATGTTTGATGGTTCTTCAATTGAAGGCTTTGTTCGAATTGAAGAAAGTGATATGTACTTGCATCCTGATTTATCAACTTGGATGATCTTCCCATGGAGTACCGATCGCGGTAAGATTGCCCGTGTGATTTGTGAAGTTTACACACCGGATGGCGAACCATTTGCTGCTGATCCCCGCAACAACTTGATCCGGGTACTTAATGACATGAAGAAAGCCGGTTTCACATCATTTAACATTGGACCGGAACCTGAATTCTTCCTGTTTAAGATGAATGAAAATGGTGACCCAACATTACATTTGAATGATAAGGGAAGCTACTTTGATATGGCACCGATGGATCTTGGCGAAAACTGTCGTCGTGAAATTGTGCTGACACTTGAAGAAATGGGCTTTGACGTTGAAGCTGCCCATCACGAAGTGGCACCTGGCCAACATGAAATTGACTTTAAATATGCCGATGCCTTAACAGCTGCTGATAATATCCAAACTTTCAAGCTGGTTGTTAAGACAGTTGCTCGTAAATACGGCTTGTACGCAACCTTTATGCCAAAGCCGTTGAGTGGGATCAATGGATCCGGTATGCATATCAATATGTCACTCTTTAATGATTCTGGAAATACCTTCTTTGATAAAGACGGTGAATTGGAATTGTCACAGGAGGCTTATTACTTCCTTGGCGGTTTGCTGAAACACGCGCGTTCCTTTACTGCCGTATGTAATCCAATTGTTAACTCCTATAAACGACTGGTTCCGGGCTTTGAAGCACCTGTTTACGTTGCCTGGTCAGGTTCAAACCGGTCACCATTAATTCGAATTCCGAGTGCTCGAGGCAACTCAACCCGACTCGAATTAAGAAGTGTTGATCCTGCTGCTAACCCATACTTGGCAATTGCGACAATTCTGGAAGCCGGCTTGGATGGTTTGAGAAATCAAATCGAACCGGAACACAGCGTTGATCGGAATATTTACCGGATGAATGCTGAAGAATTACAGAAGAGTCATATCCAAAACCTGCCTGATACACTACACAATGCGTTAAAAGATCTTTCAGCTGATGATGTCATGAAGAACGCATTGGGTGAACGTCTCTACAACAGCTTTATTGAAGCGAAGAATCTTGAGTACGATTCATATCGGACCCAAGTATCCGAGTGGGAACGTGATCAATATCTCGAAAAATATTAATTTATAGTTATTTAAATATATCTTAATAAACTCATTTAAAGTCCTAACGGGATGCAGTAAATAGCCGTTAGGGCTTTTTCTGTTTTTATTTATAAAATATTCCGAAATAACCATGTTTAGGCTTTATTTATCGGTGTTTTTCAGATAACATTGATTATATAAATAACGGGGAAAAACGAGGCTATATTTATGGAAAGACAAATGGAAACGGATCAATTCAGTCAAAATGATACGCTCCTCTCCAAAGCATTAAAGGAAAAGGTTCAGTATTTAAACGATTTAAATGATTCTGTTAAAAATGGTGATGATTTACGGATTTACCAATTAATGGATCCAAACCGCTATGCAAATGAATTGGCAACCGATCAGGCCACAGGGGATACCCAAGTTGACTATTTTGGTCTGGCATCTGATCTAACAGCTGAATTAAGTCATCATTTAAGTAATAAACTGATTGACTATTTGGGGGTTACATATCCATTTTTTTATTATCACGAATATGAGTTAGGCAAATTTCAAGTCTATTTTGGTAATTGGTGGGATCATCGAATGTTCGGTGAATTGGATCCGATCAACATCCGATTTAATTTTGATGATAATGAGTATCACATCTTGGCGCAATCTTTTCAGCTGGAGGCTGAGAATCGGCGGGTTAATGATGCTGCCATGCAAAAACTGGGTGATGAAAATGAACGAATCACCAAGCTCATTAACGAACAGGATCAGCGTGACCGCCGTAAAGAGGAAATTCGGCAACAGTTAAAAGAGAATCAGGAAAAATCACCAATGCCTTGGGAAGCTGGCAAAGTCAAGGAAGAACGCCAGCGATTAAATGATGAAATGCTAAAGCTGACCCAAGTTGATGAAGAAGCCGCAAGTGGTCGGTCAACGATTAAGCAGAATGAAAATAAAATACTGGCACTATCAAAGGAAGAGACGATTTTATCTTTGGAAAAGCAGAATATCCGGGCAACTTTTGGCAGTTTTGAAGCATTCATTGAAAATAACAATCAGTTATACGTCAAATACCTACAAAATCTTGCTCAAGAATCGCAGGTGAGTGACGGTGAGTAATGAATCAGAAGAAAAAATCATGACTACCGCTGAATTGCTGGCCAATTATAGTGATTCCATTCAACAAGGACTTGATAATGGTGCTCAGTATTTAAAAGCTTTTCATGCGTTAAGTGAAACGGACGATAATCAAAGTCTGCTGTCTGCTGCTGTGGCACTAACCAATTTTGGTTTGAACACGGAATTTGTCACCTTTCCACATCAATTTTCCGATGAAGATGTGCAACTGATTTTCTTTTCGCGGTTACTGTCATTGTCAGGAATTAATAGTAACTTTCAAATTAGTAACCCACAGCGGGTTCAAAAACTTTTGTGTCGGTTTGACTCACTTGGTGACCAAACATTTACCTTCACAAAATCAAGTAAAAATGCTGATGGCTTTTTCTTTGGCCCAACGTTTAATAATCGACCGCTTTTTTATTTAAATTTGAAAAATAAAGAGCTGATGTTTCATGGTTCTTCGTTAATTCAATATTTTGTTGTTGACTTGGCAGAACTGGAAGTTAATGCCATTAAAGATACTTTAAGACTTCTCACGCGAGCCGCTGCTATTCTTAAAGAAAAATTTGGCTTTAAGATTGATTTTAATGTATTGGATAGTGTTAATGGCGAATTCTATCAGTTTGCCGCCGGTTCATTGTCGGAAAATGTGATGGATGAATTGTTTGTTAAGTCCGCTGAGAATCATTTCGTGCTGATGGCTGAAGATAACGGTGGGGCGTCGTTAACGTTGGACAATGGGACCAAAATGACGGTTTACGATGCGGATTCGAATAATAGCCGGCCGCGATGGGGCGCCACCATTCATGACGATCAACAGAGTGAAAACTGGCTGTATTTATTGTTGGATTATCCATTTATCAAAAAATGGTATTTGAATAATCAAAAACAGCTTGAAATTTTGTCGAACCAATTTGTTTTTGGATAACCGGTTAAAAATAGATATTTTTGCTTATCCTGATTAATTGATCGATGAGAAAGCGACCAGTAGTGGGATGAGTCGATTATGAATTATTAATAGCTAATGTAAGTGAGGTATTGGAATGGATCTTCAGGCACTAATTTCTTCATCGGTTTATTTAAACCGGCAAATTGAGCAAAAGAAGCAGATTTTTTGGTCAAATGAAGCAGGATAAAGAACGCGTTTGTATCATTGGATGTTGAATTGGCTGAAATGGCCAATACTTCTGAATGGTTTAAGGTTTGGAAAACGCATCGCGGTAAAAGTGATACGGATAAAACACCCCGGGAAACGCTTCTGTATGAATATGTAGACGCAATGGATTTTTATCTCTTGATTTCGAATCTGAAAAACTGGAACCACTTTGTACTTGATTCGGAGAAAGACCTTGAGAAGATCAAGCATCTAAAGAAGGAAGACAACCTGGACAAACAATATCTTGCACTGAAACGAATGTTGTTCGATGCCTATTTTAACCATAGTGGAGAAAGTTTTAATCATTCTTGGCGGCTCTTCCTTAAATTTGGCTTGGTTGATTTTGGGTATACCGAAGAGGAAATTGAAGCAGCCTTTAACGACAAGAATAAAGTTAATTTGGAACGTCAGGATAATAATTATTAATTAACTGGATTTTAATTTAAAATCCGTCAGCAGCTCTTTTTGGGGGGCTGCTTTTTGTATACGACGGATTTAATGACTGCCTTTATTGCACAATAGAAATAAAAAAAGCAACCATCGTCTTGGCTGCCTTGAATAAATGGCTTATTTACGTTGAGCCAAATGCTTTGCATTCTCCTTTATGGATGTTGGAGAACCGATGAAATACTGAATAAGTCCACAGACTGCGAAAATTAAAACAATAAAAAGAACGAATCCCACAACTTCCACCTCCTAATAATATAGGTAGTATCACTACTATCTATTTTAATTATCCGGCTACGACGTCTAGAATTCAAATATTATGCATGAGAGAAAATTTCATTTAATAAAAACGAAACTTTCTTAAGAAAAACGCAATTAGTTCAGGAAGTGGTTGGTGAATACAATTTTACATTGACGTGCCCCTTTATTTTCCTTATAATGGTTATTGTTGATTTGTCGCAATAGCTCAGCTGGATAGAGCAACGGTCTTCTAAACCGTAGGTCGAGAGTTCGAATCTCTCTTGCGACATAAGAGCAGTTTTAGCCACTGAAAGTAGTTGAAACTTATTGATGAAAAAGTCCCTTGAATCGTTGATATTTAACGGTTTGAGAGGGTTTTTTTGTTTATCTAATTTGCAATTTTTTCAATGCTTTTCAGTGGTGCGTGCAATAAATGTGCAATAGATTGTTGCGCTAAGTTGTTGATAATAAAGGGAGAAGCATTCTACTGCACACAAACTGTGCAATAAAAAAATTAGTCATTTGTGACGATGCCGTTGATTGCCTCTTGTGCTTTGGAACTTTCTTCGTTTTCTGCCGATTTCAAAAGATGCGCATAGACTTGTTGTGTAATGGCTACGTTTTCGTGTCCTAGACGTTTTGAAATATATTGAATAGAGAGATATGTTTAGCAATTAAAAAGCTGGCGTGAGAGTGTTTTAGGCCATGATATGTAATCGGCTTATGAATTGTTTTTCTTTGGTAGTATTTGCGCAGACGATTATTTAAATACGAATTACTCGGAACATTTTTTTTGACGAGTGAAAAAAACAAAATTATTAGGATTCTTAAACTCGTTTTTCAAAATATATTGATTTGTTGTAACTGAGCGCCACTTTTTTTAGGCAAAAATCAATTGGCCGTTTAATGTGATTTTTCGTTTCGAGGATAAGGTTTTGGTTTCAGTAAACTGATGGCTATATAATCATAGGCACGATTAATGTGCATTAAGGATTGATCTAATTCAAGATTATCCCAAGTCAGACCGATTGCTTCTTCGTAACGAATGCCAGTCATTAAAGCTGTTAGAATCATGATTTCTGGACAGTTATCCATTGTATTAATGTGATTAGTGCAATAAGTTCCTAACGATTGAATATCGTCAAGTTCAAGATATTTCATAGCAGCAGATTTAGTAGGCTTGCCAGAAATTTGAGCGCCATCAGTAAAATTGTCCCTAATTTTATGCTGCTGAAAAGCCTTAGTAATTGCTGCCCTCACTTGGGTATGAACTTTTTTTACCGTGCTGATCTTATATTTTGTTGCTAGCGTATTCAGGAAACTTTGGTAATTGTCGTAACTGAGTGAATTGAGCGAACGATTACGTCAGTAAATTTCGACCAGCCTAAGTGTTGATTCGTACCGCCGCTTAGTTGTATCTCTGATTACCGGTTCTTTATAAATCCGATACCATTGATCAAGATAGTCGGGCAGGGCTTGGTCAGAATATGTATAAATATCGCCCTGCCTTTTCTGCTCTTCCAGAGAAGTGATCCAATCCTTGACATCGCTTTTACGGTCAAAAATTCTACTTGGCTGTGTTCGCTTTCCATTTTGCGTAACAGAAACTCTCGCAAAGCATTTATTTTTAACCTTTATAATTGTATCCATATGCCGATCTCCTTTCGTACATACGTTCTTTAAATATCAAAAATAAAAGCCCAATTAAGGGGCTTGATTATAATTTGAAAATTGTTTTAACAAGCAAAATAACGAATGGAACAATAATGCCCGCACTTATAATTCCCATTATCCACCAGGTTATTTTTGATAAGCCTCCAACGCTTGTTTCTAATGCATTTATCTTTCCCGATAGATCAGAATTAGCTTTGTCAATTTTTCCGGTTACGTTAGATTGAATGGTATCTATTTTTCCAGACAACTCGGTAATTTGTTTTGATGTCTCAGCCTGGGAAAGCTTGATATCTTTTTGCAAAGATTCCATAGCCTTATCCAGTTCTCTGTGAGTTACGTGATCATCCATATTTCCACCACCTCCATCATTGCCACCATTATAATCCGATCTCTCTCTTTTAGGTAATGATGAAGTATTTAAATAAGCATCTTTGAAATCGTTAGGGCGCATTGGAATAACATTATTTTTTTCGTCATTGTTCATTATTATTTTCTCCATTGTTCCCAAAATATTTAAATCTCCCAGGTACATTAACAACCAATAGGTTTTCAGCTTCAACTGATCGCTTGGTATCTATAAAGATTGCAATCTGAAAATAATAATTTCCATAAGATAAAGTCTTGGAGTCGAAAGAGAAATCTCGAAATGGATTTAGTCTTACAGTAAACAGTGCCGGTTTTTTTAAAGAGGGGTAAGCCGATAAAGAAGCGGACTTTACATCTAAAGTTTGGGTATGTGTTGGAATTTCTTTGATGTCTTTAACAGACTTTGAAGTATTATCAGAGATCACTAAGCTTAATTGAATTAGCAGACTTGGAATTAAACTCTGCCCATTCAACATTTCGCCTTTATAGTACGAAGTTAAAAGGCCATTAAGTTCAATGTATGGTTTTTCTTTTGTAATTTCTAAGGGAACATAATCAGATAAAGAGTCTCCATTAATTGAAAAGCCACTAATAAAGAAACTTTTGGGGAGCATAGTTTTTACCTCCTTCATGTGGTTTGTAAAATAAAAGCCCGGTTGAGAGCCTACATTAATATTTAAACCAACTTGTACTGTTTGTTCTTGCATAATATGTTTTTGAGCCATGACCGCTGACATGTAGCATATAGCCATCTTTACCCATGTGGTAAAACGGTTTGATGTGGATATGCCTGCCAGGGGTTAGCCAGATGCCTTTGCCAAGTCGGCTGTTGGCAAAGTTGCCGCCCCAGATAAACCGATAAACTTTGATTGTTCTGGTGACGCGTGCAAAAACGCATTGAACTTGCATGAGTGGTTATCATATTTTCCCCGTAAAATACGGGAGCTGCTAAAGTCATACTAGCGACCATTAAAGCTATTTTCTTAGTAAAATTCATGATGCTCTGTCTCTTTTCTAAATAATTTTTACATTAGCTTAGTAATGCCGTTATCATTTAAAGCTGAATATTCCATTTTTCCATTTCTAAAAGTGAAATATAAAGTTTGAAAGTTTTCATTAAATGCACGAAGTTCGTAACGGTTGTTTCCCAAATATCTGCAAATGTCCTCACTCGATTCTTTTAAATCGCTTTCCCAATTTTTAATTGAACTAACTGCGTAACTATGATTGCTTTGTAATTCCGCCTTTATGTCATCAATCTTTGGAAAGGGCATACCAACATCGAATATCTGATGATCCTCATCCAGACGCATAGGTTGATTTCCCTTAACTCGGTCAAAAACTTCTTGGGGCGTTAGATATTTTTGTGAGGGATTATTGTCATCGTCAAAAACAAATCCACTGTGATCAGAATGATCAGCAGGTGAGTTATCTTGCGATAATTTATTTTTTGGGGCAACTTGGTGTGAATCTAAGTCACCACTAATTAATCGAGTAAGATAAATAGCAATCTTTTCACCATCAATGTTGCCAGTAAGATAGACAGTCTTACCCGAATTTTTCATGATACCGACAGCATCAGAGTAGGGAATAATATTGGCAATTGTTCCGTAAGTTGATTGACGAGTGGTACCGTTATCAGCAACCATGACTAACCGTTTATTTGTCAGAATTAAATTGCCAGACAAAATTGTTTCAAGAGAAGTCTCTTTTTCTCGAAATGGCTTAATTGACCCAGCACGCCAATACATCCCCTTCATAATACGAACGCTTGAAGTTAGGCCGTGGTATTGAATGGATCTTGTGTGAGTTCTTGGTTCAACCCAGTTTGCAGTAATATTTGACTTAAAATAAATTTTTTCGTTATTTTTTAGAATAAGATCGTTACTAGAATCATTTTCAGGCACTAGACTGTCATTTTTTAGCTGCTTAATTTCTTGCTCTCGTTGATTTTCTGCTTGCTGCTGAGCCTGTCTTCTTTCTGGCGCTGAATGATAACGACTGGCAACGTAGCCAATTCCAAATATTACAGCTATTGGTACCCAATATATCCAATAGTCATAAGCAAACACTAAAAGAATCGCAATGGCAAGATATCCTAAACACCCCAAATTGTTTTTCATTATTTCTGCTTCCCCAAAGTAAATTCAGCTTTTAATGTCGTCAGTTATTGGACATCTCTTATTACAATAAACTGGTTGAAAATACATATTTCCCTCAATATTTTAAAATTTATTTGCCAGCTTTTAGAACAGATCAGTTTCAAACATAGTAAGCCACAACTTTCTCTTTAACCTCTTCAATTAACGCAATACTTTGACTTACACGTCTAGAGTACTATTACTACAGAAGAAAATAAACATAAATACTCCTTTAAATCAAGAAAACCCCTAAAAAATAAAGAAGTAGTCCACACAATCAAACTTTTTCAGTTTTATCCCACATTTAATTTGACGAAAGCACCTCATTTATGTATACTTAGAACGTTGTAATTGTGGCTTCCACAGCTACAACCGCTCGGTTCAAGCTATAAGATCCCAATTGTGGGACGCTTCGTTTCGGCGAGTCTAAGCAATATTATAAGGAGGTGCACAACGTGTACGCAGTTATTACTACAGGCGGTAAGCAGTATAAGGTTTCAGAAGGTGACGCTATTTACGTTGAAAAGTTAGACGCAAATGAAGGCGATAAGGTTACTTTTGACCAAGTTGTTATGGTCGGCGGTGATTCAGTTAAGATTGGTACGCCAACAGTTGATGGCGCATCAGTAACTGGCACTGTTGAAAAACAAGGTCGTCAAAAGAAGATTATTATCTTCCGTTACAAACCAAAGAAGGGCTCACGTTCCAAGAAGGGCCATCGTCAACCATATACAAAGGTTGTTATTGATTCTATCAAGGCTTAATTTACGGATATAATGAGGTACTGATAAGATGATTAAAGCGACTATTCACCACTATAAAGGCCATGTGGCGGGATTTACCATTACCGGGCATGCCGATGCTGGTGAATACGGACAGGATATCGTTTGTTCAGCTGTTTCGGTGCTCAGCATTACCACTGTTAACGGTCTTCAAGAAGTCGTTGGCCTGGATGTTGATGTCGACAGTGATGAAAAAAACGGTGGTTACTTATCGGTTGAAATACCAGTCACTACCAATTCAACCAAGCAACTTCAATCCGATGCGGTATTGAAGACGTTTGAAAACGGGATGGCTGACATCGCAACAAGCTATAGTCAATATATTAAGTTGAACGTAGAAAATTAAACTTTAATCTGGAGGTGTCGATATGCTTGCAATGAATTTACAATTCTTCTCTCACCATAAAGGTGGTGGATCAACTGCCAACGGTCGTAACTCAGCTGGTCGTCGTTTAGGCGCCAAAGCTGCCGACGGTTCGTCTGTTCACAGTGGTTCAATTATTTATCGTCAACGTGGAACACACATTTACCCAGGTAATAATGTTAGTCGTGGTAACGATGATACGTTATTTGCATTGGTTGATGGTGTTGTTCGCTTTGAACGTAAAGGACGCGACAAACGTCAAGTTTCAGTTTACCCAGTTACTGAAGCTGCTAAGTAACAATTATTAACAAGCGTTAAAAGAGGGCCGATTGGTCCTTTTTTTATGCTTTTTCCAATTATAAACAGTCAATTAAGGTTTGGACTGGATTCACGAAAAATTGGCTATTTACGATCAAATTATTATATAATCAAAGTATGTTACTTTACAATGAGGCTGTTTGTATTGAAAATGAATAAAGGAATCTTTTTCAATACTGACAAACAGGTATTTTTAGGAGGAACAAATTAATGGCAATTTCTACTGCTGATTTTAAAAATGGATTAACGATCGAAGTCGATGGCGCGATTTGGCGAATTTTAAGTTTTCAACACGTTAAGCCCGGCAAGGGTGGCGCTTTTGTTCGTTCAAAATTAAAGAACCTTCGAACAGGTGCTGTTCAAGAAAAAACTTTTAGAGCCGGTGCCAAGATGGAACAAGCTCAAATTGACCAGCGAAAGATGCAGTATTTATACGCGGACGGTGACATGCACGTCTTTATGGATATGGATACTTATGAACAAATTTCAATTCCGGCTGAACAAATTAAAGCCGAATTGAACTATCTTCAAGAAAACATGGAAGTTAACGTTATTCAGTATGGTAACGAAACGTTGGGAGTTGAATTGCCAAATACCGTAACGCTTGAAGTTGCTTCAACCGAACCCGGCATTAAAGGAGATACGGCATCCGGTGGTTCTAAACCGGCAACGATGACAACCGGCCTGACACTTCAAGTACCGTTCTTTGTTAATCAGGGCGACAAGTTATTGATTAATACGACGGACGGTACTTACATTTCGCGGGCATAATTCTTTTTTGGACAGAAACGGAGGCTTTAAGATGGCTGAAGATACGAATATTGTTCTTCATACGAACGATCCAAAACTTGGTAAAATTGAACTTGCTACCAATGTTTTAGAAATTATTTCGGGGATTGCTGCATCGCAAGTTGAAGGTGTTAATCGGATGCGGGGGTCTTTCTCGTCCAGCGTTAATGAATTGTTTTCACGGAAAAAAGAACATGGTAAAGGCGTTAAGCTGACTTATCAGAATGAAGAATTGGTTTTTGACATTTATGTTTACTTGAATTACGGTGTTTCAGTTCCAAAAGTTGCACTTAAAATTCAGGAACAGGTCGAACAACAAGTCTTTTTCATGACTGGGTTACATGTTCACGAAGTCAATGTCCATGTGCAAGGGGTTATTCCGGAAAAAACAACCAGCTCGGTTGACCCGAATAATCCGTTTGCGGACGAAGAGAATGGTGAGGCATAGTGGAATTAACACGACACCAAATTCGCGAGATTGCGTTTCAAACGTTATTTGCGTTGAATGCCAATCAGCAAACAAATAAAGAAGATTTTTTTGAAGCTCTGACAAATGGCAAGTACGGTGATCAATATCCCAAGTATCTAAATGAGTTGGTAACCGGTGTCATGGCAAATAAAGAAGCGCTTGACAATTTAATTGAGAAGTATTTAAAAAGTGGCTGGTCAATTAACCGAATCGCCAAAACCGATTTGGTTATTTTGGAAATTGCCCTTTATGAAATGCTGCATGTAGATGATCTCGCCGCAAAAATTTCGATCAATGAAGCGATTGAACTGGCTAAAAAGTACAGTGATGACCGCTCTCGAAAATTTGTTAATGGGATTTTGTCACATGCCCTCGAAGAACTGGTAAAATAGATTTACACGATTGTAAATCTATTTTTTCTTTACACTCGTTAATATAAAATTATGGTTGACATTCATGCCTGCTTAAAGCGGTTCTGAAGAATTGTCATAAACAAGGGAGAGAATTGAAAAGATGGCGACAGTAATTGATGGAAGAGCATTGGCAAAGAAACTTAATCAGCAAACCAGCGAACGGGTTAAAAAAATGCAGGAAAACGACGGCATAACCCCCGGCCTGGTTGTCATAATTGTTGGTGAAGATCCGGCAAGTCAACGGTATGTCCGCAATAAACACCGCACGGCCCAGCGATTGGGAATTAATTCAATTGTCAAACAGCTGCCTGAAGATGTTTCGGAAGAAGAATTGTTAAAGTGGGTTGATCAGTACAACAATGATCCGACGGTACACGGTATTCTTGTTCAGGATCCGTTGCCTGATCAAATTAATGAGAAGGATATTACCCGAGCAATTTTGCCAGAAAAAGATGTTGACGGTTTTCACCCAATTAATGTCGGTAAATTGTTTTTAAATGATTCAACCAAATACCCGGTTTCCTGTACGCCTAAAGGAATTATGACCATGTTTTCCGAATATCACATTAATCTGGAGGGCAAAAACACGGTGATGTTGGGTCGCAGTGCCATTGTTGGTAAACCAATGGCTGCTTTGATGTTAAATGAAGGTGCCAGCGTCTCAATTCTTCACCGGCTGACCAAAGATATCACCGAGTATACTAAAAATGCTGATGTGATTGTCTCCGCAACCGGTCAACTACATACGTTAACAAAAGACGATGTGAAGGAAGGCGCAACGGTGATTGATGTTGGCCAAAATATTAATGAAGCGGGCCACTTGGTTGGCGATGTTGATTATGATGATTTATTTGATAAAGTTGCCTATATTACACCGGTTCCTGGTGGTGTTGGCCCAATGACAATTGCAACTTTAATGCAGCAAAGTGTTGATTTGGCAGAATGGAGCATTCACCGTGACGACTGAGTATTTGTCAATAACAGCGTTAACGAAATATATTAAACGTAAATTTGACGTGGATCCCTATTTGACCAAAGTTTATTTAACCGGTGAAATTTCAAATTTTCGATTGCGACCAAATGCCCATCAGTACTTCAGTTTGAAGGACGATCATGCTAAAATCAGTGCGATTATGTTTAAATCGGCTTTTAAACGAATTAAGTTTATGCCCGAAGAAGGTATGAAAGTGTTGGTAACGGGTCACGTTTCGGTTTATGAGCCGGGTGGCACTTATCAAATATATGTGGATAGTATGGAGCCGGATGGTGTCGGCCAACTTTATCAAGCTTATGAGCAACTTAAGCGAAAACTTGATAAGGAAGGTTTGTTTAGTCAGCCTAAAAAAGCACTGGTTAAATATCCCAAACGAATTGCGGTTGTCACTTCACCAAGTGGTGCCGTCATCCGCGATATCATCACGACAGTCCGGCGGCGATACCCAATTGCTCAAATTGTTCTTTTTCCGGCATTGGTTCAGGGAAACGAAGCCAGTGCAGATATTGTTCAACAAATTAAACGGGTTAATCAAATTGGCAACTTTGATACACTGATTATCGGACGTGGCGGTGGCTCAATTGAAGATTTGTGGCCTTTCAATGAAGAAAACGTTGCCCGGGCAATTTATGAAAGTCAAATCCCAATTATTTCCTCGGTTGGCCATGAAACAGATACAACCATTGCCGATTTGGTTGCGGATGTTCGGGCAGCAACGCCAACGGCAGCCGCTGAGTTGGCAGTTCCCCGTTTGGATCAAACGCTGGTTGAATTAAAAACAACGCAAAATCGAATTATTAATGCTGAATACCAGCTAATTGAACAGGCCAAATTAAAACTGAAACGATTGCGGCAGTCAACAGTCTTCACTTCCCCTCAACGTATTTATGAAGTTTTTTCCCAAAGGCTTGATTTGTTGAATCAACGTTTGTTAAATCAGTCGGGAAAAGTAACCGATTTAAGAAAAAATACGGTTTCACAATTGACTATGAGATTGAAAATGGTTGCACCAACCTATGCCATTAAGGAACAGCAACAGAAATTACACGTTTTGGAACTGCGGCTTAAACAAAACCAGCTTCAAAATTTGAGTAGAACTAAGCAGCATTACCAAATGTTGGTTAGCTCGCTGGACCATCTGAGTCCTTTAAAAATTCTGGGTCGCGGCTATACCTATACGACTGATGATAGCGGTCGCTTTATTAGTCGACTTGCCGATTTGAATTCTAAAACAATTAATGTTCACTTTACCGATGGCATTGTCAACGCGACCGTCAATAAAATAACCAATCAAAAAGAGGATGAGTAAAATGACAGAGCCGAAAACCAACGAAACGTTCGAACAAAAAATGGAAAAATTGGAAACAATTGTTAACCAGCTTGAACAAGGCAATGTTTCACTTGAGGATTCCATGGATAAATTTAAGACGGGGATTAAATTGAGTGAAGAACTCCAGTCAACGTTGACCAATGCTGAGCACACGATGGCTAAGATGATGGATAAAGACGGCAACGAGAAACCATTCGAAAATCCGTCCGACGGTTCCGACGATAATAATGAGGATGATAATAATGGACAGCAGGCTTAACCGGTTTGTGGCGGCATGGACACCTAAGATTAATCACGTTTTAAAAACGGATATTGAACCAGATACGGATCAACGACGATTGTTTGAAGCGATGAGTTATTCCGTTAACGCTGGTGGAAAACGATTGCGGCCACTGCTGACTTTGGCTACGCTAACTGTTTTTCGACAAACAATTACTGATTCAAAATTAAAGGCTGCGTGTGCTTTGGAATTAATGCACACGTACTCGTTGATTCATGATGATTTGCCGGCAATGGATGATGATGATTTGAGAAGGGGTAAACCAACCAATCATAAAGTGTACGGTGCCGGAATGGCAACGTTGGCCGGTGATGGCCTTCAAGCGTTGGCCTTTCAGTGGGTTGTTGATAATGAATTGGCTGCCCAAACACGTTGTCAATTGTCCCTGGCGTTGGCCAAAGCAGCCGGTCCACACGGAATGGCGTCGGGACAGGCGGACGATATCCAGTTTGAAGGCACCCGGCTGCGGCTGGCAGAACTTCAAAAGCTCGACCGCAATAAGACCGGCGCATTGATTTCCTACGCGGTTCAAGCTGGACTGATTATGGCAGGGGTTGCTGAAAAGGATCAGCAGCCATTATTGGATTTCGCGCGTAATTTTGGGGCAGCTTTTCAAATTTATGACGATATCTTGGACGTTGTGGGTGACGAAAAAGCCATTGGCAAGCCGGTTCATCAGGATAGTGGTAAAAATACTTATCCGAACCTCTTGGGCTTGGCTGGCGCTTATGACGCCTTAAAAAAGACGGTTGATCGCGCAAAAGACGCTTTGAAAACAGCTGATCAAACACTGCAAGTCGATACGTCATTACTGGAAGATTTCTGTAGTTATTTTGTAATTAAGGATGAAAAGCACAATGGAAAAACAACGCGTTGATGTTTTATTAGTAACCCAAGGTTTGTTTGATACCCGCGAAAAAGCAAAGCGGGCCGTAATGGCTGGTGAGGTTTTGGGGGATAATGAGGAACGGCTTGATAAGCCGGGAATGAAGATCCCGGTAGATACCGAGTTGCATTTAAAAGGCAAACCAATGCCCTATGTTAGTCGGGGTGGCCTAAAATTGGAAAAGGCACTTCAAGTTTTCAACATAGCAGTTAAGGGGCTGACGGTCCTGGACATCGGTTCTTCAACCGGCGGCTTTACGGACGTCATGCTGCAAAGCGGTGCTAAGCTGAGTTATGCATTGGATGTTGGCAGTAACAATTGGTTTGGAAATTACGTCAGGACCCGCGGGTGGTTGTGATGGAACATACAAATTTCAGATACAGCAAGCTGGCGGACTTTACACAGGGTCAGCCACAGTTTGCGTCAATTGATGTTTCTTTTATTTCGTTGGAACTGATTTTGCCACCGCTAAAAACGATCCTGGTTCCCAATGGACAGGTAGTTGCTTTAATTAAGCCACAGTTCGAAGCCGGCAAACAAAATGTTGGTAAACATGGCATTGTTCATGACCCGGCTGTTCACAGAATGGTTTTGGAAAAGATTTTAAACTTTGCGTTAACAGCGGGCTATTCAGTAGAAAATCTCGATTTTTCACCAATTAAAGGTGGTGCCGGAAACATTGAATTTCTGGTTGCCTTAAGATCAGTTGATAAACCGGCAATGAATCCAGATATTTCAATTGAAAAAGTGATTGAAAACGCTTATTCTGAATTAAAGAGATCATAAACAATTTCTCATTAATTTTTGGAGGTGTTCGTATGCGAAAAAAAGATCGGCAGCGATTGATCAAGCAATTACTCGTCAGTAATGACATTCAACGCCAAGAAGATTTCGTTGCTTTATTGGGTGAACAGGGGGTTAAAGTCACCCAGGCAACGGTTTCTCGGGACATAAAAGATATGCAGCTGGTTAAAGTCCCATCGATTACGGGAGGCTATCGGTACAGTTTGCCGACTCAAAAAAATGTTGATACCGAAAAGAAATTAATTCAAACAATTCGGGATTCCTTTGTGTCGGTAGATTCTCAGGATAAATTTGTTTTTATGAAGGTATTACCGGGTAGCGGTCCGGTTATTTCGACGTTGTTGTATCAGATGAATTACAGTGAGATATTTGCGACGATTGGCGATGATAGTACCGTCTTTATTGTCTGCAAAACAAATCGGGACGCGGTTGATTTTCGTGAACGAATTAATGGTATGGTCGGCAGCTGATCGGCTAAAGCGATTAATAATCATTTGAAAGGGTTTAGACATGTTACTTGAATTATCTATTACTGACTTTGCTATTATTGAACATTTAGATATTGAATTTCAGTCCGGGATGACTGTTTTAACCGGGGAAACCGGTGCCGGAAAATCTATTATAATTGATGCGGTTGGCTTATTAGTTGGCGGTAGGGGATCTCACGATTTGATTCGAACCGGCGCTAAAAAATCGGTAATTCAAGGCAACTTTATCCTGAGTGATGATAATCCTACATACGAAGTTCTTGATGAACTTGGGATTGACCATAGTGATGGGAATGTCATCATTGAAAGAGAGCTGTTTGCCAGCGGCCGAAACAGCTGTCGGGTTAATGGCATGATGATTAATATCGCCACACTTCGTCGCATTGGTGAAACAATGGTTGACATTCAAGGGCAAAATGAGCATCAGGAATTAATGCGACCGGAACGCCACATTGAATTATTGGATGAATTTGCAGAAGACGAAATCCAACCAATCCTAAAAGTTTATCAACGTGATTACGATCAATTTGTTAAACTACGGGCAATTAATGAAAAAAAACACCAAAATGAAAAGGAATGGGCCCAACGAATGGACATGCTGAAATTTCAAATTAAAGAAATTGAAGCGGCCGACTTACATGAAAATGAAGATGAGGAACTGACGGCCGAGCGGGATCGGTTGAATAATTTTCAAAAAATTCATGACGCACTGCTTAATAGTTATGAAGGAATCAGCGGTGAGGAGAACAGTTCACTGGATTCGATTGGGGCTTCGATGAGTGCGATGCAGGAAATTGAGGATCTTGATCCGGATTTTAAACAAATTTCGGATGACCTGTCAGGCGCGTTCTATACGCTCCAAGATGTTGCCAGTCAAATTTCCGATCAATTGAGTAATTTGGAATTTGATCAGGAGCGCTTGGATCAAGTTGAACAACGACTTAGTACGATTTATCAGTTAAAGCACAAGTACGGGGATTCAGTTACCCAAATTTTGGATTATTTACAGAAAATTAAAGCAGAGTTAGGCGAAATGTCCGGAAATGCCGGTACCGATGATAATCTCGAACAGCAATTGGCGGCCATTAAGGCTGATTTGGTGAAAAATGCCAAAAGAATCGGCGACATCCGCCGACGATATGCTAAGGAACTGGAGCGGGCGGTTCATCAGCAGCTTCGTGATCTTTATATGGACAAGGCGGTTTTTGAAGTTCATTTTAAGGAAAACCAAACACTGAACCGATTGGGTGCCGACCAGGTTGAATTTTACATTCAAACCAATCCGGGTGAAAAAATGCTGCCATTGGTTAAATCCGCCTCAGGGGGAGAACTTTCAAGAATTATGTTGGCCCTTAAAACAATGTTTGCCAGAGCTGCCGGCGTAACGTCGATTATTTTTGACGAAGTCGATACCGGTGTTTCCGGCCGGGTCGCTCAGGCAATGGGAAATAAAATTTATACAATTTCAACTAAATCACAGGTGTTGTGCATTACGCATTTGCCTCAAGTAGCGGCAATGAGTGACCATCACTACTTTATTCAAAAAAAGATTCATGATGGTCGAACAACGACTACGATTACCGAACTTAATTCCCGAGATAGCGTTGATGAGATTTCCAGAATGCTGTCAGGAACAGCTGTTACCAAGCTGACTAAGGAGCACGCCGGCGAGTTAATCCGTTTGGCAGATGAAGAGAAAGCCAAGATTCGTGAATAACGGCCATGCGGAAAGGTACAAAAAAGAAGCTGGATAAATTGATTTTTTATCCAGCTTCCTGCCATAAGATAAGCGATTGGTTAAAATTAATCAGGATTGATTAAGGTTGATCAATTCGTTTGATGGATTGAATTTCCACAATGTTTAAGATTCGGGACAGTTTTTGATGTGAATCTGTTAATAAATAACGTTTTTGGGACAGCCGTCGCATTTTGCCGTGCATAGCCGGTGTGCCATTATTAAACTGGATTTCAATAACCAGTTTTTGTTGAAGCGCCTTATCAATGAATAGTCGGATCTGAAATGCCGGCATTTGCGGTATTTTTTCAGAGCCGGCTTTTGGCTGGTCAAGCGCGAAGAAACGACGATAATTATTTTTGACGGTATCTCGAATTTCTGTTAGAT
>NZ_BAKI01000005.1 GCF_000583655.1 Lentilactobacillus farraginis DSM 18382 = JCM 14108
GGGTGCCAAAAGGCAACCTCCTGCCACTCTTTAATCGTTATTCGGTTGTTTGTGATGGCTGTTTTAATCGTAACTTACCATCCATAATTTCATAAGTTTTATCGGCAAACGCCATTAACCGGGTATCATGGGTAACGATCACAACGGCTTTTTTCCGGGTATCGGCCAACTCCTTAAATAATTTGCCAACTTCTTCCACCCGAGCCGAATCCAATGCCGCGGTTGGTTCATCAGCCAAGACAATTTCCGGGTTGGCATATAATGCTCGGGCAATCGCTACCCGCTGTGTTTGCCCTCCCGACAATTCGCCGGGATATTTATTAACCAGGTCTTCAATGCCCAGCTGAGATAATAAGCTCTGTAATTCAGTCTTACTTAAATTTCCCTTTGGCTTAACTTTACCAACAAATTCAAGCTGCTCTTTTACCTTCAAATATGGAACCAGTGAATAGGATTGGAGAACGAAGCCGACGTGATTCAATCTCAGCTTATCACGGCGCTTTTTACTCAACTGTTCAACGGATTGATTTTCCACTATGACTTCTCCGGAAGAAGGGGTTTGAAGCCCGCCGGCAATTGTTAAGAAGGTACTTTTCCCAGAACCCGATGGTCCAACCACTAAAATCAACTCACCTTTATCAGCCGAAAAATTAATATCACTTAAAACGTGAACTCGGCTGGTGCCGGTACCAAAGTATTTATTTATATTTTTTAGTTCAATTACTGCCATTACATTACCCCCTATTATCCAATTACCCGGACAGGATCAACCGTCGCAATTTTTCTGGCCGGAATAGCTGCACCAATAACGCCCATTAATAGTAAGCCTACCGCCATCATTGCCAACATTGAGACATTAAACGAGATCGGCACACCGAATGGAATCATATTGGCAGTAATGAATGTCAGCCCGGCGCCGATAATAATTCCCCCGGTCATCAAAATCAACGACTGGCTGATAATGGTTTTAACCAAGACAGCCGCCGGAATTCCCTGCGCCCGCAGTACCGCATACGTTGGCAGAGCCTGGATCGTTAAGATATACAGGAATACGGCGATAATAACCAGCGAAATAATCATTAGAAAGCCGATCATAAAGCCAAACGTCGTATTCTGAGCGGCATATCCCGGCAATTTCGAAACAAAATAGTCATTTGAATAAGTTTTTAGTTCTTTATTATGGGTTTTAAAGTTAGCGGTTTTGGAAATAATCGCACTGCCGGCTAATTGGCTGCCGGGAACATTTCGCAGGTTTTGCCAAATACTGAGTGAACCATAAACAACCGGTGCGACATTCAGCTTGGCGTCTTCAACAAACCCGACAATCGTATATTTGGTCGACGAAGAATTAAATTTAATCTTATCACCGAGTTTGTAACCGTCTTGCTTGAATTGCTGATCGGCAACCACTTCATGGCTGTTTCGGGCTTGGCGGCCGCTTGTCGGTGTTAGGCTTTTAGCAATGTATTCGCCCTTCCTCAGCCCGACAAACTGCGCTGATTCTTTCTTGCGATCGCTGTGTTTGACGACGATTGGTGATTGCCCAATCAGTGCCTGATTCTTCGTCAGATTGGCATCATCAACCTGTTTGTTGGTAATTGTTGATTGGGACAAATTAACGTTGGCATCCCGATTCAAAACCACGCTTTTAGCGTTCCAAGATTCGATTGCCTGTGTATTTTCACCAGCCAATCCGGTTGCCAATCCTGATAAAATAAAAATTAAATAGGTAATCAGGACAATCATTGCCACAATTAATGTATACCGTAATTTTTCATGTCGAATTTCTTTTAAAGCTAAATACATCGTTAATCCCCTTTACGTGCCAATTGCATCAAAACATCCCGCAGACGCTTGATCAGCACATCCCTTTCCTTTGGATTCAATAAAATTTGTTTAATCACTTGATGGCTTAAAACCATCGCTGCCCATTGGCGACCACTCAAATTGACATCATCAAAATCTTCGTCAATCAGTGACTCGTTTCTTTTAAGGTGCATCTTAACCAAATCCCGATAACTGCTTTGAGACACCCCGTCCACAAACGCCGTTACCTGCTTAACGTAAAAGTCTGGTTCAAATTCTCCCTTGGCAACTGCTTGATTGATTCGAATATGAATGTCTTTCATAGCGACACCATAGATGTATCGATAAGCATCTTTTAAATCATCAAAATATTTATAAAAAGCGCCCCGGGCAATACCGGCCTGCTTAACAATTGGTGCGACTTCCGCCTCTGCCAATGGCCTACTTGAAAATTCATCTATCAAAGCTTTTCTAATTCTAGCCTGTTTCTCATCGTTTAAATTTAAAAAGGTTGTTGATACCATTGCTTTTTCCTCCAAAAGTGACACGGTGTCATTTACTGATTACAGCAAGTATAGCAGATCAGTGACACCGTGTCAAAAATAATCTTCCCGTTAATGCTTGTGTAATTTGACTAATATCAAGCGGCCAACTCCAACCACTATTTTTTGAATCGAATCAGCTTATTTATTATAGTAAATAGTTATACATGGGGTGGTTTACTTTAACAAATTTAACGCTATCCCACACAACAAAAAAGCGATTATTAATTTCCTTCTTAAAACAACTAAGGAAAATTAATAATCACTACTACGGGTCTTGTAAAAATAATTCTATCTTTATAATCATCAAGTAAATCTAAAATATTGGCTCATCGTTCTTCTTGATTTCGTTTTTTTATTACTTCATTAATTCGTCTTACCCGAGTTATCAATATTAACTCAATGATCCCCCAAGCTAAGCCGTAAATGACCGCATATCCCAACAAATAATTGATCCAAAATTGTGGCCGATCCCATGCAGAAAACAGCCAACCATTATACGCCATCATGATTGTCACTAATCCAAAGGTGCTCAGGCAATGAACCACTAGGGCAATAAAATATGGTAACGAATCAGTCTCAAAAATCCAGCTGAGCAACCCAATCAATCCACTCATCAACATAATACTCAAAATATTTTTAGGTGTTGGCGGCGTCGGTTGATAACCGGCAGCTATCACTAAAAGATAAATAGTTGAGCCAATTGTCACCCCGAAAATAAAAGGATTTAAAATTTTTTTCATTAATTTTATCATTTTTTCTACCCTCATAAACCCAATTTTTGTTCTAAATCGCTTAAGTACTTACGACTTACACTGGTTTTTAATTTACCAGTTAAGATAGCCGTCATGCCACCGGCAAAGCTATCTTCCAAAGATATTAAGTGATCGACATTCAAAATAGCGTGTTTTGAAACCTGAATAAAGTTCATATTTTTAAGCCGCGCGTAAAAGGCATAGAGTCTTCCTGTCGTAGAAATAACGCGTTGGGGCGTATAAACAAATAACTGGGTTCCTGAAATATCAACCAAAATAATATCCTGCGTTTTGACCAAAAGTACTTTGTCAGCCGTTTTAATCGGTATGACATTGGGAATCTCAGCCTGATAGTTTTGCAAATAATCAATAATTTTAGCCACTTCGGCAGATTTTTGATTTGCGGTAACCGTTATATCAACTTCACCAGCCTTCAATTCTTTGTCCAGATGAAAATGAATGTCCATATCCTTACCTTCCAAAAATCTTCAACTACCTACAGAGTTACGTTTCGATACTACAGCGATTAACCACTAAGTACTATCAAATCAGTTGACCAACAAATCCGAATACTGGCCATGAACCTTTTCGATTAGTAACGGATAAGCTGTTTCAATATAAATCTATTTTATCATTTTAGATAACTTGTTTTGGCGCTTTTTTCTTCACTCGAATTAATTAAAAATAGCATCAAAATACCGATAATCAAGATTATTATAACCAATTGAATTGTTTGAAAACCGGATAGTAAACCTACCCATTTTAATTTAACACCCAAAAAGCTTTCAAAGTACGATCGTTGATTTCCAAAGATATTACGAAGTTTATCTGTCATAAACATTTGACGGTAAATTGCGGCAATATATGCGCCTGGTGTTAATTTAACGAGCAACTGCGCGAAATGAGGCAAACTGCCAATTGGGACATAGGTGCCAACCAAGAATCCCGAAGCTGTCCCGATAACCGTTCCTAAAGAGCCAAGTGAATCAACTCGATTAATAAATTGAACAAATAACATATTAATCACAACGGCCAGTACGGCACTTAACAGAGAAACAACACAAAAGAGGGGGATTATCCGCCATTGAATAACCAATTTATCAACAATCGCAAAATATCCCATCATCAAAATCAACATCATCAACTGCATTAAAAAACCGATTAATGCCGCACTCAGCATATAACTAATCTTTATCTTAAAATGGGAAAGCGCCGTTAGGTAAAAGTCCTGAATAACGCCGCGCTCTTTATCCTTTACTAACTGTCCCAAAGACGTAAAAGTAGTTGTGATCGCCGTCACCGATAGTGTCCCGCCAATTAGCCAAAGATCCAACAGTTGCTGAGAATCAGCAACTTGTTGCCAGTTACTTAACATTGATTTTTTCAAAAAGATAATATACAAAACAAACGAAATCATGGCTCCTAAAAGTGAGAAAAAGACGCCTGAACGATTGCGAAAATATAGTAATAAATTTCTTTTCACCAATGCAGCCATTTTTAACGCATCTCCCTTCCGGTTAACTTAAGAAACGCATCATCCATTGTGCCACTTTGGTAATTAAATGATTCAATGTAACAACGTGAACTTGTCAGTATTCTTAATGCTTCATCGGTACTCGATGGCAAGCAAACAATTTTATGAACCGAAACTGTTTGAATCACTTTTTTAGGAATTAAACGCAATAGTTCTGCCACCCGAGTTGTCAAAATCGTTAAGCGACTATGAGCATATTCAGCTTTGATACTATCTGCCGATCCGTCCGCAATAATGTTGCCATGGTCAATAATATAGACCTCATCAGCGTGATCAGCTTCATTAAGATAATGCGTCGTTAAAATAATTGTCAGGTGTTCATGTTCTCGCAATTCATGAAGCAACGTCCAAATTGCCGATCTGGTTTGAATATCCAATCCAGTTGTCGGCTCGTCCAAGAAAAGGACATCTGGTTGATTAATCAGGGCTCTTGCAATATCTACGCGCCTTCGCTGACCACCGGAAAGTTGTCGATATTTTTGATTCATAAATCCAGTCAAGCCAACTTTCCCAATCAAATCATTAATTCGACCAGGAGCAACATTTTTATAAAAATGACTGCGGATTTCCAAATTTTCTTTAACTGTTAAATCATTATCCAAAATACTTTGTTGAAAAACCATGCTAACTTTGGCCCCTGGTTTAAATTGAATAGTTCCCGCTGTTGGTGCCAAAAGTCCAGCCAGCATCGCCATTATCGTTGTTTTACCGGCTCCATTTGGCCCCAATAAAGCCGTTAAGCTACCTGTCTTAACCTTCAAGTTAATGTGATCAACCGCTACTTTAGATTGGTAGACTTTTGTGAGTCCATTTGTTTGAATAATCATGATAAACGCCTCCTCGTTTGATTATGTGCATCGTACCATGGTCAACTCGCTTTGAATGTGATTCTTTAATGACCGGTTCAATATGAGTCATAAGAAGTTAAATTATCCCCTTAAAAAATTGCCGCTTATTAAGAAAATTAAGTAAAAAAATAAAATACGGGATCACGAAGACAAGTAATACCTATCAAGTCATTCGTGATCCTGCATTTATTTTTCAAATCTCTTCTTCAGTTTCCTCTCACTGGCAGTCATTAACTGATCAGGATCAACATTAAATTTGCTACATAGAATCAGCACCTGGTCCATTGTATCAGCCAGTTCTTCCACCAAATTAGCTTGTAATTCCTGTTGGTCTTTCACCTTTTCACCAGGATGATCGCGACCAATTTCAATAGCTCGAACTGCCCGTGACAACTCACCCACTTCTTCGGTCAAGAAATTAACCCGAATAAACGGCGAATATTGATACGAATGCCTTTCCCGATAAAAAGTTGTCAACCAAGTTATATGTTGCGAAAGTTTCACTGCAACTTCACCCCTACTTTGTTAAGTTGCATTAATTATAGTCCACTGACGTTATTTAAAAAATCTGATGTTTAATAGCGACTAGTTGATCTCATCAATTCCGGATTACGATTTGTTAAGAGCATGGCATGACCGGTTGCGTCAAAGGTCATACTTTCAAACTCCCGACCGGAATGAAATCGAGTGTATTTAATGTCACTTGGTTTTAAGCTTCCATGCCCATACGTCTTACGAGCTGGTAACGTTTGAATTGAGTCATCGGATACCAGATATAACCGGCCATTATGCGGGTTATATCCCATTGCCTGCTCATGAGTCCCCGTTCGCTTTGCCAATAGCTGTTTGGTAAGGGAGACCTTAACCGATCTTTTGCCGAATATGCCACGGTAAATTTTTACTTTATTCCCGGAAATGCCCCACCAGTACGCATGTCCCGATCTGTCAAAAGTTAAATTATGACCTGCCGGAACCATTGCACCGCGATTATTCATTGAAAATCTAATTGCTTTGTCGGGCTTTAATTTTGCTGAACTGATTCTTTGAATTGTTGATGTTGCCGTTGGTTTCATATCCGCCCTGTCGCGCCACATCCACAGGGAATGATGCTTGCGGTCATAAGCCAATGACTGTCCATGCCCAATGGTAAATTGCGGCCCGACTTTAATACCGGGGATAGTTTTGTCAGTTAACGCATTTTGAATTGTTTTAAAACTCATTTTATTCAGTTGACTGGTATTATAACGAACAACAAACCCCTTTCCAACAGTCCTGTGTGGTGCGTAAAGGACGAATAGATATTTGCCGGCAAAAGTCGCTGCTTGCGGATTTGTCATATCATGGTTCGACTTACCCAAGGCTGCGTGAGTCGTCGGTAATAAGTATTTAGTTTGAAATACCCATCTCGTGCCGTGAATACTCTTAATCGTGTCAGTACCGTTAGGATTATTTGACCAATTATAATTGGAACCTGCTTTTACAAATTGCACGTTCCGATTATTAATAGTCCGCAAACTACTGCTTGAATACTGAACCAAAGCGTTACTCTTTTGAATATAGGTTGCCGCAAAGGCGCTTCCCATACTAAGGACAGCCAGACCCAATCCAGCTGCAACTCCCCCTAAGAAATGTCTCGTTTTCACAATTAGTCCCCTCCATTAATTAATGATTACGACCGATATTTTTTCTAACAAATACCAAATTAATTTTAGTCCTTAATAGGTAATCTGGCATAATAAAATAAAATATTATCTAATCAACGATCTTAACTTCACCGATTAATAATTGCGAATTATCTTAAAGTCTTCCATACTGAATATTAGGACAATTACATTTAGAGGGGGACATTAAAATGGCTTACATCGATGTGCAAAATGAATCCAAAAAGTATCGAATGGGTGATACTGAAATCATCGCAAACGATAACATCAGCTTTCAAATTGAAAGTGGCAGCCTAACTGTCATTTTAGGACCAAGTGGTGCCGGCAAATCAACTGTTTTAAATATTCTAGGTGGTATGGACAGCCCAACCAGCGGTAAAATTCTGATTGACGGCACAGACATTGCCCAATTTAACGAACGGCAATTAACCCAGTACCGCCGAAATGATGTCGGTTTTATTTTTCAATTCTACAATCTGATTCCGAATCTTTCGACAAGAGAAAACGTTGAATTGGCAACTTCAATTATTCAAGATGGCTTGGATCCGGTCAGGTACTTAAAGAAGTTGGCCTTGGTAATCGGTTAGATAATTTTCCTTCTCAATTATCAGGAGGCGAGCAGCAACGCGTAGCTATCGCCAGAGCATTGGCCAAAAATCCAAAGTTGCTTTTGTGTGATGAACCGACTGGCGCCTTGGACTATACAACCGGAAAACAGGTGCTGCAACTTTTAAGTCAGGCCAGCAGAACTTTTCATAAAACCGTTATTATCATTACCCATAATTCGGAAATTGCCAAAATGGCGGATCGCATCATTCACATTAACGATGCTAAAGTCCGGTCAGTTGTTGACCAAGTTAAGCCAACACCGGTCGCTGAGATTTCTTGGTAGCGGGGTGAAAACATGGGAAAATTATTATGGCGGGATATTCGCCAATCACTTGGACGCTTTATCGCCATTTCATTGATTATTTTGCTGGGAGTTTTAATTTTTGTCGGCGTCAAGGCGACGGGTCCGGCCCTGATTGATTCAGCTCAATCGGTTTTAAATAAACAGCACTTGACCGACGTTCAGATAACTTCGACTAAGGGCTTTACAAATCAGGATATTCAAGCTGCTAAAAAAGTTGCCGGCGCAAAGGCGGAAGGAATCAAATTTAAATATGTACTCGGTGTCCAGAGCAAAGATGCCGTCGCCCTTTACGGTTTTACCCACAACACCGGGTTAAATCAGCTCAAACTGGTAAGCGGCCACCTGCCGCGTAATCATAACCAAATCGTCTTGGATCAACGCGCCCGTCGATTGAGCACTATCGACTCGGAGATACTTATACGTTTAGTAAGAACGCCAATCTAAAACACCGTACTTACCAGGTTGTCGGTTTCGCGAATTCACCCCAATATATTGATAACACCACCCGCGGTGCCACCAATATCGGTACGGGGCAAGTTGCTTACTTCGCTTATATTGAGGCTAATCAGTTAAATTTACCGGTTTTCACAATGATTAATATCAACTTCCCAGCCTTACAAAAATTGGGAACCTTTTCTTCAGCTTACAAACAAGCTGTCAGTCGTAAAATCACTAAATTAAAAACCAGCTTAGCGTCCAGAACAGCCGAACGAAAGGCCGAAATTATAACAGCCGGGATGGCAAAGCTGCGACCAGCCGAGCAACGTTTAACGACTGCGCAAAAGAAGCTTGAGACAGCCAAAAAATCATTGCAAACCCGCTCGCAAGGAAAGATGACAACAACGCCATCTTTAGTAGCCCAGCAAAAGAAGCTTCGTTTGACAAAGCAAAAATTGACAACTGCCAAAGCAAAGCTAACTGCAACCGCGGCGCCAACGTACACTTGGTCAACCAGAGAAGATCTGGCCGGCTTTTCCGCTTATGGTGAAAGTGCTGATCGCATTGCCGCAATTGCTAACGTCTTTCCGGTATTCTTCTTCCTTCTGGCAGCTTTGATCACTTTTACAACCGTTACCCGAATGGTTGAAGAATCCCGAATGCAAATCGGGACCTTTAAAGCACTTGGTTTTTCGAATACGGCAATTGCTAAAAATTACGTTGCCTACGCATTCCTAGCGGGATTATTGGGCGTCATCCTTGGCAGTTTTATCGGAAACCAATTTTTGCCCAGGTTTGTGATTTCGATTTATTCAGAATATATTTTTCACGTCCCAGTAATTCATTATCAATGGGCCCAAATTATTTTAGCAGCCGGCTTCTCGTTTATCGCTACAGTGGGCGCGGCGCTATATGTCATCTTAAAACAGGTTAAAGAAGTCCCCGCCGCCTTAATGCGGCCCAAATCGCCAAAATCCGCCAAAAGTATTTGGCTGGAGCACCTAACCTGGCTATGGTCAAAATTAAAATTCTATCAGAAAGTCAGCTATCGCAATTTGTTCCGCTTTAAATCCAGAGCCTTGATGACCATTCTGGGTATCGCCGGTGGAACAGCCCTTCTCTTGACCGGTTTTGGGATTGCTGATTCAATTGGTGCATCTGGTCAGCTTCAATTCAATCAGGTTCTCCATTACCAGGCTGTCGTTCAGGCAACTAAGAAAAGCCACCTGGCGAATGTCAGAAAAACCATCCAGCGGGATTCCAGTTACCAAAACAGTACGCCGGTGGGAACGTCGGTCGTCAAAGTTAAGAGCGGCCAACACCAGTTAAACGACGTGAACTTATCCGTTCCATCAGTGCCAAAATCTTTTAACCATTATGTTCAGCTGATCGATACGACCACTGGTAACAAAATCCGCTTCCAAAGCAGGGGCATCATTATTTCTCAAAAGATTGCCCAGACATTACACGTTAAAAAGGGTGATACTATTAAGATCCCCACTTCGAATGGGAAAACGACATCTCTCACCGTAACAGCCGTCACGAAAAACTATATTGGTCATTTTATGTATCTTTCACCACAAGCTTACCAACACGCTTTTCATAAAGCTCCTCAGATTAAAACGCTTTTTGTAAAACTGAAACGGACAAATAGCCGACAACGAACCCACCTGAGCAAAAAGTGGTTGGCAGATAATTCCCACGTTTTAGGTGTCAGCTTCACTGCAGATCAACGAAAAACCGTCAATAATATGTCCAAACAAATGAACCCGGTTGTCTTGATTTTTATTTTGCTATCCGGAATCCTGTCATTCGTAGTTCTGTATAATCTGACCAATATTAACATTTCAGAACGGATTCGCGAACTTTCCACAATTAAGGTTCTCGGTTTCTTTGATCGTGAAGTTACCATGTACATTGCCAGAGAAAATATCGTTTTGGCAATTGTCGGGATTATTGTTGGCTTTGGTTTCGGCAACCTACTAACTGCTTACGTCCTTCATCAAGCCGAAACGCCAACGGTTGTTTTCCCACTCACCATCCATATTCAATGGTACGTTGTTTCAACGCTTTTAATGATTTTATTCAACTTCATCGTCATTTGGGTTGCACACCGACACCTCAAGCGGGTTGATATGGTTGAAGCATTAAAGTCAAACGAGTAGCGGGTGAAGATCACGTTTACTTGTTTGCCAATAACTAATAGCGTACAATTTATTTAACCAAAAGCAAAAAAAGGAGCGTGAAAAATATGGCATCAATTTATGACTTTTCTGAAACCGAAATGGGCGGTAAGCCGCTTCATTTAAAAGACTATCAGGGCAAAGTTCTCTTGATTGTAAACACAGCCAGCAAATGTGGCTTGGCACCGCAATTAGAAGGTTTGGAGGCGCTTTACAAGAAGTACAAAGACCAGGGGCTGGTTGTTTTAGGACTACCTTCCAATCAATTTCACCAGGAACTCGAAACCGATGAAAAGACCGCAGACTACTGTCAACTTCACTATGGCGTTACCTTCCCAATGACGAAACGGGTTGCGGTGAATGGCGAAGATGAAGACCCGTTGTTTACTTATTTAAAAAAGGCAGCGGGTCACGGCAAGATCAAGTGGAACTATACGAAATTTTTAATCGGTCGCGATGGTCAACTAATCCACCGTTACGCCCCAATTACCAAACCGGCAGCAATTGAAGAAGCACTTGCCGAAGCAATTAATGCTTAATAGTTTTTGAAAAGACTGAACAATTTTGTTTGGTCTTTTTTCTATTCTTTAAAATAAAACGGTGCTTAATCAGCGACAACTACATCACGAAAGTTTTCAAGGTATCCACATGCATTTGCATTTTTCCATAAATAAACTATTATAGAGGAGTCTGATATTTTTATCTAAAACCAATGCCTGAGGGGGCATATCATGTGAAGTCACCACGAATCTTTTTCTTCATTTTGGGGTTAACAACTATCTTTTTAACTTGCCCAATAACTGCCAACGCTAAGTTTGTAATTTATCATCAGCGTTCATCAGCCCTAATTTATCATCGCAGCCACATGCGTTTTTTAAACAACAAAGCTGTCCACTATGTCCACGTTCCTGCTCATTACAAACGCGTGATGTCTGCTGTTCATCGCCACACCATCACCGCCATAAGGGGCAAAGCCGTTAATTTTACTACTCGATATATACTGCCTTTTCCGGGTAAAAATGGCCAACACTGGGGTAATCCGCAATCAATCGCGATGACGGGTAAAAAATATCTGTATATCGTTTATTGCCCAACTTCACGCCACAACAAGGGGCGAATCGTCCGTTTTAACACAAAAGCACTTGATGCTTTAGGCGTTCGTCTGCACCCAACTGAATTACGAGATGCCTACGTTAAAAAGAAAAATCACTATACCCATATTCAAAAACAGATTCATAAAGCGATCAAAGCCGGTCCCCTTTTTATAACAGGGCACGGACAGTCGCTGGCTTATAACTGGAAAAATCACGGTATGTATATGTGGCGTGATAAAGAAAAAGCCCCGCGGGTTCCTGTCAATAACTGGGGATACATCCAACATATTAATTTAAAAACACTCCGGCCAGACCATGCCATCCGTTTTCGTCTCAAAAGTCACGGTATGAGTGTCCCAGGTGGTCACGATCTAACATTTGATAAAAGCGGCAATGCTTATTTTTGGTCGTATCCCGGCTGGTGTGCCTATATCTACAAAGGTCGGATTCATCACAAATCCGTCAAATTTCGTCTAACAAAACAAAAGCTTCGCCATTTACCCGGAACCCGAATTCAAAGTATGGCTTACAACCCAAAACGCAAACGCTTACTAATGATTTCGGATGACTCAATTGCCAGCTTCCCGAAAAGTGGTTTAAACGGCAATGGTCATCTAACAAATCATAGTTTTCAATGGAACGCATTTACTCCCAAACGTGAATTTGAAGGGATCGCCTATAACAGCCATAGTGGTATCGCAAACTTGTTGGTTAATCACGTTCCTGAAATTTTAACTTCAAACCACACTTTTTAATTCAAAAAACAGCGCTTAAAGTCATCATGGCTTCAAGCGCTGCTTCTTTCTATTCAAACTGAGCTTCATACAGTTGCTTATAATAACCGTTTTGGGCCATTAGGTGTTGATGATCTCCCCGTTCAACGATTTTACCATCATCCACAACCAAAATCTGATTAGCGTTGTGAATCGTTGATAACCGGTGGGCAATCACCAAAGAGGTCCGTTGGGCCATCAAATTTTCCAGCGCGTGCTGAATCGTTTTTTCGGATTCATTATCCAGTGATGCAGTTGCTTCGTCAAGCACCACAATTTGAGCATCCTTTAACAGTGCCCTGGCAATCGCTAATCGCTGCTTTTGGCCTCCGGATAATTTAATTCCCCGCTCGCCAACCTGAGTTTTCATTTGATCCGGCAATCCCTTGATGAACGCGTCAATATCAGCTAATTTAGCCACTTCCCATAACTGGTCCTGCGTTGCACTTGGTGTGCCATACTTAATATTGTCGGCAATTGTCCCGTCAATAATGAAGATGTCCTGCGATACAATTGCAATGTTCTGCCGTAACGACCGTAACTTGATATCTTTAATTGAAACCCCGTCAAACGCAATTCGACCACTATCAATGTCGTACAGGCGATCGAGTAATTCGGTAATGGTCGATTTGCCGGCGCCCGAGTGCCCCACTAATGCGGTCTGTTTACCAAATGGTATTTCAAAACTGACATCGCGAATAGCCGGCTTATGCGTATTTTCAGCATCATCCAGTTGATAGGTAAACGTCACGTGGTCAAAAGTAACCCCCGTTTTTATTTTGGGGAAATCAACGGCATCCGGGGCGTCCAAAATCTTTGGCTTTAATGCCATAATATCCATAATTCGGCCATAGGAAACCAACGATTGCTGAAATTGGTTCAGTAACCTGGAAAATGAACTGATCGGACTTTGTAAGATACCAACATAGCTCAGATAGGCAACCAATTCACCAAGGGTTAACTGCTTTTTAAAAACAAAAATAGTTCCCAATAACAAAACAATCGCCGTTCCCAAATATTCAATAAAGTTAATTAATGGCGAGAATATTGCCTGGTTTCGGGTTGCTTCAATAATGTTATCTTTGTTCATATTGGCTAGTTTATCGAAGCGGCCGGTTTCCAAATCTTCGGTTGTATAACTCTTAATCAACTGAATTTCAGTCAGTGTATTCTGCAATTGATTAGTCATTAGTGCCTGTGATTGCCGGGCTTTTCGATATGAGTTTCTGATTCGCGTTCGAAAAATCCGGACAACCAAAAAAATAAACGGAAAAGTCAAACTGACTGCTAAAGCCATCTGCCAATTAACAAAATAAATGAATCCCAAGACGCCCACAAAGGTAAATAAACTGCCAATTAATGACAACATGTTTGGCGAAATCAAATTCTGCAGGTTATTGATATCCGACGTTAATCGAACCATTAAATCACCGGTTTTACTTGACTCGAAAAAGTGGGTATCCAAGCGAATCAGGTAGCGATACAGTTGATTTCTCAAATTTGTGATAGCTCCCTGACTCATGATTCCCATCCAATAAGTCGATAAATACGTAAAAATTCCGGAGACTGTAACGGTTAACAATAACAACCCCACAACAATGATCAGTTGACTGACACTCTTGTTGGGAATTACGTGATCAATAATGTATTGGTTGAACTGTGGCAGTAAAAAATCCATCAGTGATAAAACTGTCAATACGACAACATTTAATACCAATACCCACGGCCGTTTCAAGACGGTGCCAAACACAAATTTAAACATGCCGGTCATTGTAACATGGTTTTCGGTTTCGATTTTAGCTGCTTTTCTTTGAGCTGTTTTAGTTTGGGCTTGTTGCTGCTGCATCATTTCACGCCCCCTGTTTAATTGACTTAAATCGATTTTTAAATATTTAGGTACCTAACTGTTTAAAGTATACCGACTTCCAAGGTGCGTTTCAACTATTTAGCTCGTACACAATTTAACTTGAATTCCCGGGAAATAGCGCAAAAAAAACGGTCATCCTTAATGAATTCTCATCACATAAGTTTGACCGTTTGTATTTTTATGGTATTAAATCTGTATCCTCGTTAATTTGTCCTTGTGGGTGTTTTTTCCAACAATAAATCGGCCAGTGTTTCGGGGGTGATTGCACCTAAATTAGCAGTTAAATCAGCTAAATCAAGTGCCTTTACCAGCGCCTCCCTGGTTAATTGCGTACCTCTAAGTGCCTGTTCAATCACACCAATATCCCCACCGGTAATAAAGTCGCCATAGATTTTAATATCCGAAATCCGTTGATCGGCCGAGAGTGAATAATTAAAACTGACCGTTCCGATGTCGTAGTGCTTGGAAACATAATAATCAAAGCCCGGATTCTGACCATAGTTCCATTCATCCGTATCATATTTTCCCTTCAGCCGATCGTCAATAACCGACCAATCATGATCATTCAGATGATAAGTCTTAATCTGGTCAAGAGCATCAACTTTAAACAACCGCAGTAAAAGCGCCCGCTTAAAAGCCTCGATATCCATTTGCTGATACTGGACATCCAAGTAAGGCTTCACATTGGTGACTCGGCTGTGAACCGATTTAACGCCCTTTGAAGCCAGTTTGTCTGCTTCCGGTGTTAACACTTTGGAAGCAACATCCATATCCAAATCAAACATCAACGTCCCGCCAGCCGCGTATGATTGGCCAACTTTAAACATTGTCATTCCGGAAAACTTACTATTTCCAATAACCATATCGTTTCGGCCACGCATCTGCGCATCCACTGCCCCCATATCGTGCAGTGCCGCAATAATCGGTTGCGCAAAATATTTAAAATCACCGAAATGAGCGTCATCATCAATCACGATATTTTCAAAAATAATGTTGCCATAATCGTGATAGACGGCGCCGCCACCGGATGTTCGCCGAACCAGCTTAATCCCTTTTTGTTTCAGGTATGGCATATTAACTTCCGCATAAGCGTTCTGATTAACACCGATAATAACTGCCGGCTGGTTAACATACATTATTAAGCCGTGGCCGGGTAAGCGCAAATCATTGACCAAATAATTATCAAGCGACTGATTAACAATCGGATCATAAACCGGCTTACCGTTTCGTGACGTATCAATGAAGAACATGTTGTGAACCCCCAGACATTAAAATTAATTGTTAACGCTACCATTATCATAAATCCGGTTACCCTAATGGACAACCGATAATTGATAATTACTTTTCAAGATACTTTTCCTGATCGCCGGGATTCGCTTTAGCTGTGTAATTATTCACGTTAATTCGAATGATACCAACGTGGGCAACTGCTTCGACTGGTAAATCGGCCCATTCATGACCAGCCTCGTGACGGACAATCTGCTGGAGAGCGTGCCGCTTTTGTTTTAAATCATCAACCAATTCGGCTAATCCACTTCCCATGACACTTCGATATTTAAAACTTGGTGTCTGGTGAGCCGGATCTTTCGGGTACAGCAGTTGGCCGGGTGTTTCAATCGCAAACCCGATTCGACCGTCTTTAGCGATTAGTTCGCGTTTTCGGCCAACCGGCGCACCGTGAAGAAACAGCGTTAGTTTATTATCATCATCAAACTCATAGCCATAATTAGTCGGCACAACGTAAGGATAATCCGCTGTTCGAATGCCAAGCTGAATCACATCGGCATCTTCCAAAATTGATTTAATCTGTTCGATATCCGTAACTTCCCGATCTGTTCGCCGCATCCAACCACTCCCATTTATCATTTTCGTTTTCGTATCCAACCCCGTCATCCAAAATGGCCCGTCTTTAACGACAGACCATTTTCCCATTCATTTCAAGGTCAATTAACCACTGCAATTTGGATTAATTCACCTGATGCAATGATTGACCGCCCTTTAAAATCGTATCAACATCATTTAACGTAATTTCCACCATGTTTTGAACGGCAACTTCCGTATAAAAACCAATATGCGGACTCACGTTGACATTAGGCATCGCTAACAGCTTTTCCAGATTATCATTATTTAAGGACTTACCGGTTAAATCGTGATTAACAATCGGTGTTTCGCCCTCAAATGTGTCAATTGCGGCTGCCGCAATTTCCTTTTTGTTCAACGCGTCAACTAAATCCTCGGTTTTAACGACTGGTCCTCTGGAAGCGTTAATGAAAATTGCCGTTGGCTTCATTTCTTTAAAGACCCTGGCATCAATCATATGATGGGTTTCATCAGTCAGCGGCGTGTGCATTGTTACGATATCAGCCGTTTTATAAACCGTTTCATGGTCCACATATGTCACCGTATCATTTAAATCCGGCCGATGAATAGGGTCGGCAGCGATCACCGTGGCACCGAGCGCTCGAAAAATTCTGGCAACCGCACTACCGATTTTACCGGCACCAATAATGCCAACCGTTAGCGTATGAATTTCTTTAGCTTCCGTATTAGTCCACCGGAAATCACCATGTTCTTCACGTTCGCGAACTTCACCCAGGTGGCGCAACAGATACATGACATCCGCAAGCACTAATTCGCTAACCGACCGCGGTGAATAGCCCGGCACATTGGTGACAGCCAAACCGTTCTCAGTAGCCGCTTTTAAATTAATAATTTCATATCCCGTGCTTCGAAGCGATAATTGCTTGATGCCGAATTCCTTTAGCTTTTGGTAAACAACCGGATCCGGAATAGAAGCATGCTGTAGGATAATCACGCCGTCATAGCCCTTTGCCAAATCAACGGTTTCAGCATTTAACGGAACGGTATTGGTATCAATTTGATAATCGGGATGTTGTTTTTGCCACTCGTCGATTGGACCCTTTTCATCTGGTCTAACAGTATACATTAAAATTTTCATCTGATTTATAGCCTCATTTCTTCAAATTAACATGCACTTGCATAAAGCCAAAAACTAACGTTAAGCATGAACTCTTTCAGCCGCAAACTTCTGAATCCGGGAAACCGCTTCTTTCAAATCCACTTCGCTAGCCGCATAACTAATTCGAACATAGCCTTCACCGCCTGGTCCAAATGAAGCCCCTGGAATAACAGCAACCTTTGCTTCATCCGCCAATTGATTGCAAAACGCCACACTGTCCTGGTTCAAGCCAGCCGGAATTTTGGCAAAAATATAGAAAGCACCATTTGGATTAGGCATGAGAAGCCAGCCTTTGACAAGCCATCGATGAGTAAATCACGTCGTTTCATATATTCTTTTCGCATTGGTGCCGCATCGTCCATCCCGTTCTTAAAAGCTTCTTCAGCCGCTGCCTGAGCGTTGGTAGTCGCCGACGTAATCGTAAATTCACTGACTTTCCCAATTTCACTAATCACATCAGCCGGACCGCAAATCATGCCGATCCGCCAACCGGTCATAGCGTGGGACTTGGAAACCCCGTTCATGACCAAGGCCTGTTCCGGTAAAATCGACCCCATCGAAACATGGGTGCCATCATAAGTTAATTCACTGTAAATTTCATCACTCAAAACAAAAATGTCATACTTGGAAATAACATCCGCCAATTTCTGGAGGTCCTCCCGATGATAGGTAACACCGGTTGGGTTGGTTGGGTAATTTAAGATAACCGCTTTAACAGTATCCTTGTTTTCTTCGATCACCTGCTCAAGCTTTTCCGGTGACAGGATGAAACCATTGTCAGAGGTATCAACGAAAATCGGTTTGGCACCACCCAGCATGGCAATTGGAATATAGAGTGGGAAAATCGGTGTTGGAATAATAACGGTGTCACCGGGATTCAGCATCGCCGTCAAAGCAGAATAGATTGCCCCGGTAGCTCCTGCCGTAATTAAGATTTGAGACTCCGGATCATATTGGACACCATATTTTTTATTTAAGTAATTGGTAGCTGCTTTTCGCAAGCCAAGTGTGCCACGTGAATTGGTATAATGACTCTCATTACCATTAATTGCCTTAATGGCAGCCTCTTTGACGTGTTCCGGCGTATTAAAATCAGGTTCTCCCAACGTTAACTTTACAATATCCGGAATCTTGGAAACCCGTTGATTAAACGTCAAAATTGATGAAGGTGTTAACGCTGCCACCCGTTTATTCATTTTGTCCGATAACTTACTCATTGCAATTTCCTCCTAAAAAAGTAGGTCCTCCCAGCCATCATTGACTGAAAGGACCCACCTTAATTGGTTTTATCCCGCACAGCCAATTGCTTGATCTGTGCGGCCTTTAATTTCCATCACGAAAACCTCTTGGCTTATCACAGATCAGATCTGGAAAAACCAAAAGTAATAACGACAAGTATTCAATTGAGTTTCACTTGATTTTGTCATGATTAAAAACTCCTTAGAATAGCTTACGCATTTATCATAACCGTTTTACTGAGCGAAAGCAAGCCACTTTTAAATTGGGGCCGGATTGTTTCATATTCCAGGTTAACGCCGCTCACTGGTTTAAGCCTGCCTAGCTCCGCACGCTGCTGTTAGGCTTGCACCTTTTGGATTTTTTATTATACTAGTGAGTGAGAGCTTACTCACTAAAAAGGAAAGTGATAATCATGTCAATAACCATTCAAGTTTCGGATCTCCAGCAGGGATATGGCCGAACCATCGTTCTAAAGGATATTAATTTAACTGTCCATAATGGTGAAATTCTTGGCTTAATCGGTCCCAGCGGTGCCGGAAAAACTACCTTGGTCAGCACCATCATGGGCATGTTGCGACCACAAAAGGGAAATGTTACGGTTCTTGGTCAACCAATGCCAAATCGTCAATTATTGGGAAAAATCGGCTACATGGCGCAAACTGATGCGCTATACAGTGCCTTAACAGCCCGTGAAAATTTAAATTTTTTGGTGTTATGCAGGGAATTCGGGCGAAACCATTAAAGAAACGGATTTCTTATGCGGCAGGAATCGTTAACTTAACCGCCGATCTTGATAAATTTGTTAAAGACTATTCCGGTGGGATGAAGCGGCGATTATCCTTGGCAATCGCATTAGTTTCAAATCCGGAATTACTGATTCTTGATGAACCGACGGTGGGAATTGACCCTGAACTTCGCCAACAAATTTGGCAGGAGCTTCACCGAATTGCCCAAACTGGAAAAACGATCTTATTAACGACACATGTCATGGAAGACGCCGAACAATCGGACCAATTAATGATGATTCGAAAAGGCGCTGCTATTGCACAGGGAACCCCTGCGCAACTCATTAAAGATTATCACGTCAAAACGGTTGAAGATGTCTTTTTAAAGGCAGGGAGGAACCAAGATGCGCACATTACAAATGATTAAACGAGTATTAACAGAAATGCTTCGCGATAAACGAACGCTGGCACTCATGTTTCTGGCCCCACTCCTAATTTTGACACTCATGTATTTTCTGTTTCAGTCTAATACGGATCAAACCGCCACCTTAGGCGTTCGAAGTGTCGATCCAGTGCTAATTAAAGCAATCAAAAACAATCATGTTAAGCTGCATACTGTTTCATCGTCGGCCAGTGCCAAAAAGATTATCAGGGAGCATGACTATGCCGGGATGATCTCTCAAAAAAGTGATAAAATAACGCTGACACTGCAAAATAGTGATCAAAGTAAGAGTGCGATTTTAAAACAGAGTCTCCAAAAAGCTCAGATTAAATTAAAAATGGCCGCTGCTCGAACAGCTGTCAAAGCACAAAAAACGGCAATTAAAGCGCAACAACGGGTCATCAGCCAACTACAGGCAGCTTTAGCAAATGTCAAAACAACACCAGCAGGTCGGCCATCTAATCAAAAACCGCTTTTAAAGGCATCGCCAAAATCGGATACCACCAACTATTCGGTTACAACTCACTATCTTTACGGCAGCAGTCATTCAACTTTCTTTGACACTTTACTGCCAATTATGATCGGGTTTGTGGTTTTCTTTTTTGTTTTTTTGATTTCAGGTATCGCTCTGTTACGCGAACGGACAACCGGAACCCTTAACCGGCTGCTGGCGACACCAATTAAACGCTGTGAAATTATCAGTGGCTACTTGGCAGGTTATGGCATTTTTGCACTTATCCAAACCATGTTAATTGTCGGTTTTACGATCTTTGCGTTTAAAATGCAAATTTTGGGGAGTATTTGGAATATCTTACTGATTAATATTCTGTTAGCCTTTGTTGCCTTGGCAATGGGGCTTTTCATCTCAAGCTTTGCCACCTCGGAATTTCAAATGGTCCAATTTATTCCGGTCGTTGTCATTCCCCAGATTTTCTTTTCGGGTATTATCCCGATTGACCAAATGGCCAATTGGCTTCAACCGATTGCTCGAATCATGCCACTTTATTACGGTGCCAGTGCCATGAGCAACGTGATTCAAAAGGGCGTTGGTTTTTTAACTATCCTACCCAAGCTAAGCATTTTAGTGGGCTTTGCAATTTTATTCCTCATTTTGAACCTGGTTTCAATGCGCCGCTACCGACAAGTTTAAAGGAGATCCCCTATGGCAAACAGCTACATTCAATCATTAATTACTGAAAGTTTAAGTGAACTCAACCTGACAGCAAAACAAAAAGCGGTCTTAACCGCCAGCCTGAAGCTTTTTTCCGAGAAGGGCTTTGAACGGACCAGTACGCACGACATTGCTCAATCAGCCGGTGTTTCCGAAGGTACCGTTTATAAACAATTTAAAACCAAAGAGGGCATCTTAGCCGCGATCATAGAACCATTTATTCAAAAAGTGCTTCCGAAAGCTGTAGCAAAATTCACGGCCGAGATGACCAAAACATCATTCCCGGATTTCAACGATTTTCTTCTTGCACTTATCAGGAACCGAATGACGTTTGCTTTTGACAATATGCCCCAGCTCAGAATTATTCTCCACGAAGTGACTACCAACGAAGCAATTGTTTCCAGATTGGAAAACCATTTCCAAAAACTACTTGTTGGGCCAATGGCATCAATTTTTAAAAAATATCAAGAGACCGGCCAATTGGTTAAATGGCCAACCAATCGGATTCTCCGTTACATTGTTACAACAATTATGGGCTACGTTTTACCAGCAGCGTTGGCCCGCCAGACAATCAATATTGAACAGGTCAGCCGGGAAGCCGCCGAGTTTCTTTTGAAGGGCTTAAAACCATAGTTCAGCTATTTAAAGCATGCTTTTTATCAGTCAAAAAAGCAGTAACCGTAAAGTTTCCGGTTACTGCTTTTGATTTCTTGAATTAATCCTTAACCGCAATTGCTTCAATTTCAACTTGGGCACCCAATGGTAGGCCAGCAATCCCAACAGCTGATCGAGCCGGCAACACCTCAGCACCACCAAAGAACTGGTCATAAACCTGGTTAACTTTGCCAAAATCGGCAATGTTGGCCATAAAGACTGTTACCTTAACAATATCATCGAAATTAAAACCGGCTGCTTTAACAACTTCGCGGAGGTTATGTAAGGCTTGCGTCGCTTGATCCACCACGTCGGCACTAACTAACTTTCCGGTTGTCGGCTCCAGACCAATTTGGCCGGAACAGTAAAGTGTATTACCGGTTTGGACAGCTTGTGAATATGGCCCAACAGCGTTTGGCGCTTTCTTGGTTGCAACTTCTTTTGTCAAATAATCATCTTCTCTTCCGATAAAATTTCTGTTCACAAAATCAACTGAGCAGAATTGCCGAAATTATACCACAGTAAAATTATCTTTAACATTAGGGACTTCAACTATTTTTAAGCCGTTAATCAGGCTCTTCCCAAATGGAGTGCCGCCGCACCAAACGTAAACGTCCGATAGGTTACATTATGCATCCCGGCGTCCTCAAACATTTGCGCCAGCTTTTCCGCTGAAACAAATTGCTTGGTCGTCCGTTGCAGGTAGTGGTACTCACGATACTTATCGACCGCCAGCTTCGCCATCACCGGAACAGTTTTAAAATAGGCACTCCAGCCCAGTTTAATCGCCGGATTAGTGGGTTGAGACGTTTCCAAACAGGCGATCTTGCCATTTGTTCGAACCACGCGAACCATTTCACGTAAGACCTGATCGGCATCGGGAACGTTACGCAAACCAAAGCCAATGGTAGCAACATCAAACTTATTATCATCAAAGGGCAGGTGCATGGCGTCTCCTTCAACTAAGGTTACTCGGTCTGCCACACCGGCAGCTTTAATCTTTTCATCAGCAATTTTAAGCATCTCTTTGCTGAAATCCAGTCCCACTACCTGACCAGCCGGCCCAACAGCTTTAGCTAGTGAAATAGTCCAATCACCGGTGCCGCAGCAAAGATCGATCGCAAAGTTGCCGGGTTGGACTTCCAAACGCTGCATGGCGATTTTTCGCCAGCGTTGATGATTGCCAAGACTAATGAGCGAATTCATCTTATCGTAATTTGGTGCAATTTTATTAAAAAGTGATTCAACTTTTGATTCAGGTGTTTTGTTGGTTTGAGTCATTTTTGGTTCCTCACTTATTTGACGGTTTGTTATATAATTGTATATGACGTTTTAATCTTTAGCATCAAGGTTGTTTCAAATTTATTTTTATTATGGAGGATTTAAATGAGTTTAGCAAATTTCTTGGAATTGGTCGAATTTAAAGCTAAATCTGCCAGCGTTTTCCCGTTTATTGTGGGTTTATTCTTCAGTTGGTACTTTTTAAATTCAGTTAATGCCGTCAATGCCATTTTATTTTTTATTGCCATGTTTCTGTTTAACATGTTTGTCGATATTTGGGACAATTACAGTGATTATCGACATTCCGATCAAGAAATTTACAAAACCGGTACCAATATTATTGGCCGTGAACACCTGTCAATCCGTCTAATTCAAGTTATGATGCAACGATGTTTGGGGTTGCCGCACTAATTGGGATTTATCTCACCGTTCAAGTTGGCCTGCCGCTTTTGTGGATGGGGATTTTTTGCTTTCTAATCGGATTACTTTACGCCGGCGGGCCGATCCCGATTTCCAGCACCCCCTTTGGTGAATTGGCATCCGGCTTTACAATGGGCGTCATGATCACGCTAATCTCAGTTTACATAAATTCCTATCAAATTTTCCAGTGGCATTGGCCGTTATTATTGGAAATTTTACTTGCAGCTTCTCCGGAATTTGTCTGGATTGCTAATATTATGTTTGCTAATAACATCTGTGATGCCCACGAAGATGAAATGAACAAGCGACACACCATTGTGCACTACTTAGGCGTAAAACCCGCCGTTTTTATCTGGAATATTTTAAACGGATTGGCAATTGCCTTGGTTTTAATCGCTATTTATATCGGCGTTTACCCAATTACATTAATCGCTATCATCGTGCCGTTACCCTTTATGATTAAGCAGATGCGCCTATTCACCCACAAACAGGTTAAGCGGGAAACGTTTGTCTGTTCCGTTAAAATTTTAATCAATGGGTCTATGGGTCTCTGCTTGGGGTTTCTAATTTATTGGCTGTATGCTTTGCTTCACTAAAGTTGCCTTTCGGCGGCGTTTTCTACGGTAATAATCGCGATTACCCAAAGGGGCTGAGACAAAATTACTTCTGTCTCAGCCCCTTTAAGTTATTGTCAATTATTACTTCTTATAAGCATATTTATAACTCCACTGCGTTCCAGCCGTATTGTGAATAACCCCCTTCAGGCTCGACCGCTGAAGATATGAGGTAACCTGCTGGTACAATGGTGTCATGCCCTGATCACCATTGAAAAGTCGGATTGCTTGAACCAGATCCTGCCAACGCTTATCCACATTATTGGCATCCTGATTCTGCGCTTTGTTGATTAAAGCATCATATTTAGCGTTTTTATACTTGCCGTAATTATACGATGTGTTGGATTCCGGAATTTGCAGGAAGGTAATCGGATCATTAAAATCACCGCCCCAACCAGTCAAATAAATGTCGAAATCACCCTTTAAGGCATCCTGCTGCGCATTTTGACTTGGCACATTCCGAATTTGCAGGTCAAATCCAGGTAAGACTTTTGCGTATTGGGCTTTTAAATACTGGGTAATAGCACTGGTAGCCGGATCATCCGAGCTGTCATTAGCACCCATAATCGTAACATTAAGCTTCTTTTGACCAATTTGCTTCAGGCCTTTTTCCCAATACTGCTTAGCCAGCTTAGGATTGTAGTCAACGGTTCCTTTGACATACTGTTGCTTGGCAAAGTCTTCACCTGTCTTGGGATCATTAGCCAAACCGGAAGCAACGAATCCTTTAGGCGTGTTTGACCCATTGCCCATCACCTTTTTAGTCAGTACAGAACGATCGATTGCCAAAGACATCGCTAAACGGATATTTTTGTTGTTAAAGGCGGCCCGCTTAATTCGATTACTGTCCTTAAAGTTGTATTGCAAATAGCCAATGAAGGAATACGGGTATTGTTTAAATTGAGAATTGTTTTGATAGTTCTTAATTTGCTGGTTAGACAATGGTGTTAAATCCAACTTACCCTGCTGGTATAATTCCAATCCGGTAGTCGGACTGCCGACAACTGTATAGCTGATTTTTTGAAGTTTAACAACTTTTTTATCCCAATACTGATTATTTTTTACAAATTGCCATTTATTACCGGTACCGTTCCAATTTTGAATTTTAAAGGGACCGGAATAAACCATGTATTGTGACTTGGTACCATACTTCTTACCATATTTCTCAACTACTTTTTGATTTTGAGGGCCAAACAGTGGATAAGCCATCAAAACCTTAAAGTAGGCAATCGGCTTATCTAATTTAATCACTACCGTCTTGCTATCAGGAGCTGAAATGCCGACAGTACTGGGCGCTTTTTTACCGGCATTAACGGCATCCGCGTTTTTAATGCCGCTAAACAGATAAGCGTACGTCGATTTAGTTTTGGGATTTAAAGTTCGCCGCCAGGAGTAAACAAAATCCTGCGCGGTAATTTTATCACCGTTACTCCATTTTGCGTCGCGCAACTTAAACGTCCATGTTTTGCCGTCTTTTGACACTTTGCCGCTTTTGGCAAGACCGGCAGTCGGTTTGCCATTCTTACCCAAACGATAAAAACTTTCAAAAACGTTTCCAGTTTGACCATAACCGGAAGACTTTGAAATATCAATTGTATCCAGTGGTGCCGTGGTGCTTAAATTCAATGTCTGCTTCTTTGCTGATGACTGCTTGGTTGCTGATTTGCCGCAAGCCGCCAATGTTAACGTTAGTACGCCTGCAATCACCAATAATAATACTGACTTAAAATGACGCATGTTTTTCCCTCCAATAAATTAAACTGTTCTTTAAACCGTTTCATCTGACATTTGGAACGCAACCAACCGCCACCTTATTTTCAAAATTCAAAGTAAACAAAAAGTGCCCCAATTCCAGCATTAGCACTGAAATTGAGACACTTTCGGCAATCGTTACACAATCCACCCTTGGTCAAATAAATCTCCACCATGGGCTATATAGAACCGCTAAACGATTATTTACCAAAGAAGCCGTCATCAGCGCTAACGCGATCCGGACACATTGAACAACACATTCGTTTAGCAGCTGAAATTTGCATGACGGCTTCCTCCTTCGTTACTTAGTGCCATTAATATAGCGGAATTAGGAACATTTGTCAAACTATATTAGAATTTTGAATCAACTACCCGGTTATAATAACGCAAATAGTAATTATCACTACTTGCCTTTCGGGTAATTCTGGTAATGCTTAAGTTATCGGGTTCTTCAACGACCATCGGATTGTCAGGGCGTCCCAGTGCTGCCAAGACCGCCGCCTTAATCGTGAAACCGTGTGTTACCACAATGATTTTTTCATCCTGATACTTTTGCGCCGTAACAGACATAAAATGATCAGCCGGTCAATTACATGCGTGAACGTTTCACCATGAGCAAGTGGCGCGTAACTTGGCAGCACATCATTTAAAACATGGTCAAAAACCTGGGGATATTCAGCTTCCAGATCCGCATTTTTAGAGCCATCCCAATTCCCGTACGATATTTCGAGAAGCAGTTTGTCATAAGTTATCGGTAGGTGCGCGCTCTGATTTAGAATGTCAGCAGTGTCTCTTGTCCGCTGTAGTGGGCTTGCCACAATTCTGTCCGCAAACGATATATCAAAATGTTCGTGCACCGTTTGCGCTTGTTTCTTTCCGGTTTCCGTTAAAAAAGTAATTTTAGTATTAATTGTTCCCTGCTTTAAACCGGCAGCGTTGGCCGCTGTTTGACCATGACGAACAAAATAAAAATCAGTCATTTAAAATTCCTCCAAGGGGTTTTAAAGTATTATCGCATATTTACAATTAAAGAAAAAGCCGAACTTTCGGCAAATTCCGAATAATAAATCAAAATAAGTAGATTTTATTTACTTATTACCAAAATTAGGTTGCAATTCTGTCACCGTTCTGTTAGATTTTAATTAGAAAGAGATGGAGGTCTTGGCAATGAACGTTATTTTAAGCAGTTTTAAGCGAGTCGTATCATCCTCCTGGTCTACAGTGACATCTATGTAGGCTATCTTTTGATTTGAATGAATGACAAAGGCCTTACATAGATGAACGTCAGCATCACTGTGAGGCCGTTAAAAATGCACCACCAGCCTCACAGCGTTAGTTAACTACTGTGAGGGCTATCTTTTTGAAAGGGAGTTTTAGCACATGACGGTATATAATTTTGCAGCAGGTCCGGCCACGCTTCCCGACCCGGTTATTAAGCAGATTCAGGAGGAATTGCCTTCGTTACAAGGGTCTGGGATGAGTATCCTCGAAATTTCTCATCGTTCTCAAATGTTCGATAAGATTATCGATACAGCCAAGCAGGATATCAAAGACCTGATGCATGTTCCTGATAATTACCATATTCTGTTTTTTCAAGGCGGCGGCACCGGTCAATTTGCGGCTGTTCCAATGAATCTTGCAACCAAGCACAAGCGGATCGCTTTATTGGACAGCGGCCACTGGGCAACCCGGGCTGGCGATGAAGCTGCCAACCTAGGTGTTACCGTAGACGTTCTCGACTCTACCAAAGATAAGCATTATCAGGAACTGCCACATATGCCACACGCTATTTCTGCCAGTGACTACGACTATCTCCACATCACTACCAACAATACGATTGAGGGAACGGCTTATCATACGCTTCCCGAACACGGTGATGTAACGCTGGTCGGCGACTTATCCTCCAATTTCATGGCTGAAGAATATCAAGTAAGCGATTTTGGTTTGATTTTCGGTGGTGTTCAAAAGAATTTAGGTCCTGCCGGCGTTACTGTCGTCATTGTCCGAGATGACCTGGTCAACCATGTCGATCACATTCCCAGCATCCTAAACTACGAACTATTCGTTAAGAAGAACTCCATGTTCAATACGCCACCGGTTTTTGCCATTTATGCTACCGGTTTGGTTCTTAAATGGTTAAAACAGCAGGGCGGCATTGCCGGCATCGAAGCACTTAATAAAAAGAAATCGGCACTCCTCTATGACTTTCTGGATCAATCCACTCTATTTCATAATGACATCAAAAAAGCCGATCGTTCTTTAACAAACATTCCATTTAAAACAACTGATCCAGTGCTCGATAAACAGGTTATTGCCGAAGCGGATCAAGCCGGCTTAAAGAACCTGAAAGGTCACCGAAGCGTTGGCGGTCTGCGGGCCAGTCTGTATAACGCGATGCCATTAGCTGGTGTTCAAGCACTGGTCGACTTCTTATATAATTTTGAAAAACAACACTAGGGGGAAAAGATATGTATCAAGTAAAAACATATAATGCAATTGCCCAAGCAGGCTTAGATCAGTTCACGGATAATTATCAGATTAATCAAACCGACAACGCGGACGCCTATCTGATACGTTCAGTTAATTTACATGACGTAACGTTTCCAAAGAGTCTTAAGATTATTGCCCGGGCCGGTGCTGGCTTTAACAATATCCCGCTGGATCGGGCTACTCAAAACGGCATTGCGGTTTTTAACACACCCGGCAGTAACGCCAACGCCGTTAAGGAATTAATTATTTCGCTGCTGGTTGCCAGTTCTCGGAATCTGTTTGACGCCGCCGACTACTCCGCTCATAACAGTGGCGCGGATATTTCACTGAGAACCGAACACGATAAAACCAAGTTTAAGGGCACCGAGCTGACCGGCAAGACATTAGCCGTTATTGGTGTTGGCCATGTCGGCTCATTAGTAGCCAACGCCGCCAGCGCCCTGGGAATGAACGTTATTGGTTATGACCCATACTTATCATCGGATGCTGCTTGGCATATTTCAACCAGTATCACCCGAGCCCGGACTTTGGACGAAGCTTTAAAAAGTGCCGACTACGTAACCGTCCACGTCCCTAAAAACGAAGAAACAACCGGATTAATCGGTAAGGAACAGTTGGCAGTCATGAAGGACGGCGTTCACCTCTTTAATTATTCACGAGGTGGTATTGTTGATAATCAGGCCGCCGTCGAAGCACTGGACGCACACCATCTCCAAACATACATGACCGATTTTGGCGAAGATATTCTGTTAAATCGTGATGATGTCGTCGTAACACCCCACATTGGCGGCTCAACAGATGAAGCTGAAGTAAATGGTGCGACTCAAGGTGCCCATACGATTATGACCTATTTGGAAACCGGCAACATCCAAAACTCCGTGAACCTGCCAAATCTTCAGGTACCATTCCAAGCCCCTTACCGAATTACGCTGATCCACAAAAACATCCCAAACATGGTTGGACAAATTGCGACTGCTTTGGCCAACGCCGGTATCAACATCGAAAGTATGAGTAATGCCGCTCGAAAAGACATTGCTTACACGATGATCGATCTCGATAATCTGAAGAACGAGGAAGATAATAAATTGATCGAAAAGCTTGGCAAGATCGATGCTGTATTTCGGGTTCGTGTGCTGAAACATTAATTAAGTTACGCAAAAAATTGGCCAGCCATCTTCAAATGTGATACGCTATATAATAATTAATACGACTGCCACCGGGTAGCAATTTTTTAAGTACGCTTTCCAATTCCGTTAGGTCTAAGAAGGAATTGAGGAGGGGTACTTTTTTCGTCTACGAGGAGGAAATTTTTATGAATTGGATAACATTAATCATTGCAGGTCTATTTGAAGTTGTTTGGGCAATTTCAATGAAGTTCAGTCATGGATTCACCAAACTGGATTGGACCATCGTCACGATTGTTGGTATGATCATTAGCTTTCTACTATTAGCACACGCAACCAAATCGCTGCCAATTGGCATTGCCTACCCGGTTTGGACCGGTATTGGCGCTGTTGGAACGGTCATTGCCGGCATTATTCTGTTCGGTGATAAACTTTCAATGCTAACCTGGCTATTTGTTATTTTACTTTTAGTCAGCATTGTCGGCATCAAGCTGACCAGTTAACAATAACTCCCGAAATTTCTTTGAAGCCGGCTGCTTAAAAGTTTATGATTAAGGTAGTATTTATTTCTTTGAAGGAGTGAAAAGATGTTTCAAACATGGCATCAACCGGGAAAAATCATCAATCGAAAATCAGTTTATACGGGCCGGGTGTTTTCCGTGGATCAATTACACATCGAAACACCAGACGGCTTAAGGGTTGAACGGGATCTGATCAAAACTGCCCCGACCATTACGATTTTGGCCATAACAGCCAATGAAGAGGTGGTTATGACTAGCGAGTACCGGGCCGGTGTCAACAGTGATTCCGTATCGCTGCCTGCCGGAATTGTCAATCCCGGCGAAACCAGTGAGCAGGCCGCCAAACGTGAATTGCAGGAAGAAACTGGCTATATTGCCGATACAGTTACTAAAATGACCCGAATCACTTCTTCGGAGGGTTTCATGGACCAATTTGCGGATCTAATGCTGATTAAATTTGATCCACAAAAACGGGTTCAAACCCACTTTGATAAGGATGAATTCGTCAATAGTCAGTTAGTCCCGCTTCAACAAGTGCTTAAATGGATTAAAAGCGGCGCGGTTAACACAGCACAAGCAGTGTCTGCTGTAAGTTACTATATGTTATTTCTAAAGTAAAAGAGCATCTTGCCGGCAATTCCGGGTTAAACTCGGTTGCCGGCAAGGTGCTCTTTTATTTTTTAGACGTTTTAATGCTTAATTTAGGTAAGAAACTGTTTAAAACCCGTTTTTAAACAGCTTATTTCTTATAAACCGGTTGACCATCAACCAGTGTCATAACGGTATCACCAAACACCGTCCTACCGGTAAAGGGCGTATTCTTTCCCTTGGAGAGATACGCACTTTCTTTAATAACGTGTGCTTCATCAAGATTAAAGATGGCAATATCTGCCGGTTGACCAATTTTCAGGCTGCCAGCCCCTGCCATACTAAAGACATCAGCCGGCTTTTTAGCCATCCAGTTAATCAATTGAGCCAATGTGAAACGACCAGTCTTAACAAACGTTGTATAGAGTGTGCTGAAAGCCGTCTCACTACCGGTAATTCCAAAGGCGGCAGTCGCAATTGGCTGATCCTTATCTGCTTTGGTGTGAGGGGCGTGATCAGTTGCAATCATATCGATTGTCCCGTCCAGCAAGCCCTCAATCAGTGCCTGACGATCATCTTCGCCTCTTAATGGCGGATTCATCTTATAATATGAATTATCTTCCTTAATATCTTCATCTGACAATAACAGATGGTGCGGAGTTACCTCCGCTGTAACGTGAATTCCCGCCTTTTTGGCAGCTCTAATCAACGCTACGGTGTGCTTGGATGAAGCGTGACAAATGTGGTAATGAACCCCAGTGGCTTGTGCTAATTCAATGTCCCTGGCAGCTTGCGCTGTTTCACTCACCCAAGGCATTGCTTTAACGTGCAGCCGTTTTGCAGCACCATCGTTTAAGACGCCACCGTACGTTAAGTCATCGTCTTGAACGTGTTCCACAATTGCCATGTTCAAATCCGCTGCCCGCTGCATAGCCTCATACATCGTACTGCTTTTCTGAATCCCGTTGCCATCATTACTGAATGCAAACGCACCGGCTCTTTTCAGGGCTTCAAAGTCAACCAATTCATCGTCTTCACGATTCGTTGTAATGGTTGCGTATTGCTTAATATGAACAACGCCGTCTTTTTGATTCAATTTCATAATCTCTTTTAAATGTTCCGGATTATCGGGCGCCGGTTTTAAGTTGGGCATCGCACACACCGTCGTAAAACCGCCATGAGCGGCGGCCAGACTGCCTGTTTTGATGGTTTCCTTATTCTCCTGCCCCGGTTGTCGATAATGGACATGGACATCAACCAAGCCGGGACTCACAAAATGTCCATGAGCATCGATGACGTCATCAACACCGTTATCAGCCTGGATAACCGGTGCGATTGATTTGATCAGACCATCTTCTATGAGAATATCTCGTTTAACCAGCTTGTCACCGTCAAGAACACGACCATTTGCTATCACGCGTTTCATTTTATGTCAAAATCCCTTCACTTATAAGGTTATGTTATTAAATGTCATAATATATAGGAAGTCGTTTTTAATATTCGCTTTTTACGAGTCCCCGGTAACGAAGCATACTGGTCATAATCGCCATTCTGACAAACACACCGTTTTCCATTTGCCGGAAGATACGGGATTTATCACATTCAACTAGTTCATCAGCGATTTCAACCCCTCGGTTAACAGGTGCCGGGTGCATGATAATTGCGTGTTCCGGCATCCGCTGTTCACGTTCACGGGTTAGGCCGTAAGTTTCATGATAACGTTCCGCGGAGAAACTACCATTTTCGTCAGCGGCAATGCGTTCGTGCTGAACCCGAAGAAACATCATAACATCCATTTGGGATACCAACTCATCAATTGGCAGCCACTCGCCGTACTTCTGGAAGTCTTCCGTATACCATTCCTTGGGGCCGCCGAAGAAGACGTGGGCGCCAAGCTTGGTTAAAACTTCCATATTTGAACGGGCAACCCGTGAGTGAGTCAGATCACCAACGATGGCAACATTTAACCCTTCAAAGTGACCAAATTCTTCATAAATGGTCATCATGTCTAGCAATGATTGTGATGGATGCTGGCCTGAGCCGTCACCGCCATTGGCAATACCCAAATGAATGTTAGGATCTTGGATCAAATCTTTGTAATATTCATTTTTCTTATCCCGAATTGCAACAACATCCGCACCAATTGCTTGAAATGTCTTAACAGTGTCCCCCATTGATTCACCTTTTTTAAGTGAACTGTTTGATGGATCAAAGTTTAATACTTGAAGGCCAAGTTTTCGTTCAGCCATTTCAAAGCTGGTATGTGTCCGGGTGCTACTTTCAAAAAATAAATTTGCGGCATAAACCGGTCGGGCCAATTCAACCTGTTTGCCCTGCTTAAATTCAATTGCTTCATGGATAAAGGACATAACGTCTTCTGCTGAAAGGTCTTCCATACTAACAACATTTTCAAAACTTACGGGTTTGGTGATTTGCATCATAGTGAATTCCTCCTAAAAATTAAACGCCTTGCCGTTTTCGCAAAGCGCCCTTTATAGTGGAGTGAAATCACTTTTAGACGTTTTGCTCTCACGGAAACAATTAAATCGTCGTTACAGTCAACATATTGGCATTAAAAAACCTCTTTACCGCCGTTGGGTAAAGAGGTTGTAGCTTCTCCCAAGTTAGACTTGGGTTCACCGATTCCTTCTTAACCTCACGGGGTTAATCTTAAAGGTCTTTCAATTCGTTGTTAAAATCATATGACATTTTCGCTAAAAACACAAGCTTATTTTAAAAAAAGTTTTGGAAATGTTTATTTATCCAAGTATGACAGCTTTTTGAATAACCATGATTTTCTTATGTATATGTGGCGCGATTTTCAAGGACTCTTTCATTTTAATAAAAATACATATTCAAAAATATATCTTCATAAAAATCCATATATTACGATTTTTTGTATAAAACTACTTGACATTTCCTGAAAAAGCTTCTATCTTTATGTATCAAAAGCGTTAGCTGCTCATGTCATTTGCATGTTAGGAAAAAATTAGGAGGTTCGGAAATGAAAAAATATCTAACTCTCGAAAATGGGGATGTCTTTGTTGGAGAAGCCTGCGGAGACTTGGGAGCCGAAATTGAGGGCGAACTGGTCTTCACAACCAACATGACAGGTTATCAGGAAAACCTGACGGACCCATCTTACAAAAATCAAATCATCACATTTACGTATCCACTAATTGGCAACTACGGGATCTCACTTGGAACCAGTCAATCAGACGAAATTCAAGCTTCGGCAGTAGTTGTCAGAGAAATGACCGATGAAGTTTATCACTACCAAAGCGTTATCTCACTCGATGCGTTTTTAAAACAACAAAAAGTCCCCGCAATCAGTGGTATTGACACCCGGCAGCTAACCAAAATCATTCGTCAATACGGAACTATGAAGGCCAGTTTAACAAATCAACCAATCAACGCCAAAAAAGCAGAAATGGCGCACCAATCATCAATTGTTAAATCAGCAACCCGTTCCGTTACGGACGGCCAAGAGAATGAACACGTTGTTGTCGTTGACTTTGGCGTTAAAGCCAACATTGTCAGATCGTTACAACGTCCCGGAATCGATGTTACGGTTGTTACACCCGAATCAACATTTGAAGACATTTCTGAACTACATCCTACCGGTATCCTATTATCCAACGGTCCTGGCGATCCAACCGATTATTCGGACTTTTTGCCGGTTATCCAAAAACTTCAAAATCAGTATCCGATCTTTGGCATTTGCTTGGGGCATCAACTGTTAGCACTTGCCAACGGCGCTTCAACTTATAAGATGACATTTGGTCACCGGGGCAGTAATCACCCAGTTAGAGACTTGGTAACCGGTGAGATTTACATGACATCTCAAAACCATGGATACGCAGTTGACATTGATTCGGTCAAGTCAACGCCCCTTGAAGTAACCGCTACTGAAGTCAATGATCAAACGTGTGAGGGATTACGCTATCCGGGAAAGCCAATTTTTTCAGTTCAGTACCACCCCGAAGCAGCACCGGGGCCTCATGATGCAAAGCCGCTGTTTGATAAATTTATCGAATTAATGCATGTCAATGGAGGGGTTCATTAATGCCAAAGAGAGAAGATATTAAAAAAGTATTGATTATCGGGTCCGGCCCAATTGTAATCGGTCAGGCCGCTGAATTTGACTATGCCGGCAGCCAAGCTTGCCTGAGCCTGCGCGAAGAAGGCTATTCTGTTATCCTGGTTAATTCAAATCCAGCTACCATTATGACTGATGATGAAATTGCGGATAAGGTTTATCTTGATCCGTTAACCGTTCCAAGCTTGAAAAAAATTCTGGAAAAAGAACATCCTGACGCAATTTTACCAACTTTGGGTGGTCAAACCGGATTAAACCTGGCCGTTGAATTGGCTAAGGACGGTATCTTGGATAAGCTTGGCGTTGAATTACTGGGTACCAGTCTGCATACGATCAATCAAGCTGAAGACCGTGAACAATTCAAAGATTTGATGAAAGAACTTCACCAACCAATTCCGGACTCAAAAACTGTCTATAACTTGGAAGACGGCTTGGCATTTGCCCATGAAATTGATTATCCGGTAATTATCCGTCCCGCTTACACATTAGGCGGCACCGGTGGTGGCATTGCCCATAATGATGATGAAATGAAAGTTATTTTGAACCGCGGCTTAACAATGTCACCTTCAACCGAATGCCTAGTTGAAAAAAGCATCGCCGGCTACAAAGAAATCGAATTCGAAGTAATGCGTGACCATCATGGTAGTTCAATTATCGTGACAGGAATGGAAAACTTTGATCCGGTTGGCGTTCATACTGGTGACTCAATCGTATTTGCCCCGACACAGACACTAACCGACAAAGAATATCAGCGGTTGCGTGATGCCTCACTAACCATCGTCAATGCCCTAAAAATTGAAGGTGGCTGTAATGTTCAATTGGCTCAGGATCCAAACAGCGAAAACTATTACGTTATCGAAGTTAATCCGCGAGTCAGTCGTTCATCAGCACTTGCATCAAAAGCAACCGGTTATCCAATTGCCAAGATCGCAGCCAAGATTGCAGTTGGCTTGAATCTTGATGAAATCCTGAATCCCATTACGCAAACCACATACGCGATGTTTGAACCAGCGCTGGATTACGTCGTTGCTAAGATTCCACGCTTTGCCTTTGATAAATTCACAAATGCAGATCGCAAACTGGGAACCCAAATGAAAGCAACCGGTGAAGTAATGGCAATCGGCGGTACAATTGAGGAATCACTTCTTAAAGCCGTTCAGTCACTCGAATTGGATAAACAAGCGCAACGAGATCTCATTCCTGACTATACCCGCCAAATGTCTCTCGGCGATTTAATCGAAAAAATCAAAACACCAACCGATTACCGCCTATTCGAACTGTTTGCAGCAATCGGCAAAGGTGCCACAATTGAACAGATTCATCGTTCCACCAAAATTGATCTTTACTTCCTATCAAAACTGGAAAACATCATTAAAATGCAACAGCAGTTAACCGACGGTCTCTTAAGCGCAGACATGGTCTTGAAAGCACGAAAGATGGGCTTTAACAACACAATGATCAAAGCTGTTCATCATGCCACTGATCACGAACTTGAAAAACTGGATAAAATGGCTGACCAACACTTGGTTTACAAAATGGTTGATACCTGTGCAGCCGAATTTGAAAGTGAAACACCTTATTTCTACAGTACAGTCGGCACTGAAAACGAAAGCCAGCCCATCGGTAACAGCATTTTGGTTATTGGTGCCGGGCCAATTCGAATCGGTCAAGGGGTTGAATTTGATTATGCGACTGTCCACTGTGTAAAAGCCATTCAGGCAGCCGGTAAAAATGCTATTATTATTAACAACAATCCAGAAACCGTTTCAACCGACTTCTCAATTTCAGACAAATTGTATTTTGAACCTTTAGACATTGATAGTGTTATGAACGTGATTAATCTGGAAAAGCCAATGGGTGTTATCGTTGAATTTGGTGGTCAGACAGCTATTAATTTAACTGAAGAACTGACAAAGCACGGTGTTCAAATTCTCGGTACCTCCATGCATGGGATTAAAGAAACCGAAAACCGTCACGACTTTGAAGATTTGCTAATTGACCAGGATATTGCCCATCCAAAAGGTGATACTGCTATGAACGGTCAAGAAGCCCATCATATCGCTCACAAACTTGGCTACCCAGTCCTGGTTCGCCCGAGTTTTGTTCTGGGTGGTAAAGGAATGGCCGTTGTCCATGACGATGCCGAACTTGATGAATACCTGGTTCCCGCGCTTAAAGCAAGTGCCGGCCAACCAATTTTAATTGACCAATATATTCCGGGCACCGAGTGTGAAGTGGATATTCTTAGCGATGGCAAGGACGTCTTTGTGCCAGGTATTATGGAACACTTGGAAGGTTCCGGAATTCACTCAGGTGATTCCATTGCCATGTATCCGCCGCAACATCTGACTGAGGATCAAAAGAAAAAGATCGTCGCCATCGCAACCAAAATTGGTAAAAAAGTCCATGCGGTCGGTATGATGAACATTCAATTCATCTGTGCGGATGATGTTTATGTCATCGAAGTAAACCCACGGGCTTCAAGAACCGTGCCATTCATGAGCAAGATCACCAAAATGCACTTGGCACAACTTGCAACCCAGCTGATTCTTGGTAAATCATTGGCAGAGATCGGCTTGGCACCGGGACTATATCCGGAACCTGCCAAAGTTTATGTTAAGGCACCGGTCTTCTCATTTGCCAAATTACCAGGTGCGCCAACTGCACTAAGCCCAGAAATGAAATCAACCGGTGAAGATATCGGCAGTGGTGATACGCTTCAACAAGCTTTACACAATGCCTTGTTTGACAGCTACCATATTAATACCGACACAGTTGAAGGAACGGTTCTCATTTCAAAAGCTGATGCCAAAGACGAAAAACTGGTTCACAAACTCGCGGACAGTGACTTCGATGTCCAAGTTTACGAAAAAGATATGCCATGGCCTGATAAACTTGCCTTCGCGCTGAGTTCGCAAGACGAAACAGACGATGAAAAACAGCTGGTTGCCAAAGCACTCAGCCATGAAGTCCCGGTATTTACTGCTCAAGATACAGTAATGGGCATCTTTCAACCGCAATTAATTAAATAACAAGGTTCTGATTTAGACCCATCAAAAAACGTTTGAGGCAAGTGAAAACCTCAAACGTTTTTTAGTATTGCAAATATGCTATCAAATTAATTCAGACGGGTAAATGCTGACGCTGCTATCGTTTTTTAAGGAATCCACCGGTCATCTTTCATGCTTAATCGGGAAGGGCCGGTTGTTGCATCGTTTTTCTTTTCTGAATCCGGCTTTTGATCCTTGTGGGAAGCACCTGAAACTGTGTCTTCTTTCTTGACGGCTTTCGCTTCAGTTGGTATACCTTGGTTCTTAGAAGCACCCGTAGTTGCGTCTTGCTCCCAAGCACCTTGGTCCAGCAAAGTCTTAATATGGTTGACAGTTCCCGTATATTCAATCGTTCCCAAATAATTGCCCTGCTTATCCCGAACGGCATAATAATTAATGTCGACTAATTTGCCATTTAAGTTCAATGGGATTTCAACGTGTTGTTTATCACCCTTTTTAAAGGCATCAATAACCGCCTGAGCGCGATCCGCTGTCGGCCCGGGATGAAGTTGGCGAACCGTCTCCTGCAGCTGAGAAGTCGAGCGGGGATGTTCACGCTTGGACTGGTTTGAAAACCAGGTGAAGCGATCATCAGCATCAATAAAGTCAATATCATAGGGTAAAACATTAAAAATTGCCTCAACCTGCTTTAAAGAAAGCTCCCCGGTCGGAAACCGAACCATCGCTTCTTCAATAGATGGATTAACTTCTGTCATTAATCAACCATCCCTTTCACGTATCAAATTTTTAATTCTACTGATTCAATTGTACAGCAATTTTAACAGTGGCAACAAAAAAGACACGCCATTAAACGTGTCTTCTTGCAATTATTATGATTAAACGTATTTAATACCACCATCAACCATGATCGCCTGGCCGGTGATATAATTTGCTTTTTCACTTGCCAAGAATGATACCAGGTTGGCAACATCCTGAGGTTCTTCACCACGGCCCAAAGCAATCCCTGATAGATATTGTTTTAAAGATTCGCCTTTGGCTACATGATTTACCTGACCCATTTCTTCATCAATCTGATCCCACATAGGTGTTAAAACAATGCCTGGGCAATAGGCATTCACCGTGATCTGATAACGGGCTAATTCCTTGGCAGCCGCCTGAGTTAGTCCACGAATCGCAAACTTGGTTGCTGAATAAGCGCCTAAAAGTTCAAAGCCTTCATGTCCGGCAATCGATGAGGCGTTGATAATCTTACCCGGAGTCTTTTGTTTACGGAATTGAGCAGCCGCAGCCTGAATCCCAAAGAATGTGCCCTTAACATTGATATCCAGTAATTTATCCAGGTCATCTTCCTTTGTATTGCAAATTTGGGCAACGTGAGCAATCCCCGCATTGTTGACAAACACGTCCAGATGACCGAAATGGTCAACCGTTTTTTGAACCGAATCAAAAACCTGGTCGCGATATTGAACGTCGGCTTCGATCGCATAAGCTTCGCCACCGTCTTTTTCAATATCATCGGTAACCCGTTGTACTTTGTCCAAATGACGACCTGACAAAGCAACTGCAAAACCATCAGTTGCTAATTGACGGGCAACCCCTTCTCCAATTCCCTGACCGGCACCGGTAACCAAAGCGACTTTTCTTGACATGTTGTAACCTCCATTTTGATTGTGAATTCGTTAACTTTTCGTCTTTTAAAAGTATATGTCAAAAGGTTGTGAAATACAACACAAAAATTTACCGGTAAATTTTCACTGCTTATTTTACTAAGAAAACCGTTTTTTAGCTGTTTAACTTTCTAAATCAGTATTATGATAGTCACATAAAGCGCTTGCTAAATGGTACTTCGTGAAAAAGAGCGTATTTTAATGACTGCTAATTTCCAAAACGCATTTAATACCAATGAATCAGTTCTTTTAATATCACGTTTTCTTCCACTCATACTGACGGGTCTGAGCAAGTGCCGACCTTCCTGCAACTAACACAAAAGTTCGGTTAGCAATCCTGCTAATGAGAGGATTACCAACCGAACTTCGTATTTATCTACTTAGCTTTCCAGCTAATTATCTATTCTAACCTGCTACCGTAAACTTCTTTTGCTTCTTTATTAAACAATTTCCAAATGGAGCTGTTCGTCTTTAACCCATTTGAGTCCCAACAGAACCCGGTAGATGACGATCGAAATAATCGCGGGAACGACAATCCCCATGATCAGGTATGCCACCAGCATCGGCATGCTAGTTGAAGCCAGCGTAATTGGAGCAATTAGCGAATTAAGTCCCAATCCGCCAAGCGTAAACGGCACTTTAAAGCCAAAGAACAAGGTTGCAATCGGCGCCGCGACCACTGCCGCAATCATTGACGGTAAAGCCAATCGCGGATTAGCCAAAAGATTTGGAAATTGCACTTTAGGCGTAATTACGCCCTGGGCAATATTGGCTCCCAAATCATTTTGCCGCCAAGAAATAACAGTAAAGCCAACAAATTGCGCCGTCGTACCAATCAAGGCTGCTCCTGCCGATAATGGATCCAGCATGACTGCAACTGCCAAAGCCGCTGACGAAGCCGGTGTCATCAAGAAAATGGACCATGCCAATGAGACACACATCGATCCTAACAACGGGTTAACCTTCATTGACTGCGCGATAAACGCACTCAGCCAATTTAAAGCTGGTGTCGTTACACTGGCCAATCCCAAGCCAACAATGGAGCCGACAAGCGTGGCGGCAAGGGGCACCAACATCATATCCAACGGTGTTTTGCCAGTTAAGTATTTTCCAACCAAAGCAGCCACCAAGCCAGCGGCAACCGCACTGATCGGCTGCCCAGTTGTAAAAATTCCCGTTTGGGCAGCTTGAAACATTTGGTTACCGGTTGCCGTTGCAGCGTGAACGCCATGCGAAATGAAATAAACCGCGTTTGCGCCGACAGTCGCAGAAATCATCGAACTGAATAATACCAATGTATTTGTCTTTAACTGTGAAGCAACGGCTGCTCCGAAAGCTGGTGCCAAAAGCCATTGGGCAATCGCGCCAACCTGATGTAATTGTGGCCAATGAACAAAGTTGGCAATTGATTGCGTTAATAATCCAATCCCCAACATGACCAAAACAGCGTTAGAAACGCCGGCAGAAACTAAGTATACATAATCTTTAACCGTCAGCTTGTTCGCTGACTTATCAACAGATGCCTCCATAGGCAAAACCTCGATTCCTAGATTTTAACAAACAAATGAGAATAAAATGATAAAATGAAATTGTGTCTATAATAAACACGATGACACCATAATGTCAATAACTATTTTCACAAAGTTATTCATAGCCAACGTTTCAAACAGCTGACTACACTGATAAGTAAGCGCTTGAACGTTTTTATCTATAAATTCATAACAAGTTCATTTTTTTAGTTTAGTGCCAAATTTACTGCAAAAATACTTTACGCACATTAAAAAAGTATGACATATTCTTAATCAAATTTCATATAGTTTGAAACCGATTTGAAGACGATCTGCAATAAGCTGCGTTGTTTTTATTTGAGGCCGTCGCAGCCTTGAATCCAGATTATTGAATAATTGGTCCTTCCCAGCAACTATTTCTTAGAATTAAAGACGGTTCCAACACTTCCATGTATAATGGAAGAAGAAATCGTTTACTTTTGAAGGGAGTTAAACGCAATGCTGAGTTATTTTGCACTCATCACCCTGGTTGAAATTTCAGGGCTTATTATTCCATATATTTGGTTGATGATTATTGCCAATCGACGGGGGCGGATCTGGTCAACCGTTGCTGTTATCATTTTATTTCTGATCAGCTATGTCAACACCTACTTTAACCTACCAGACTTGGCTTACCCATCACTGATTGATGGTTGGCTGATGTGGTTAATTGGTGGCCTGATTGTGGTTGCCGTCTTAAGGCGGTTTGTTTTTGGCGGCGGCAACCCACCAGCCCGTTCTGAACACGCCGGTGATGGTATTATTACGCAAACCATCTCCAGATTCACGGATACCTTTGGTTGGCTCGGAAAACTGGCCGTTGGCATTGTTTTGGCCGTGGTCGTCTTTATTATTTTAGGTAGTGTTACCCAATTAGTTACCAAAATGAATCCGCGGCCAGCCGTTCAATCAATTAAGACCGACATCAATGATGATACCAAAGACGCACCAATGCCGGTAATCAAGAACAGCTCTGAAACGCCTGTGGTTAACGCACCGCAAACTGTTTCAACCGACATGAACAACTCACTGAACAGTTTTAAAAACTCCAACGTCTATGACTTGAATCATATGCGGGTTCAAATGTATCGTAAAAAGATGGTCTATGTCGCACCGGTTGAATTTTCCGGCGGCTTTTGGCGCTATATTCACTACTTGAAAGTGCCCGGTTATTTTAGAACCGATGCAACCGACAAAAATGCGGATCCTAAATTTGTCAGCCGACCAATGAAATATACACCAAGTGCCTACTTCAATAGTGACGCTGATCGTCGAATCAGTGCTCACAGTTTGGGCTACTCCATGGTTGGTTCAACCTCTCAATTGGAAATTGATGATAAAGGAACTCCTTACTACGTTCGAACACTTGCCAAACCAATTTCTTATTTAAATCGAAATTACGATTACAAACATTATAAAGTCGCAGTTTTAAACACGATAACGGGTAAGGTCAATGTTTACTCGCCAAACAACGTGCCTAAGTTCGTTGATATCGCGGTTTCACCGGAACTGGTTTCACAAGAAGTGAACCTGTTCGGCCGTTATCGTCACGGCTTTTGGAATGCTACCAGCTTTGGCGGCCACAGCGGTGTGATGCAGCCAACAAAGGCCGGAACCGAGGGTGGCGATCACCTTACGCCGTATGCTTACAAGGGTCGGGTTTACTACTTTACTGGGATGACCAGTGTCAATGCCCATCAAAGCTCCATTTTGGGCTACGCCTTTGTGGATGCCCGCACCAACACACTTCATTACTATCGGGAACATGGCAACGTCATGACGCCGGAACGGGCGATCTCCTATGCCCAACAAGATATCAACCCGCAAAACTATCGTGGGACGTTACCATTACTTTACCGAATCAATGGCGATCCCACTTGGGTTGTTTCGATGCTTGACCGGGACAATAATTCCTTTATGAAATTTGTTTACCTGCTAGCTGACGGTAATAACCAAAGTGGTACCTATGCTGTTGGTGATGATGCCCAAAGTACGCTTGCCTTATTTAACCAACGACTGGAAGCCAAAACCGGCGTTACTGTCGCGGCACCAAGCGGTAAGACAATTTCGGGAACCATCAATCGAATTGTCAGAACTACGGATAACAAATTATTATTCATCTTAAAGGACAATAATCAGGTTTATCAACTGGATACTTCTGCTAAAGGCTTTAAGCCGATTTACGAGTTTATTGCTGAGGGCGACAAAGTCAGCTTTAAGGCTGAATCCGGCAGTAATGATAATTTATCAACTGCTAATGTTTCGCTATCAACATTTAAAGATCAGTCACTCAACACTGGTAATAAGCAGTCTAAATAATACTATGCAAAAAGTGTGTTCGCAAACTTTCGATGGTTTGCGAACACACTTTTTATTTTCTAGCCATTACTGGTAGATGTCTGAGCAACTTGCGTTCGTTTTAATTGATACTTCTCTCGTTCCAATTTTTGGGCCCAAATATTAATTACAAGTGAAACCAGCATCAGTCCCAAAGATAAAATCATGATGTTATGTAGGCCGTTAAATAAGATAACCCGCATTTGTGGAATTAAGTGCTGTGGCAATGACCCAATATTTGTTGCATCACTTAACTTATTCATCATCTGCATGGTAATTCGACCACCAGATTGAAGAACACCCGCCTTAAGTGCATGATTCAAGATGATGCCGAAAATCGAAGCCGTAAACGTTTGGCTCAGCATTCGAATCAGGAAACTAAACGACGTTGCGATCGGAACATCCTGCGTCTCCGCATCCTGCTGCACTTTAATCTGCAGCTCGTTGAAGCAGGCACCATTGCCAAATCCTTCAAACGCACCAGCAATCAGCAAAATCCAGTAAGGTGTTTTTACGCCGGCAAAAACCAACAATGCAAACGAAATAACCAATGTGATAATACCAACCGCCACGACTCTTTGAGGCGTTAAAAACCGTCTCATCGGCGCAACCGTTCCGGAACCCAAAAATCGGTAATCGATCCCGGAATTTGGGTCGCACCACCAATCAGAGCCGTTGTTCCCAATAGCCCCTGAGCCCACATCGGACTATAAATCAAGAAGCCGATAAACGCACCCCAGATCAGCGTAAAGAGAACAAAATCAATCATTAATGGTCGGTTCTTAAACAATCGGCTTGGGATAATTGGATCTGCCACCCGATCTTCAATTCGAAACATAATTGTTAAAACGATAACCGCAAACCCAACCAATAACACTACAATCGGCCAACTAACACTGCCAATAAATTCAATTCCGGTCAGCAGTGCTACTAAACCAATTGTCATGAGCGAAGCACCAACATAATCAACCGGATTGGTCTTGTGCTGGCGTTCCGGCATCCGATAATAAACTTGGACAAAGAAAATTGAAATCAATCCAATTGGAACATTTAAGTAGAAGACCCAGTGCCAGCTAAAGGTATCAACGATGTAGCCGCCAACCAACGGCCCGATAATCGTAGCCATACTGTAACTGGCCGAGACAAACCCAAGCACCTGCATCCGCTTGCGGGGATTGGCATACATTCTGGCATAAATGATATACGGTAACGAAATCATACCGCCGTTTCCAATTCCCATTAGAGTTCGCGCGCAGATCAGAAAAATAATATTGGGTGACATCCCTTGCAAAAACGATCCAATTACAAAGAAGGATGCCGCGAGTTGATAACTTTTTTTGTTGCCAATATGTTCACCGAGTTTGCTCCACAGCGGCGTGCTGACCGCTGTTCCCAAAAGAAACACGGCAACGATCCAACCAATTAATTCAATTCCGTGAAGGTCGGAAATAATTGCAGGCAATGCGGTATTGATGATTGTATTGTCAAGTCCACCCATTGCATTCGATAACAGTAACGCGCACGTTACGATCAAAACATCACGTTTTGACACAGCATTCCCCTCTTTCTATTTTTTAGCCACCTTTCTATATTACATCTTTTATCGAGATTACAAAATGGTCAACTAGATTTCCTAAAAAGTAAAAAGCGTTGTCAAAAAGATGGCAACGTCTAAAGTAACTATTCAAATAATGACTAAATGATTTTCATTCTCAATTACTTATAGCTTTTTTCTTCTAATATAACCATTAACAATCTCCACTAATGCGGAAACAATCAAAAAAATTGCGATGATATTGAGTAGTGTGACGGTAAGATACATTATTATTTGACTGGGAAATTTATACCAAGTCGTACTGAAAATCAGTAACGCAGCAACCACTAACTTAACAGCTATTTTAATTGCCATTATGATCATCATCTTTCTACGACTATTACGATAAAATCATCTGAAAACTTATTTCGAACTGAATTTTAAGCCCAAGTTAATTGAACTTCAATTAACAAGCGTTAAAAAACAACGGACAATTGTCATCACCAGTCACAATCACGAGATATTGACAAACTTTGCGATCGGGTTTTTAAAATTCATCAACATAAAATAATAGCCGCAAACCGGTAACAATTAAAAATCCCCGAATAACCAGCAGGCATGAAAGTTCGCTTGATTATTTGGGGATTTTTATAGTTAACGCTGTTTAGTTAATGAAGAATCAATTGTTAAATTCGTCCGGTTTACTGATTATCCGTTGTTTCCGGATTTGACAAATTCAAAACTTCATCACCGTGGGTCACATCGCCGGCTTCTTTGATATAATTGAAATCTTTGATGTCTTTGTAGTTCGTAACAACCACCATAACCGTATCATCGTGACCGGCTTTCTTAATCGCAGGCTGCCAGAATTCGATTAATTCCTGTCCCTGCTTGACGTGTTGACCCTTGTCAACGTACTGCACAAAGCCGGTTCCCTGCATTTTAACCGTTCCAATTCCAATATGGATCAACGTTAAAATACCGCTGTCAGAACGCAGCCCAATTGCATGCCGGGTTGGGAAAGTTGCTTCTACGACCCCATCAAACGGTGCAAACACTTTACCGTCGGTTGGTTTAATCGCAAACCCTTTCCCCATGTTTCCAGAGGCAAAGTTGTCATCGGAAACGTCAGCGAGTGGGACCAGTGTACCAGTGATTGGTGACTTGTAAGAAGTCGTTGTTGCAGCAACTTTCTTTTCGATATCCTGCATTGACTCCTCACCGTTTGTTTCCAAGTGCTCATGCCAAGTCTTTTCAAGTTCATCGACAATCTTGGCGTGCTCTTTTTCATCCAAAGTTACCTTCTTGAAGAAGATAAACGTTCCAGTCAACATTAACAGGGCTGGGACACCAAACATAAAAAGTTTGAAAACAATATGGCCTTGGTTGGTAATCGTATTTGCCGTAGCACCGGCAGTCATACCTGCAAGAACAGCAGCTGCACCAACAACCCAGTTCGAAACAGCACCGCCCAATTTATCAAGCAGTGGTCGAACAGCCAAAGTCAATGATTCATCACGGTGCCCAAATTTTAACTGGCCATATTCAACAGAATCACTGATAATCATCAAAACAACCAGGAATACAAGTGGTTGTGGAATGTAGAACAATACGGCGGAAATCAAAACCAAAATTAATGATGAACCGGCAAACGCGAAAATTAACATTGCCAGTAGCATTAGACCGATACACATGAAGAACACATTTCGCCGACTATATTTTTGAGCTAATGGTGGGAAAAGTAATACGGCTACAATTCCAACAGCCATATTTAGGCCCATTAAAAATGAATACTGGCCGGGTTTTCCCATGATATACGTAAAGTAGTAAAGCTGGCAGGCGTTGGTAATCTGAATACCGGCAGTGTACAAACCATATGTCAAAGAAAGCCACATCAATTGATCGTTTCGTCCTAATACTTTAAAGACGTCTCGAAGACGAGTCTTTTCAGCGTTCTTTCGAAGCAGAGAATCATTTTCTTTGGTTCCTAAAGCAACAACTACAGCGGAAAGCCATGAAACAAGCCCGATGGTTGCGGCAAACATGAACCAGCCTCTCAAATCACCTTGACCGTGATTCGTGTTAATCGAGAAAAAGACAACCAGTGGCATAACAATAACACCAACAATATTTTGTCCAATGTTGGAACCAACCCGGGCAAAAGTAGCCGTTTTCTCACGTTCTGCTGAATCAAACGAGATAGCCGGAATCATTGACCAAAAACCGACATCCTTAAATGAATAGAAAATATCCATCATAATATATAAAATAGCAAAAATAATCAGGTAAAGAATTGGATTTGAAACATTTAAACCAAACATGTTACTAAACAAAATCGTTAAAGCAATTGAACCAACAGTACCACCAGCAAGGATCCAAGGTTTAAAGTGACCCCATTTGGTATTGGTATTATCAATCGCATTTCCGATAAATGGATCAATTAAAAGCTCAACAACCCGCAAAGAACCAATAATTATTGTAATGAAAAAGATCATCCGATCATTACTTGCGCTACTGCTCTTATCGAACAGGTGAGAAGTAATGAAAATCATAAAATAAGTCGACAACGTCGCATAAAACATATCGTGGCCAAACGCACCAAATGAATACGACAACCGCGATGTAATTTTACGACCCGTAGTCTCAGTGGTATTACTTGCCATAAAGGATGCCTCCAAAAAATAGTTTTAAATAAAATAATTGCTAATTTGAATGTAAACGTTTACAGTGTAAATGTCAAATAATTTTATTAAATTTTTTACTCACCTCGCTTACTTTTTTAATCAGGTTGCAAAATGTTTAAATTTATTTCATTATTTATTATACAGGCTTTTTAAGTAATCGCGTTATTTCACGCCTTCAGCGTTCTCTTTTTGTATAATTCAGAATTTTCTTCACGAAATCTTTTACATTCAAGTTTAATAAGTTAATCAAAATTAATTCTATTAATAATTTACTGAAATTCAGTTCATACTTAAATGAAATTAATATACTAGTTTTTCACGGGGGCTACAATCATGACAACAATAAAAGATATTTCTAAAGCAGCAGGTGTTTCCGCGGGGACCGTTTCACGCGCTCTGAGTTTGGATAAAAATAAATTTGTCGCTAAAGAAACCCGAAAAAAAATTCGAGATATCGCCGATAAGCTAGGGTATGAATACGACAGCAATGACGATCAGGCACCCACGCCCCTTAAATTTGCCCTATTAACTACAATGACCCTTGAAGAGGAAACCCATGATGAATATTGGCGCTTCGTCCGCAGGGGCATGTATGAAGCCGCTAAGGAACGCCATATCGATCTCAGCAACATTATCCGGCTTCAAGACGGCGTTAACCTTCAAAAGCTTAGATCCGTCGATGCGGTTATTCTGGTTGGGAGCGTCACTGAAGCTGCCGTTAAAGAGATTAAACGCTATAACGCCAATCTTGTGATTGTCGATGGTGGCGGCTACTATCACGGTCTGGTAGATATCGTTGACACCAACCTATCAGAATTAACCATAGCGGCCTTAAATCAGCTTAGCGCTCATACAGCCGGTAAAATCGCCTTTATTGGCTGTACGCGAAATCAAATTGATCTGGATGGCCGGCTGGTCGCAAAGATTCCTGATGCCCGTTCTAAAGCTTATCATGAGTGGGCCTCCCAAAATCAGAAACCGGAAATTTACCGAGAAATTGAACCGGATACTGAAGTGGCGATGAAAACAACCGAAGAATTGATTACAAAATACGGGCAGCAGCTGTCCGCTATTTTGATTTGGTCTGATCCGTTCGCAATCGGTGTTATGCGGGCACTTTCAAAATATCAGTTGGTCCCTGGCAAAGACTTGGCTGTTATGAGCTTCGATGATTTGGAATTCGCCTCCTTTTTAACACCTTCTCTCTCCAGCATTTGGATTCCAAAAACCGAACTTGGTTTTCAAGCCATTTTACATGCTGAGTCTTTAATCAACCTTAAGCCTCACTGGACAGTTAGAAATATCATTCCAGGGAAAATCAAATATCGGGAAACATTTAATCCCCAAAAATAAAATCTTTCAGCCCTAACACCTTAAGATCAAGAATTTAGGCTGGTATTAGGGACTTTTTTTGTCAAATTGAAAAAAATTTTCTTGAAAGCCTTTGCAAAAAATGGTATCATGCAAGTATGAATTTTAAAGTAAAACCTTTTATTAAATCGATTAACTTCAAGGAGAATTCTATTATTATGAAAAAAACTGGTGTTATTAATTCGGAATTATCAAGTGTCATTGCCAATATGGGACACATGGATTGGCTTGGGATCGGCGATGCCGGTATGCCCGTTCCGATGGCAACTCCCAAAATTGATTTGGCATTGGCTAAAAACCTGCCAAGCTTCCAACAGGTTCTTCAAAACATTCTAACTGAATTGGAAGTGCAAAAAATTTACCTGGCAGAAGAAATCAAAATCCAAAATCCCAAACAGCTGGCTGCCATCAAAGAAATTTTACCGGCGGTTTCAATTGAATATGTACCCCACAGTCAATTGAAAAAAGATTTGGCCAAAACACATGCCTTTGTTCGAACCGGTGAGATGACTCCTTTCTCAAATGTTATCTTGGAATCGGGCGTCACTTTTTAATTTTTAAAGTAAAACGTTTTATCTATAAAAACGAATCAAGGAGGATTTTTTGCACATGGAACTCACAACAACTAAAAAAAGCCATCGCTGGACACAATTGTCCGATGGTTATCTCAGCAAAACGCCGATTTTTCAATTCCTATTAGTCTCAATGATATTCCCGCTTTGGGGTGCCGCCGCCAGTCTAAACGATATTCTTATCACACAATTCAAGACAGTTTTCATGCTAAACGATGCCGCAACCGCATTTGTTCAAAGTGCTTTTTACGGTGGTTACTTTTTAATTGCGATCCCCGCTTCACTCATCATCAAAAAACAAAGCTATAAATTTGCGATCATGACCGGTCTGATTTTTTACATCCTCGGATGTGCGCTTTTCTTCCCTGCTTCACGGGTCGCAACCTACTCCATGTTTCTGGTTGCTATCTTTGCGATTGCAATTGGACTCAGCTTCTTGGAAACATCTTGTGATACTTACAGTTCAATGCTTGGTCCCAAAAAATATGCCACCATGCGTTTGAACTTCTCACAAACACTGGTACCGCTTGGCGATATCGCCGGTATTCTGCTCGGCAAATACTTAATTTTCGGCAGTGTCGGTAATCTGGCCGAAAAAATGAGCAGCATGCACGGTGCAGCTCGAATTGCCTATGGTGAACAAATGCTTCAATTGACCCTTCGACCTTATAAATATATCTTGGCAGTCTTAATTTTAATGTTGATTATCTTTGCCCTTTCACCGATGCCCCGGGCAAAGGCAACTGCCGAGCCAACCGAAGCCGGCTTGGAAGCCCAGGAGGAAAAGCCCAGCCTGGCTGAAACCATTAAGTATCTCTGGGGTAACGCCAGATTTAAAAAGGGCGTGTTAACGCAATTCATCTACGCCGGCCTTCAAACCACGGTTTGGTCGTTTACTATTCGGCTTGCGCTAAATTTAAATGATAAAATCACCGACAGCGCTGCTTCAACCTTTATGATTTATAGTTACATCGCTTGGTTTATCGGGAAACTAATCGCAAACATTTTCATGAGTAAGTTTTCGATTACGGGCGTATTAACCACATACTCCCTCCTGGGAACACTGTCACTAATTATTACGTTTACCGTTCCAAATATGACAGCCGTTTACGCAGCCATCATGACGAGCTTCTTCTTTGGCCCGGAATGGCCAACGATCTACACACATACACTGGATGCCGTAACAGAAAAGAAATATACTGAAACGGCTGGTGCTATTATCGTCATGTCCTTAATTGGCGGAGCCATTGTGCCTGCTATTCAAGGATTGGTTTCCGATTTTAGCGGTTCAATGCAATTATCATTTATTGTCCCAGCAGTTTGCTATCTATTTATCACCGGCTATTTCTACTTTGAATATCGATTTGAAAAGAAGCACCCCGAAGAAGTTGCCGAACATTAATTATAAGTGATCAAAACAAAAAGCCATCAGTTTCGTGAGAACTGTTGGCTTTTTGTTTTGATCACTAATGGACAATTTTTACTTAGAGATCTTTTTCAACTGTGGCAAAATAAGCCGCTGCCACATGCTTAGCAGAATCAGGTAGCCGACAACTACCCCGACAAGCGCACTCAAAAAGAAGCTGGGTACAAACAGCCATAAAGCACCATTTGCCCCCATTAGCCATTTTGCGACAGGATAAGCAACAATGGCACCGATAATGCCGGTTCCGATTAGTTCACCACAGGCAGCCATTAAAAGGCTTTTAGTCTTTTGAAACAGCCAGCCAACACAAAAAGCACCAATCATACTGCCGGGAAACGCCAACACCGTTCCGGTTCCCAAGATATTCCTGATTAATGACGTGATAAATGCTTGGGTAACTGCCCACCATGGTCCGACCAAAACGCCGGAAATTAAATTAATCAAGTGCTGCATCGGTGCAACCTTTGCCACACCAATTGTAAACTCAAACATACTGCCGCCAACCACTCCCAAAGCTGAGAGTAATGCCGTTAAAATCATCTTATATGTAGCCGATCGCCTCATAAAAAAAGTCCTCCCATCTCAATTAAGATAACAGAAGGAGGGGACCACCCTGACAATTTCCCTACACTGGCTTTGACCAGATCAGGTTCAAAGGGTTCGCGCTTAAATCGCGTCTCAGCCGGTGGGCTCCCCTAATGTCATCAAACTTTATTTAAAATCAAGTATACTATTAAATCCTTAGAGACGGTATCCATTAGTTACTCAGCGTCATTAAAAATGCCCTCTTTTAGCCACTTCCTGATTGACCGTCGCAATCACCTTTTCAACCGGCATCTTTTTTCCTGTCCATTCCAGAAAAGAACCGGCTGCCTGATGAACCAACATCCCAATCCCATTGAATGTTCGACAGCCCTTTTTCTCAGCTGCTTTTACCAGCGGCGTTTTTAATGGAAAATAAATGACATCAACCACTACCTGATGGGAAGTCAGCTGGTTTAAAATCGCTTCACTAATGGGTAATTGATTATCATCACTCATCCCAATATTGGTTGCATTAACAATAATTTGACTCTGCGAAACCGCTGCCGTCATTGCCGCTTCATTTTCGTATGGCAGAACTGAAACCTTATCAGACCAACTTTCAAGAAGTGCTTTTCGTGGCGCAAAGGATTTGTTCTGTCGTTTAAACACACACATCTTAGAGGCGCCCACTTCTATTGCAGCCGCAATAATCGATCGACCAGCACCACCAGCGCCTAAAACCGTTATCGTCTTGCCCTTGATATCAATTCCGGCATGCTTTAATGAATCAACGAATCCTTGGCCGTCAGTTGTATCACCCACTAATTTGCCATTGCGATTAACGATCGTGTTAACCGCATTTAATCGTTTTGCTCTTGGCGTAATGTCATCCAGCAATGGCAGGACGGCTGTTTTTAATGGCATTGATAGGTTAACCCCGCCAATGGCCATTGCCCGCATCGCTGCCATAGCCGGTTTTAAATTTTCCGGAACAACGTCAAACGCCAAATAAACACCGTTTACACCACTAACATGAAAACTTGTATTATGTATCAGCGGCGACAGGCTGTGAGCAGCCGGATGCGCTAATAATCCATAAAGTTTCGTGTGACCATCAATCATGCCAACCCCACCTTTAAAAATTAAATTATTTTAAGACCGATAATTCCTGCATAATTTTTTCAACCACCTGTTCAGGCGTTAAATGATCCGTTGCAATTCGAATGTCACTAACCCGATTGTATCTATCATCCGTTGGTGTTTCAAATCAATCAAGCCGGCTAATCCCAATTTTTTAGCGAGCGGCCGGCCACTATCATTTCTTAAACGTGCCAGAATCGTTTCTGGTAAAACATCTAATAGAATAACGGGAACCGTCGTCTGGACCAACAGTTCAAAATTAGCCGGTTGAATCGGTGTCCCGCCCCCGTTCCCAGAATCCCTTCATCGCCCAACGAGTTCATAAGTGCATCATGCTCCAGCATCCGAAAGGTTGCCTCACCCTCATCATCAAAAATCTGCTGAATCGATTTTCCCGTCCGATGAACGATAACATCATCCAAATCATGATAGGGAACCTGGATTTGATTAGCAAGCAATCGCCCAACCGTTGTTTTTCCACTCCCCATAAAACCAACCAAAATAGCCCTCATCATTATCATTTCCTTTCGTCTATCGACTTCCTGCTTGCCCGTGCCCGAGCAAAGAACGCTTTAATTGTCGCTTCATCATGTGTATCCAGTGCCGCTTGAAACTTGGCGAGGTGTTGTTGAAATTGGGATAACGCCCGACTGATTTGCTCGGTATTATTCATCATAATGGTCGTCCACATTGTCGGATCAGAGGCGGCAATCCTGGTAGTATCTTTAAAGCCACCGGCCGCTGCTTTTAAGCCGATTGATTTTTCGTCAAGGCTGTCTGTGATCGTATTTACCAAGGTAACTGCCACCACATGAGGAAGGTGACTCAATTCACTTACCAATTGATCATGTGCCGCCGCCGTGATCGGTTGCCATCGAATCATTGACTTACTCAACAACTGTTGGTAATCAGCCAGTTTTCGATTGGTTTGCGTTTTACCGACCAGAAAATAAATAGCGTTCTTAAACAAATTCGGTGTTCCGAACCGACCGCCGGATTTATCAGAGCCCGCCATTGGATGACCGCCAACAAAATTGATCCCTTTTGCCAGCAGTGGCTGAGCCGCTTTCATAATCGTTTTCTTTGTACTGCCAACATCCGTGATGAAGACATCGGGCTTTAACGATAAGCGTTGTAACGCATGAATTTGGCCAACTATAACAGAAACCGGACCGGCCAGCACGATAAAGTCGGCCATTATTGCCGCTTCTTCAAACGATTTTCTAATATTAATAATTTGCTGGTCAAGCAAAAACTGGGCCGAATCATCATCGGGATCACTGCCGATAATTTCAATTTTCCGATCGCCATCTCTGATTGTTCTGGCAATCGAGCTGCCAATTAATCCCAAGCCACTGATCAACACCGTAGACATATGACTTTCACCTCAATATTTCAATTAAGAATAACTTTCAACATTCATAACACTTTCCAGATCATCAAAGAATTCCGGATAGGAAATATTAACACTTTCAGCACCGGCTAACTGAAATGATGTATCAACCAGCAATGATGCAATCGCCAGTGTCATACCAATTCGATGATCGCCATGACTGTCCAATTGATGCTTTTTAACTTGCCAAGGCTGGCTGCCATCAATAACGAAGCCGTCAGGCAGTTCGCGAATGGTAATGCCCAATTTGGTAAACTCTTGGACGACCGCGGCAATCCGGTCGGTTTCCTTTACCCGCAATTCACCAGCACCGGTAATGCGACTAACGCCGTTTGCTTTTGCGGCCAATAATGCCACCAGCGGCAATTCATCAATAACTGCCGGGATCTCCGCCGCGCCAATCTCAATCGCTTTAACGCCGCGCTGGAAACAATTAAATCAGCAGTTGGTTCTCCCGACTCATCCCGATGGCGCTCAACAACCCGGCCGCCCATTTGCTTTAAAATCTTCAACAGGCCGGTGCGGGTTTCATTAACCCCCACATTTTTTAAAATCAACTTTGAGTTTGGTACCAACGTAGCCGCCACGAGAAAGAATGCTGCCGAGGACATATCGCCCGGAACCGTTAGTTCAATCCCGTTTAACTTCGGCTGCGGATTAACCTGGATGGTCACCCCGTCAGGCAACGTTTCAACCGCCGCTCCAAATGCGTTTAACATCTTTTCCGTATGATTACGGGTTGGTAGTTGTTCAACCAGGATAGACGGCTTGTCAGCTTGAATGGCCGCCAAAATTAAAGCACTTTTAACTTGGGCGCTGGCAACCCTTAAATGGTAGTCGATTGCATGCAGCTTTTTCCCATGAATTCTAGCCGGTAGATGGCCCTCCGTCACACAAATGTCAGCCCCCATTTCAGCCAGTGGTTCACTTACCCGCTTCATTGGCCGCTTGGACAAAGATGCATCGCCAAACAGCGTTGTCTCGAAATTCTGACCTGCCAACAGTCCCATTATTAATCGGGTAGTTGTCCCGGAATTGCCCATATCCAAAGGCTTGTCGGGCTTTTTTAAGCCGTGAAGACCAACACCGTCAATCACGACCGTTTCACCGGTGCGTTTAATCGGCACGCCCAGCTGTTGAAAGGCCTTTAATGTTGATAAACAATCCTCAGCAGTTAAGAAGTGATGCAGGATGGTCTGACCATGACTAATGGCCCCAAACATGATGCCACGGTGGGAAATGCTTTTATCTCCCGGAACCGATAATTCTCCGTGTAATCCGGAGAGTGGTTTATGCGTTAATTCTTTCACTCGGATCACCTCTAAAATTCCTTTAATTCATCTCGATAATCGGCAACCTGCTCCTGCAGTCGTTGAACGTTATCGCTATCAAATTTATCAACTAGTGCTTTAGCCAGTTCAATTGCCACAACACTTTCAACGACAATTGAAGCCGGTACAATCGCCGTTGTATCGGAGCGCTCTACATTGGCCTTTTTGACTTCTTTTGTTGTGACATCAACACTTTGCAGCGGTTTATATAACGTTGGAATTGGCTTCATGGCTGCCTTAACAATGATTGGCATGCCATTGGTCATCCCGCCTTCAAAGCCGCCCAAATGATCCGTATTTCTAAAGAAACCGGTATCTTTTCGCCAATCAATCTCATCCATTACCTGGCTGCCATAACTGGCTGCTGCCTTGAAGCCGTCACCGATTTCAACGCCCTTCATCGCGTTAACACCCATGACTGCCGCGGCCAATTTCCCATCTAATTTTGTATCCCAACTAATGTAGCTGCCAAGTCCAGCCGGCACGTTTGTCGCGATCACCCGGATAATCCCGCCGAGCGTATCACCGTCTTTTCTGGTTTTATCAATCAAATCATGGATTGGCACCACTTTTTCCTGATCGATAATCCGTAAATCATTATGACTGATTGCCGATTCAATTTTGGCAACGTCTAATTCCGGCTTGTTATCAGTAGAAATCGAGCCGATTTGTTCGACATAACCAACCAGCTGAATACCGACTTGCGCCAAAAGCTGCTTACAGATTGCCCCAACAGCGACACGAATCGCAGTTTCACGAGCCGATGAGCGCTCAAGGACGTTTCTTAAATCATGGTGCCGATACTTCATCCCACCAACCAAATCCGCATGGCCCGGACGAGGACGTTGAACTTTTCGCAATGTGTTCTCAGGTGTCTGCGGACTGGTGGGATTCATAATTTCGTTCCAGTGGGCATGGTCACGATTCTGAACCACCAGTGCAATTGGCGATCCCAATGTAATCCCATGACGAACCCCGCCGACAATGGTTACCTGATCATGTTCTATTTTTTGGCGGTTCCCACGACCATAGCCACCCTGCCGCTTCTTCAATTGCGCATTAATCGCTTCAATATCCAGTTGAAGCCCTGATGGGATTCCTTCAATAATCCCGGTTAATTGTGGTCCATGTGATTCTCCTGCAGTCAAGTAGTTAAGCAATGTCTCATCCTCCGAACTATTTATTTTGGTCTGATTTGGTATCGTGTTCAAATTGCCTGGTATTTTCCATAATTGAACGGTAAATATTCCAAATATACTGCCGTGTTTTTCGATTTGGGTCAAGTGCCGTAACACCTTCAAGCACTGCTTCCTCACGATCCGGATCAAAAACCGGCAGTCCCTGTTTTTCTTTGATCTTTCCTATTTTAGCAGCTGTTTCAAACCGCTTGGTTAATAAAGCCACAATTGATTCATCAAGTTGATTGATCTGCTTTCTGGCTTCGGTCAATTCCTCTGAACTATTCCACGCTGGATCTGCTTTCATCAACATTTATCCCACCTCGTATTTTTTCAAGAAAAAAACCGACTAGAATGATATCCAGCCGGTTTACGAAACTCGTAAAGAATTGGTAGTTGACCCAGCCAGACTTTTGCGTCTAGCGGCCAATAACAAAGCATTGACTCTGCACCACTCAGACGCGAACGCGTGAATTGCGCCCGCATCGCTGCGGACACTACATAAAGTAGGCATAGCCAAAATAAAACGCATTTACAAGAGATACTTGCTTTGTCATTCGTATCAATTCCTCTCATTAGATTGTCATTATTAAACCACATTAGGGGAATTCCGTCAACCCTAATAATTTCCTCATTTCTTTCTAATCGCCTGAGGCATCTAAAAAATCGCTCGAATTTTTTCTGAAACCCGACTGCCAATTACTTGTTCAGCCGTCGTTTGCGCATGCACCCGCTGGCCATTTTGGTAAACGTCCTTATCTCCCTGAAGCACCTTAATATCTTTAATTGGATTTTTGGTTGTCACAATAAAGTCGGCATAGTTACCAGCGGCAATTCGGCCATATTCCTGATCAACATGCATCGCTTTGGCACTGTTAATCGTTGCGGTATCAATTGCCTGTGCTGTTGTCATCCCCGCTTTTTCCACATAAAGCTGCAGCTCATAAGCACTTTCATTTTGAAAACCATTAAACGGTGTCCCGGCATCTGTGCCCATAGCAATTGGAATACCTGCCTGAACAGCTTTTGAAATACTTGCGAAGTGTTTTCTGATATTCAAAACCACTTTATCTCTTGCCCAGTCAGGGACTACGCCACGACCGGAATTGTAAATCGCATACATCGCGTTCATCGTTGGAACAATAATCGTGCCATGGTCCTTCATCATAGCAATCGCTTCATCATCAATGTCAAAGGCGTGCTCTATCGTATCAAAGCCGGCAGCTATCGCTTCTTTGATGCCTGCATTTCCCTGGGCATGTGCCGCTGCCGTTTTTCCTTTATTGTGCGCCTCACAAACAGCTACCCGTGCCTCCGGGGCTGTAAACTGAATTTCGTCCGGCGTTTCACCTTTTTTAAGGACGCCGCCTGTAACCATCATTTTAATATTATCAACGCCATTTTTCAGTGCCTGGCGAACCCCCTTGCGCACTTCTTCGACGCCATCAACTTCATAACTGCTCAGTGAGTCGTGACCGCCTGTAATTGAAAATGACCGCCCGGAAGTCATGACCTTTGGACCTTTGATCCAGCCCTTTTCCTGCATTTTTTTAATTTCAATATCAATATCAAATTCCGCACCGACATTACGAATATAGGTAACGCCATTTGCGATTGCATCTGCCATATTACGAATGGCAAACATCGTGCACATTTCGCGGGAGTCCGGATGACGTTTTTCCTTTCCACTCTGCCACCAATAAGTCGGCATATCCGTGATATGCGTGTGAATATTCATCAGCCCCGGCATTACAAACTGACCGTGAAAGTCAACAATTCGGTCATAAGATCGACTGGTCGCACTGCCACTACCAACTTCAATTATTTTACCGGTCTCTTCATCAACAACAATGTGCTGATTAAATACAAAATCCTGTTTATCATGATTGTAGACTGCCGCGTTTGTATAATTAATAACTGTCATTATCCGTCTCCCCTTCAATAGGTTTTCTCTTTTTCAACTCACCCATTAGCCATTCATTGTCAGTACTGCGATTACTTTATCAAGCAAAAAAGCGCCCATCAGAAAATAATCTGAAAGGACGCTTTTACGCGGTACCACCTCACTTACGGAATTTAAATTCCGTCTCTCACGTACGCCCAAAATACTTGGGATAACGTTGACGCTATAGTGGGCGTACCCGGATATGCCGACGACATCTAACTCGTCAAGTTGACTTTAAACAGTTAAGAAACCATGTCTTCTCAGATAACGACACTCTCTTTAGGCTTCTTAAAGTTGACTTCTCAACTTTTAAGCATTTATTTATCGTTTTTTAATGTTGGTGGTACTTTAACTCAAAAAAATCAGTTTGTCAATTCATTACAATGATTTATTGTCTTCTCTGTTTTGACAATGACCTCTCAAAGCCAATTAGCGTTCTCGTTGACATCCCGTGACTGACATGTGAAAATAAAAACGAACTTGAAAACGGCGTAATCATCAATTTACGGATTCGGGGGTTTTAAAATGAGTCAAAAACACGCACTATTTCAAATTGGAGCCGCGGTACTATTAGGCTTGACACTTGGGTTAATCAGTCAACCAACATTTTCTTCGGCGGCAGCGACACCTAAAAAATCTGCCAAAGCAACAAAGCATTTAACATACGGTGATCTGACAAACCATAATCTAAACCGGCTGGGGACGATTCGTCAATTAACCAGATCGACACTGGCAGAAACCCATAAATTATCCGGAAAGCAAGTCCAACGTTTGGTATATCTGCCGCTACCCAAACGATTAACAGCGAAAAACTTTACGCTTAGTCAGCGTTATTTAACCATTCATTTGACTAAAAACGAATATGGCGTAAAAAATGTTCCGATCCCGCTGAATAAACTGACCGGTATTATTTTAAACAGATACCTACCTGCCAAATATGATTTCACCAAACCCAAAACCGCTAAAAAAGTCGTAGCGCTAACATTTGACGACGGGCCCGATCCAACTTTAACACCCAAACTATTAAAAACATTAAAAAAGTATCACGTACCGGCTACCTTTTTTGAGGTTGGCAGCAGTGTCATTAAATATCCTAGTATCAGTCGATTGGTTCTTAAATACGGCAACCAGATTGGTAACCATTCTTGGAATCACCCGCAACTGACTTCTCTCAACAATTCAAAAGCGCTGCGTCAAATTTCATTAACCGATGCTGCTATTTACAAAGCTACCGGCACGATTCCTTATTACATCCGACCGCCGTACGGAGACGTTAACTCACGAATTGGCAACCTGTATGACCGACCAATTATCCGCTGGTCAGTTGATTCAAGAGACTGGTCCTACCTAAATACAGCCAAAACCGTTAGTCACGTTCTTTCAACAACTACAAACGGTTCGATTATTTTAATGCATGATATTCACGCAACTTCTGTTGCCGCAGTGCCACAAATTATTCGTTCGCTAAAAAAACGTGGCTATACGTTCGTGACATTGGCCCAGTTAAATCAAAAACCATTATTAGCTAATCTACAATATTTTGGCAGAAATGACTTTCGTGGCTTCTAAAAAACAATCCGATTTTGACAACGATTTCGACCGCACTTTCAAAGTGATCGTCGATAGCGTCAAAATCGGATTGTTTTTTAACTTAGTTCAATAAGGAGCTGCCCTTTTCCAATCTGCCAATATAGAAGTAGACAAACAGACCTAATAACAGTACACAGAGCCAGAGTAACGCATTGACAATTAGCTCATTTGAAATAAGTCCCGCTTGAAACATTGCTGAGGGAACGTCCACTATTGCATGCAATCCAATAGCCAGCGGATAAAGCCAGCTTTTTTGAACATAATTGACAGCAGCCCAGACAATTATTGACAAGAAAATCTGAATTGCAAAGGCCCCCAGCCGCTCGAAGAAAATATTTGCGGTTGTAGAACCAGCATGATTCATCAGTGATTGGATTGCCTCATTCGGCAGTCTTGATAAGATCGCTGAATCCTTAGCATTGATAGCAACGCTGATAACAATATAATTCACCATTCCCATCGCACCAACTAAAATCATCTCAACCCCACCGTGACCAATGCCATAGGCCAGTGCCGTTTGAATCCCGGAAACTCGCTTTTTTAAATATCGAAAAGCTAAAAAACGACCCGTTTCTTCAAATATGCCAGCAGCTAAAGCGCCGTAAATAACATACCAAAACGGATAACGGCTTGCCAACGCAATTGTGCCATCTGCGGACGGGTGAAGCACAACTGCATGTAAAATCCTTTCCAAAACCAACACAGCAATCACAAAAACAACGACCCCAACCCAAACCGGTTTGGAGATTAAATGATACCGTTTTTTTAACCACCAATAGGTGCCAATTGGAATAAAAAGTAACCCTAATCCAACAACCGCCATTATGATAATCATGCCACCAGAAATCGCCATAGTACCCGCTTTTTCCATATCAACCCACTCCTAACCAATCGATAGAAATCCCCTTTAATTTAATCCCAGCATACTACTAAAAAAACAGTCGTGGCATCTTTTTTATTAAATTCAATTGTTTTTATACAACCTCCTTGCTAAACTTAGAGCAATTATAGTCATCAGTAAGGAGTCTTTTCATGACGAAAAAAATCGTTCACGTCAAACACAAAACTTTTGAAACCGGAAAAACAAACATCGCGGTTCCCGTTACCGGCACGACCCAATCAGAAATTATCAATCAGGCAACCCGGGCACTTAAATACCAGCCTGATGTTTTGGAATGGCGAATTGACTATTATCAATCGATACTTGACCATTGTGACTACCTCGAAATCGTTAAGCAACTCAGACCACTCTTAAAAGAAACGGTGCTTTTAACGACCTTTAGAACTTCTCATGAAGGTGGCGTTTCCCAAATGATAGACACTGACTACTTTGCCATTTATCGCTGGATCGTGGAAAACAACTTAACCGACATGCTGGATATTGAATTAAACCGTGATAAACGGTCCGTCGATACTTTAATCAGCCTCGCCCACCACCAAAACATTTCAATTATTCTGAGCAATCACAATTTTCAAACTACTCCCAGTGCTACTGATATTTTTAAAACGCTCCACACCATGCAGAAGCGAAATGCTGATATCGGTAAAATTGCCGTTATGCCACGCAGTACCGCAGATGTTTTAACTCTGCTAAACGCAACCGAAAAAGCAAACCGCGAACTTCAGATTCCATTAATTACGATGTCAATGGGCGATTTGGGAAAAATCAGCCGGATCAGCGGGCCCCTACTTGGATCAACTTTATCATTTGCGACTGTTGATAAAGCATCAGCTCCTGGTCAGCTCACGGTTACGGCAGTCAGACAGATTCTAGCCACCTTATTTTAAAGAGTCGCTGCAATTCGAAACGCCAAAAAGCCGGATACAATCCATATCCGGCTTTTAACCACCACAATTATTTTTAAATTAATTAATTATCCTTCGTTTGATCATTGGAAACGATACCTGCCCCCAGCCGGCTTAAACCGACGAGCATTCGGCGAGCAGCCTGTACAATGCCCTTGGAGCTTAACGATACGGCTGCTAAAATTACCAGTGCTGTACCAACCAACTCAATCATAACATCAAAGTTCATTACCAACTGAATGTTGGTTTTCGATAACCAGCCCGTTACAATTGGAATGGTAAAAGTTGCAATGCTGCCAAAAGTAAAATACGTTCCCGTAATAATGCCTTTATGCTTTGGAAACATCTTCAACAAAACATTTAAAGCAATCTGCATTACACCACCGGCCGCCGTAAAACCAAACGCAAACGCGGCAATCAGTGTCACCAAGACTGCTGTAGAATGACTGACAACAAAAATTGCAAGTAGGGAAAGACTATTCATCACTATCAGCAACCTAGTTTCTGATATTTTCATTTTTAATAAGCCAAAGTTAAAAATTACACCGCTGATTGAACCGATACTGTAAAGAGACAGCAATCCGTGTGAAACCAGCGAACTGTACCCCAGGTTATCGGTGGCAAACATACTAATCCATTGCGTAAACAGAATCATAATGGCCATCGTTGTATAACCGTAAATTGCCAACGAAATTGTCGCCATCACTTTTCGTCCTCGGGACACTTTTTCATGACTCTCAATAAATGCTTCGTCGACATGGTTTATTTCCGGGAAAGTCACACCCCGCAAAATAAACAGGTTTGCTACCAATACCAATAACGTCCCGATAAATGACCAGCCAAACCATAAGCTTTTAGTTTCCAACATGGCAATTACCAATGGCAGAATAAATTCGCCAAGGGACATGAACGCTTTAATAAAAACATTGGAAGCACTTGACTGCCACCCATTTCAACAAAGGTCGGGTACGTTCCGGAATCAAGAGCCGAATTGGCCACACCGGCAATAATTGCGAAACCATAGGCGACTGCAATATTATGTGTAAACGGAATCCCAATAAAGAAAATCATATAACTAAAAACGCCGGTCAGAACCAGTTGTCGGCGACCAAACCGATCCGATAAGTATCCAAATAAAAAGTACGCAATTAATTTACCAATTCCAATTCCTGAAATAACGTAGGAAACCGTTGCAATCGGTACTTTCCAGAAATTTCCCAACGCCTGCATGTTTTGCGTTAAGATAATCAAGCCGATTCCATGGACCAGGTAGTTTAAGTAAAGACTGATTGACAGCCTTCGTTTATTGGACTTTGTCATCGTATTTGCCATTGTGTATCACATTCCTCTCGAAGTATTAAAAAAACCAGCCGGATTCAAATATCCAGCTGGCTAATTTTCTACTCGCGTAAAAGAATTATCCTATCCAGCCAGACCCGAACGTCCAGCTGGCAACAACCAATAACGGCTTTGCGGGTCAGACGCGAACGCGGCAGCGCCCGCATCTAAACGGGCGCTATCTAAACCAGGCATAGCCGTAATAGTACGCATTAAGTTGTTGAACAATTTTTGTCATAGTGAAATTCCTTTCTGTTTTATGTTGAACCTATTAAAACACATTAGAAAATATTCGTCAACATTAAAATTATCTTATTTTAAACAAAAAAATCGAGAACCAATTTGATAGGTTTTCAAATGGGTTCTCGATTAATGATTTATGCATCCAAAATTATTTGGTTGGCAATACAATGTCGGAAGGTTTAACTTCTTTACCAAAATATGGCTTTAACTCTGTATTATAATCATTTACAAAGAAACTTTTTTTCGTTAATTTGGTAATTTCCTTATTTGTCCAATTAAGAAGCGACTTGTTGCTCTTCTTCACAGCTGGTGCAATATAGGATTTAGGCCCGATACTCTTGATGCCGACCGTGTATTTTGGATTGCTCTTGGACCAAGCATACAGATACGAGTTGTCATCTGCTAATGCAACACCCCGACCATTCTTTAAAGCGTTAAACTGTTGCGTCTTTGAATCAAATTTTAACAGTTTAACCTTTGACTGCTTGGAAGTGAAATAATTCTCAGCCGTTGTTCCCTTGGTGACAATTACGTTCTTATTTTGTAGCTGACTAACTTTGGTAATCGGTTTATTCTTGGGTGAAACGACCCCGACTGAAACCTTCATATATGGTTTGGCAAAACTAATAACCTGTTTTCGTTCCGGTGTTACCGTAAAGTTGGCTAATACCAAATCAACTTTATTCGAATTCAGGGCATCAACCCGGTTATTGGCATTGACTTGCACAAATTTTACCTTAACTCCCAAGTCCTTGGCGACTTGATGGGCTAATTTTACATCATAGCCAACCCGCTTGCCATCCTTGTTAACCCAGCCATATGGTGGCAGATCGCCAAATACTGCGATACGAATGGTGCCCTTTTTCTTAATCTGGGCAACCGAGCTGGGATTATTGCTGGAACTGCTCTTGCTGTTCCCACAGCCTGCCAGGACCAAAAGTAAGGTTGCCAATACACCAATAATCGTAACTAACTTCGTTAACCAACTTTTTTTCATTATAATGCTCCTCCTCAAAATAACCCTTATTGATTAATCAAAAATCCATGCTGTCTAGAAATACCTTCGCGCGATCCGTTTGAGGATTGGTGAAGAACTTTTCTGAAGGCGTTTGTTCCAGAATTCGACCATCCTGCAGGAAAAGAACCCGGTCGGCGATCTGCTTGGCAAAGTTCATTTCATGGGTCACAACAATCATCGTCATGTTTTCCTGGTTAGCCAGGTTTTCAATAATCGTCAGTACGCCACGAACCATTTCCGGATCCAGTGAAGCCGTCACCTCATCAAACAGCATAAAATCCGGATGCAAAGCCAACGCCCTGACGATGGCTACCCGTTGCTTTTGACCGCCGGAAAGTTCCCTTGGATAAACATTTGCATAATCCGCCAAATCAACGCTTTTAAGCAGTGTTTCCGCCTCAGAACGGGCAGTCGTTCGATCCTGTTTTTGAACCTTTGTTGGACCAAGTAAAATATTGTCCATTACTGTCAGATTAGGAAATAAATCGTAACTTTGAAAAACCATTCCTATTTTTTGACGAATTTTCTGCCAATTTTTTTCGGTTGGCACAATCTTTTTCCCCTCAAAAGTGATTGTGCCTTTTGATAGGGTTCCAATCCGTTTAAACAGCGAATCAGCGTACTTTTCCCGGAACCGGATGGGCCAAGAAGCGTTACCACTTCCCCCTGTTCAACGGAAAAATTAATATCATGCAAAACGTGTTTCTTTCGATATGATTTTTCCAAATGCGCAACCTGTAAAACTTTCTCAGCCATTTGTCCGCTCCAATCTCCTTTTCTCCAATCGCTTTGCCCACCAGGATAATGGATAGTCGATTAGGAAATAAAATAAAAATATCAAACCATAAACCCAAAAGACACCCGTTGGATAAGTGTGGTTATTAGCCTCAATTATCTGCTGTCCGATATTCACCACGTCCATAACTGAAATCAACAGCAAAATCGACGTCGTTTTGATTACTCGGGTGGCCAGATTAATAGTAGCCGGTAATTCCAAGCTAATCGATTGGGGAATTAAAACATATCGATAAAGCTGAAGGCGACTTAATCCAATTGCCTTACCAGATTCAACTTGGTGACGGGGTACTGAAATTAGCGCCCCACGGACAATATCACTCATTTCCGCGCCGACCCACAATGCGAATACCAAAGTTGCCAGTTGATCAGCCGGCAAATTGAAATTCATCTGCCTTGGCAAAATATAATAAAATAAAAATAATAGGACCACTGTTGGGACTACCCGGAAAAATTCCAAATAAAGTCGTAACACTGCCCGAAGTAATCGGTTTTTAAACGTCCTTAAGACTCCCAAAACAACCCCAAGAATAATCCCCAAAATCAACGCAACTGCCGCAATTTTAACGGTTACCCAAAGTCCGCCAAGCAAGCGCATAAAGTTTGTGCCTTCAAATAAAACACTAATTCCCGAATGAGCCATAACGAACCCTCTTTTCCAATAACGTCAAAATAATTGATAACGGAATTAATATAATGGCATAGCCAATCACCAGAACAAATAAATATTCATTAGATCGGTAATACATCCCGATTAAATCCAGCGCCGTATTCGTTAATTCCGGAATTGCAATCACAGTAAAGATTGAGGTTTCCTTTATTAAAAAAATAATATTGGCAGCCATTGCCGGAACACTCAATGAAAATCCCTGTGGAAAAACAACGTATCTGGCCAATTGCCATTGATTTAATCCGATTGCTTTACCGGATTCCAGCTGACTTTTGGAAACACCGTTAAAGCCACCGGTGAAGCCTTCCGCCATGTAACTACCACCTAAAAAGATCAGGCCGATTATCCCACATAACTCGGCACCAAATTTAATGCCGAAAACCGGAAATGCGTAATATAAAAAGAATAGCTGAATCAAAAGCGGGGTATTCCGTGATACTTCAACATACACCGAAGCAATTTGGTGAAAAACCGGTACCTTAAAGTATTGAAGTAAACTGCAAACCAAACCAACAATAATTGAGCCGATAATCCCGATAAAAGACAACCAAATTGTTAATTCAAACCCCTTTGCAAACATCGGTAGGCTTTGTTGGATAATAGTCCAGCTCATTAAAAATCATCCCCTATCCATTTGAAATCATTTTACCGATTGACAAACCACCATATCACATAAAACGTCCCTGCTACCTTGGACTAAGCCAAAATAACAGGGACGTTGTTAACGTGGTTCCACCCTTATTCATGCTCAAAATAAGCACCTTCATTTGGAACTATAAAACTGGTTATAATATCCTTTTAACTTAGAGCGCACTTCAATCAAGACGATTCCATTCTTCCACTATCAATGGTCGCTGTCTAATCGTTACTCGAATTACTCTTCTCTTAGCGTTAAAGAAAAACTGTCAATCAATTACTTATAAATGTATAGTCAAACAGCCAAAAAGTCAACTACTATTCTCATTGTTTTGTAATGTATCACATTTTCGATCCGGTTTGATTAATCAAAAAGCCCTGACTTTTAATATTGTCAAGCAGATCAGCCCTAACCTGATGTGGTCGTCCCAACTCGGCAACAATGTGATGACTAAAAGTTTCAGTTCGGCGATTGGTTCCCCGTTTCTGATAGTATGCTGCCAACAGCTTATTATAACGATCTAATTGAGCATCATCTTGTGGTAACTGATAACGATTTTCAAAATGCATTTCTGATTGTGGCATTCTTGGTTTTAATTCCGGTTGGTCATCTGGATATCCGATCGCAATTCCCAAAAGTGGGAATGTCAATTTTGGCAGATTCAATAATTCGATCATCTGCATGGAATCATTTAAAATGCTGCCCATAATGGTCGCTCCCAACCCCATACTTTCGGCAGCTACCATTATATTTTCAGTCGCAATTGCAGCATCAAATACAGATGCTAAAAATTTATCGGTTGTATGGAGAATAAACGGATCAGCACCCTGTTTTTGCGCAATCTGCAAATTCCGATATTGATCAGCAATAACGACAAAATAGTGCCCACTGTCCAACAGCCATGGATGTCCAGTAATGGTTGCAATTGCTTTTAAAGTTTTCGGGTCTGTCACACTTATAATACTGTATTGCTGCGAAAAAGTACTGGTTGAGGCGTGTTGGGCAACGCTCACCAGTTTTTTCACCTGTTCAGTCGTTAAAGCTCGCTTTTTGAAGTGGCGAATACTTCGGTGTGTCAGCAGTTGATCCAGTACAGAATCGTTCATTGATACCATGTGATTGCCTCCTAATAAATAATAACAACTATCCGATGTTAAAAAAGTTATCAGTTTTAATAAAGCTTTTCCGGATAGACTATGTATTTAAGCAAATTTAAGTTAAAATTAAGGCGTGCCAAAATATTCTTTACATATTATTTCGCATTTTGATTTACATTTGTAGTAATTTGAGCTACAATAATAATCGGTATTAGATAAGAATCATTATAAATTAGAAAGCCGGTGTAATAATGGCACAAAACGCCAAGAAGAAAACTTTAGCCCAAAAGATCAACGTAATGCGGGCCGCTGTGATGGGTGCCAACGATGGTATCGTATCAGTTGCCGGAATCGTTATCGGTGTTGCCGGTGCTACTTCGAATAACTTTGCAATTTTTATTTCCGGTATTTCCGGAATGTTGGCCGGGACCGTCTCAATGGCCATGGGAGAGTTCGTTTCTGTTAACACACAAAAGGATTCCCAACGAAATGCCATCAGCCAACAAAGAGAAGCCCTTGCCAAATCATACGACCATGAGTACGGTGCGGTTCGTCAAAAACTAGTTTCGGATGGTATTTCTACCGAACTGGCAGAACAGGCTACCAAAGAAATGATGACGCGCGATCCGTTGAAAACATCCGTTCGCCAAAAATACGGCTTTAACGTTGGTGAGTTTACCAACCCGCTGTCGGCAGCCATTGCTTCGATGATTTCATTTCCAACAGGTTCTATTTTACCACTTGTTGCGATTACGATGTTTCCAAAATCAATTCGAATTATTGCAACGGCAATCGCAGTTGTCATTGCCCTCGCAATTACTGGTTATACTGCTGCGAAATTGGGGAATTCCAACACAAACCGTGGTATGCTCAGAAATGTGGTTTCCGGCATTTTAACTATGGCGGTTACTTATATAATCGGAACTTTAATCGGGTCATAATCTTAACACTATTTAATCGGGGGAAGAGAAAACATGATGAGTATTCGTTCTAAAAAGAAAGAAAAATCATCCCAAACAATGGATGAAAAACTGAACTCCCTGCGAGCCGGTGTTCTGGGTTCCAATGATGGGATCCTAACGGTTGTCGGGGTTCTGTTCAGTGTCGCTGTTGCCACTACTAATCAGTTCACTATTTTTATTGCCGGACTTTCGGATTTACTAGCCTGTGCTTTTTCAATGGCTTCTGGGGAATATGCCTCTGTTAGTACTCAAAAGGATACCGAACAATCCGTTGTAATGAAAGAAAAAGAACTCTTAAAAACAAACAGCAAGCAAAATTTACAAACCGTTTCTGATTACTACGTTGATCAGGCGTGACTAGAAAGACGGCCGATAAAATTGCGGCAGACTTGATGAAAAAGAAGCCTTTGGAAACCATCATTAACATTAAGTATGATCTTCAATTAGGACACTATATGAACCCTTGGGACGCTGCTTTTTCATCACTCTTTTCAGCAGCTGCCGGCGGAATTTTCCCGCTGGTAGCCATGACGCTGACCCCGGTTGCCTATCAATGGCAGGCAACTATTTTAGCAGTCTGCCTGTCGGTTGCCTTAACCGGTTTTATGAGTGCTAAACTTGGTAATGGCCTGGTTAAGACTGCTATGATTCGAAACGTACTGGTTGGTATTATTACGATGATCATTCACTATTCTTTGGGGATTTTACTTCAAGCTTAGTATAATAAAACAAGTAGTCTAAAAAGCCGGTCGATTATTGACCGGTTTTTCTGTTTCCTAACCTTAATGCGAACCAATAATACTTTATTATGCAACATCTTCAATTAGTTAATGGCGTTATCATTATTGACAAATTATACAAAAAGCAGTATATTTCGGCTAATGGAAAGACTAAAGGGGAAATTGAAAAATGAAGACAATCGTTGTTACTGGCGGCTCGGGATTCATTGCCGGCTGGGTTATTCGTGAATTATTGATACATGGTTATAAAGTTCGCACTTCGATAAATGATATTTCTAAAAAGGATGAAATTGGCGCTGCAATTATGACCTTGCAGCCAACAGCCCTTTCAAAAAATCTATCGTTCTTTGAAGTTAATTCCAGCAATCCCAACAACTGGAATGAAACGATGACGGGTGCTGATGGGATTATCTGCATAGCGTCAGAATATGGCCGTGGTTCTGAACCTAACAAGGCCACGATCAATGCCGCAAAAGATAAGATTCTGGCCGTGTTGCAGGCTGCTGCTAATAACCATATAAAGCGGGTAATACTAACCGGCTCGCAAGCAGCTGTTACACCATCTGCCAACGTAGGTCATAAAACCATTGATGAAGATTTTTGGCCTGATGTGAAAAATCCAGAAACAAATTCCCAAAGTATTGCCCAAGTGACAATCGAAAAAGCTGCTTGGCAGTTCGCAAAAGACAACCAACTCCAACTAACAACAATTTTACCAGGAACGGTTCTGGGGCCAATTCTTTCGCCTGATCATCTCGGCGACAACAAAATCCTCTTGGAACTTTTAAATAATGATCGACGAATGATTCCAAAGGCACCTTTAGTAATCAATGACGTTCGCGACTTGGCCGTCCTACATCAACTTGTACTGGAAAAAGATACTGCCATTGGTCATCGAATATTAGCGGCTGATCAAAAAATGACCTTGGCAGAAATTGCGCAGATTTATCAAAAACAATATGCTCGTTTAAATCTTAAATTTACTTACCTGCCTGATTGGGTAACTGTTCTTGGAGCTAAGTTCTCGCCGTTTCTACGCCAATTTACACCATTACTTAAGCAAAAGAATTATCAGTATAAAACTGAATTTGCCCAAAAGCAATTGGGCTGGCAATCACATCCAATTAACAAAACGCTAATCAACGCTGCTGACTTATTGATTTTTAACAAGTTAGTGAAAAATGTTCCAGAAAAAACATATCGTTAAAATTAAGTACTTAATTGCTACACATTTTTGAATGAGCCTTAGGAGTCTTAGTAGATCCTAAGGCTCATTTTTTGCTTTTTCTAAGTCGATCCCAGCCATTTGAAAAATATTTTCAGTCAAAGACAATTAGGTCTTACCATTGCAAACTGGAAACTAGCTAGTTTGCGGTTTGCGATTTTAGTTTTTAATTGCAGTTCAATATAGTGAACTTGTTCAGACCGACACTGGCTGTTAAAGTTAAATGGCTTATCCAACCGGTCGATTGGCCTAATTAATATAAAGAAATCCCATCAAATTTACTCTCACCCACTATTCGGTTCTAAAAGACAGCCGGAAATTTATTCCAAATCAAAAACAGCAAAAGCAACTACCAATTAGATCAATATCTCACGACTTCTAAATTCACCAGCGACCTACTAAGGAGTCAATATTACTTCCAATTAATTTTTTATATACCAAATAAAATCATTTCAAAAAGAGGGTAAAATCCAATTCCAAAATGTTAATTAGCTTATTTTAGACATGGAGACTGGTTTGCTAAGCAATAAAAGCTGGTCTAAAAATGGGTAAACTAAATAAACCTACCAAATTAAAATCATTTTTGATTTTCGCCTTTTTACTTAAACCAATTGAATAGGCTAACCCTAAACTTTAATATCAAATTATTATGACAAAGAGTCTTATCACCATGTTCTGAACATACGGTGTCTTTAAAGAAACACTTTTATTAAAAATCATATTTTTGGATCTTAAAGGCAGCCGGATTATTCGCAATGAATCGAGGGCTGACACGGACAAATAAAAGTTCTTACTGTGGGCTCGTTAAGAAGTAGTTTGCCCAATTATACTTTTCCATGGAGGTGGAGACTACGCTGCAATTTCAGCTGCGTAACTGGTTCCAGATGAAGCTGCGTTACCGCTTGTGGCACCTACATTAGTAGTTGTTGAAGCCGAATCAGTTGTTTGCTGGCCCTGATCAGCCGTTGTCGATGTTGTTGATACCTGAGTTCCTTCAGCTGTATTGCCTGTGGCATCAGTTGAAACAGTATCAGTACCAGTGGTGGTATTGTTATCGCTATTAGTAACAGACGTTGCATCCTGTGAATTGTTAGTTGTCGGGGTCCCAGTCGAACCATTATCAGTGGTTGAAGTTGGTGCCGATGTCGCGGTTCCGGATTCGGCAGTCGTTCCGGCATTGTCAGTGGCAGTGGTGTTGTCAGCGGTCGATGAGGCTGCCGGTTGGTCACTCGTATTGGTTGTTCCAGGATTAGCTGTCGATGACGCATTAGGAGCACTCGTTGGTTGGTTATTATCCGTACTTGAACTTGAATCAGTGGTTGGCGTGTTGGTCCCTGTTGTTGGCTTTCCATTAGTATCGGTGCCGGCATTAGGGTCCGTTGTCGGCGTATTTGGCGTCGATCCGGAAGTTGTGTTGTCTTGAGAACCATTAGCACCATTATTCTGTTTGTCAGTCGACTTTTGATCGGTATCCTGCTTATTCTTAGAGGTCTTTTTATCAGTCTTAGTCTTTTTCTTGTCTGCAGACTTCTTATCCGCCGGCTTCTTCTTATCTGAAGCTGCTGTATTGCGGTTCTTACGCTGTTGTTTATTCACATTCGAGCTTGAAGCGCGCCCCTCTTTTTTCTTTGAGCTGTTATTAGTCGATGGTTGATTAACAGTTCCGGCGCCCCCGTTGACGCCTGTAGACTTCCCATTATTATAAGATGCGGGCTGTGAAGAAGGCGCACCATTACTTACTGAACCATTATTTGTTTGGTATCCATTACCATTGGAAGTGGTTGGGTTCCCGCTATTTTGGTAACTACCTGTTCCCGAGTTATTTGTAGAACTGGTCTGATAAGTCCCCTGATAGCTGTCATTATAACCGTTAGTACCACTGTTAACCCGGTTGGCTGAACCAGTATTGGTCGAAGCCGTCTCATTATATGACGTAACAGGTACTGAAGTGCCCGATGTCTGATCCGTTGAACTATTAGCTACGGAATTTAAGTCACTTTGAGTACTATTTGAAGATGCACCCGGTGTTGCAGCAGAGGAAGCGCTACTGTCGTTCGAACCTGTCTTGGTGCTGGTTCGATTACGATCAGCCTGCTGCTTATCTTTCGACTTATTCGATGAACGCCCAGACTTGTCCTTAAAGCTGCTCTGATCTTTCTTAGATGCTGTATCTGCCTGCTTTTGGGCAAATTTACCGGATTTAATCTTATTGTTTTGAACTTTAATCTTTTGACCATTATAGGTGGCCTTAATTTTGGTTACTTTGGAAATTTTCTTGGTTGGAATGGCATAAGCTTGTTTATATGTACCAGACTTAACATCTTTTTGAAAGGTCAATAAAAGCTGCACATTCTTTTTTGTCGTGTGTTTAAACGGCAGGTCCTTTTCAACACTTGCCTTCATATTCTTTAAATCAACATTTTTCTTATCAAACGCAAATTTCAGCTGGTCTTTCTTCGCGAACGCATTGGTAATCGTTGGCTTAACCGTTACTTTTAGAATTGGGACGTGTTTAGAATAGACAACCGTTGCCTTCACAACTTTGTTAACATCAAAATTATCCGATTTTTTGGCTGCGTTCGCCATCTCCTGATCATGCCCAAATAAGCCGTTGGCAACTGAATTTCCAAACAGCGGTATAAATAGGATTAAGGCGGCAACTATTAAAAAGAAATGTTTAAATTGTCTGCTAAAGTGCGTCATCGGAAAATCCCTTCTTTGATAGGTCGGTTTTAAAAATCACTGAATGCGTAACGCAAACTGTAACTAAATTATAGAATAACATTTTTAACGCCATTTTTCTATGGTCTGTTAAAATTCCGTAACACGCTGTTATTCTCTGAAAATCATCTACCGCGAATCATTAATCAAAAAAATTCACCAGAATAAAATCGGTATGATCGTCAACTGAATCAATCAGTTGACGATCATACCGATTTTAAGATATTATCCAATCGTTTATTCAAACATTTTTCTGGTTGCTTTAGCTAACGTTCTAGGATCACGATCATATCGCTTATTTTTAACCAGCTTAGCCATTGGAACACCCGCAAAATGATAAGCAGCGATTTCACCGGAACGAACTGCACTTTGTTCCGTGAAGACCATTTGATATGGTTGTTCAACAAACTCACCCGTAAAGGCCAGATTGGTCGCGTGTTCCGGAATTACCTTTGGCCGATCTGACTTTGCCCGGTTGTTAAACAGCGCCGACGCATATGGCATGTAAACCGGAATACAGTTAATAATACTGTCTAAAATGGTCTGTTTTTTGTCCATAATATTGCCTGGTCCCGGATCAACTTTTGATAATTGACCGATCAATTCCTCGGCCATCTCTTTACCTGTCATTTGAATATATGGCTTTTGAATAAATTCACCTCGCCGCCTTGGATATAAGAAATATCCCCAGATAACAGCTTCATTCGACCTTTGAGTCGTAAAATGCGGCTGATGGTGAACCACAATCGACATATTGACATCCTTTTGACCCAAAGGTGTAATCGGCGTCGTCGATAAGAAAGAATTCAAAGCGTTACCAGGTACCTGCGTTGTGATTCGGGTAATTTCATTTAACAAAAGATGATTTTTAGTTGTCAGCGTGAAACTGACCCACTCACTGGCATTTCGGTCATTAAAGAACTTATCCGGATTACCCAAATTATAGAAATGGGCCGTCGCTTTCTTCCAAAGGCCGGCCGCAGCCCCATAGTCCATGTTTTCTGCTGCCGGCGTTTGATAATCACCCAAAGTAGCTGAATCGGTAATTGAACCGTTAGTGAAGAATACTGCTGTCTGAGCATCAACAATGACATGTTCCGTTTCGTTGGTTTCCGTATTGACCATTGCCAGCCCAGTAACCGTAATTTCGTCCTGCATGGCGGTCTGCTTAAATTCAAAATCGGTGACCCGGCGGTTTAAAATAATTGTTACCCCTTGATCTTTCAGATAGTTAATAAGCGGTAACATGATACTTTCAAACTGATTATACCGAGTTCGATTAACGCCAACCAAATGTTCAATCTGTGTAAACTCGTAAATCATCATGTGCATGTACCGCCGCAATTCCTGCGCCGAACTTTGTGTCCGAAATGCAAAAGTGGTCTCCCACATATACCAAAAATTGGTTTGGAATATATGTGGGTCATCCTTAAAGTAATCTGCAATCGAGACGTTATCCAGTCGTTCTTCTTTTGAATCCGGCATCAAAATTAATTCAGTCAGCTTTAACCGATCCTTATTATTCAAGCCTAATTTACCGGCATCCAAGATTCCTTTGCCACCTGCCATTAAGCGTGCTTTATCAAAGGTTCGATGGTGGGCGTCAAACTCTCTGGTATCCTCGGCAGCTGTCATCGACGGCTCGGTTGTCGAAGGAATTCTGCTTAACAAATCCATTAAATCAACGTACGTCCGGTAATTCAACATTCGGCCGCCTCGAGCAACAAACCCCTTTGTATTTTCCATTGGATGATTTTTATTCCAGTACTCTTCTGCCGCTTTATCCGCTGCCGAACCGTCATTTGAACCGTGATCATCAAGTGAATAGAAGGTAATTTGGCTGCCATGCCAATGACCTTCCTGAATTAAATAAACTGCTGCGGCCATATTGGCCAGCCCTGCTCCAATCATGATTGCTTTATTCTTTGTCATCAAGAAGTCCCCCTTGAACAATATGCCAGTCTCGCATTTCAGCTATTACTTTGCTTCGTATTCATCATATAAGTGGGTATCGTCTTCAAACCAGCCGATTGATTTCAGAAAATATAAACCAGCCAGTGTTACTCCCAAACCTGCTACCAATAATTTCTTATGTGTCATAGCTGCCACTTCCAGTCATTTTTAAGATATCCTGCTCTATGACTTTATTTTAGATGAGCGACTTCATGATTAAAATAGACAATCTACTTGGTTTGCCCAAAACGATGCATCTGCTGACCATTTCGAATGGCATTATCAATCCCTCCGGTTAACATAATGGCTGCCCGGGAAATAACCGCTTCCTTTGGTTCCTTCAAATTACCAGCCAGCCATTGAACTACCTGCATAACCAATGCCCAGCCGTAGAAGTTTTGAATTGCTTCTGTTAGTTTGATCGACACTTTTCGATTGGACCGCTTAATGACCTTTCCTACCAAATCACTGGCAACTGAATAAAGAAAGCTTTCAAGCAAATCTCTGGCAACTGAATGGAATGTATTTAAGCAAAACTTCCGATGCTTTTCAATGTAATCAAGGATCAACTCATACGCAACTTTCCAATCCTCAATTTTGGTATAAGCATCAATATTTGCCAGTAAATCCTGTTTATAGGCCCATTCCAAGAGGGAGTATATATCATCAAAATGATAGTAGAACGTATTGCGATTAAGGTGTGCGCGACCCGTCAGCATTTCAATCGTGATCTTATCAAATGGTATTGTCATCATCAATGACTTCAATGCCTCAGCAAGCTTTATTTTCGTCCCGGATTCTTTCATGCTAACAATTCCTCCAAACTTCTTCAAAGCAGACGATTCTTCAACAACACTTTTCACTTCCCAGTATACCGTTTAATAGACCCACCCAATCAGCTGTCTAAATCTTGTAAAGCCAATTTTATTAGCACTCTATGGTTGAGAGTGCTAAATGCTGGCATTTTTTTTCAAACTGATTACTATAGAAGATGAAAGGTAAGGGCGGAACAAAAAGAGTCTTAAACAGTGTTCCAACAGCCTTTACCGTTCATTAAATTCTAAAAATAAGGAGATTGGTAGTTATGGCAAATGACTTAATGAATCGTTTCGATGTTGACCCGTTCTTCGATCGTTTAGCACATCGCTTTTTCAGTCCAAGTAATTTCGATAATGATTACGCAAACTTTGGTAATCTAAAGACCGATATTCGAGAAACCGATAAAGATTACACTTTAAAAGTCGATGTCCCAGGCGTTGACAAGCAAAATATTCATCTGGCCTATCAAAATGATACGTTGTCATTAAATATCAACCAAGAACATTCATCCGAGCAAAAAGATGAAAATGGTCGGGTAATTGCCAGTGAACGCAGTCATGGTGTTATGTCACGAAGCTACACACTGCCAGGTGTTGACCGCGACCACATTGCTGCTTCTGTAACTGATGGTGTCTTAAATGTTACTTTACCAAAGATTACCGAAAGCAATGATCAAGACGGCCACATTGAAATTAACTAATAATCATTAAACTTCATGATTCAACAAAACTTGGGGGAACAGGAAACTTCCTGTTTCACCGATTGGGACGCTTCATAATCCAATAACTTTTTATAAAAGGGGATTTGGTATTATGGCAAATGAAATGATGAACCGTTTTGCAGTAGATCCGTTTTTTGATCGTTTAGCACGTCGCTTTTTTAGTCCAACCGAATGGGATGCCAACTCAATGAATATCGATGACCTTAAGACCGATATTAAGGAAACCGATAAAGACTACATGCTTAAAGTTGATGTACCAGGCGTTGATAAGAAGAACATCCACCTAGCTTATAGCAATGGTGATTTGTCTTTAAACATCGACCAAGCTCAAGCCGCTGAAAAGAAGGATGAACAAGGTCGGGTAATCGCCAGTGAACGTAGTCATGGCGTTATGTCAAGAACTTATGAGCTGCCTGGTGTTGATCGCGATCACATTTCAGCAAAAATTGACAATGGCGTTTTGAACATCATTTTGCCAAAGGCCGCTGAAAGTAAAGATAACGGTAGTCAAATCGAAATTCAGTAATTGTTATTTGTCATAATCAAAAAACGGGAACCGATTTTTACCGGTTCCCGTTTTTGGCATCTACCTAATTTAAATGAGCTGAATTTTGAAGTTTAATCATATCATAATAATAACCCTTCTTTTTAAGCAGTTCATCATTGGTTCCCCGTTCGACAATCCGCCCTTGTTCCAGTACCAAAATCAAATCAGCATTCTGAATTGTCGACAACCGGTGAGCAATTGCAATGGTTGTTCGACCTTCCTGAAGCTTAGCTAATCCTTTTTGAATAACCTGCTCGGTTTCGGTATCAATATTTGCAGTTGCCTCATCCAAAATTAAAATCTTTGGATCGGTAACCAGTGTTCGGGCAAACGAAATTAATTGCCGCTGACCACTCGAATAACTGGCCCCTCGTTCAATTACTCGGGATTCATATTGATCCGGTAATGTTTCAATAAACCGATCAGCTTGAACGAACCGAGCTGCCTGGCGAACTTCTTCATCGCTAATTTGGTCGTTAAACATACGGATATTTGACGAAACCGTGCCGTAAAACATAAACGGTTCTTGAAGTACCAGTCCCAACTTGGCACGGAGCTCTTTAATGTCATAGTCTCGAATATCTCGATCATCAATTAAGATTTCACCACTGCCAAATTCATAAAACCGCATTAAAATATTAATAATAGACGTTTTACCGCTACCGGTTTCGCCAACCAGCGCAATTGTTTGGCCGGGTTCGGCTACAAACGAGATATCGTGAAGAACCGAATTCTTTCCATCGTAGGAAAAGGTTACATGACGAAACTCAATTTTCCCCCGGGTAATTGTCGCGCCTTTTACGGGATGCTGCTGAGGTTCAACTGTCTGATCATCCATAATTCGAAGTACCCGCGAACCGGCAACCACCCCGTCTTGAAAATCTGATAGTCGATCCATCATATTTGACATTGGATTATAGAAATTACTCAGGTAGGTTACAAATGCGTAAATAATACCGGCAGCTACGTAGCCATGAAGGCCTCGAATACCAAACATCCCCAGCACCAAAACACTTCCCAACGCATAGAAAAGATTAATAATCGGATTGAGTAATAACGAATTGATTCTAATCATGGCGCGTCGAGTGTTAAAATACTGATCATTTGTTTCGTTGAATTCATGATTAATTCGCCTTTCCTGTCGAAATTGTTGAATCACACTGATGCCCGTGATTCCTTCGGCCAGCTTTGCGTTCAACAGACTTAACCGTTCACGCATTCGCCGATAGACCCGGGTACTGTATCGCTGATAATACCAGACCGTCACAGCAAGAAACGGCATGAAGATCAGTAACCAAAGTGCGATCGTCGTGTCAGCCAGCAGCATGGCAACAAATGAAGAAATCATGGCTGAAACAGTTACCACCAGACTGCTGAATAACGCCCAGAAATTCGCAAAGGCCATTGTATCGTTGGTTAACCTGGAAAGAATGGAGCCGCTGGGCGTTTGATCAAAATAGCGCATCCCCAATCGATGCAGTTTTGAGAATAACTGCCGACGGGTATTTTCCAGCATATACTCGGCACCCATTTCATATAGATAAGTTTGTGAAAACTGCATAACCGCTTTTACGACCATCCCAAAAAAGTAGAGACCGGCAAAAAACCACATTACTTCAAAGTCGGGATGGCCGACAATCAAATGGGCATCCATGTAGGTCTGAATAATCCTTGGTAATAAAATATTGACAATGGAAACCGCAATCGCAAAGAAAACTGAAAAGTAAAAATACCATTTGTATGGTGCCGCATAGTGAAACAGCCGACCGATAATGTGAATTTGTTCTTTTACCGGGATGCTTTTGGACCACGCCGATTGATGTTTCGAACTAGCCATTTTTCTGGCCTCCTTTCACTTGGGTTTCCAATTCCTGACGATCAAACATTTCTCGATACCAACCACCAAGCGCCATTAATTCTTTGTGAGTCCCCCGTTCCGTGATTTGACCATCATTGATCACCAAGATTTCATCTGCGTTCATAACCGAGCTTAACCGGTGAGCGGAGATAATAGTAGTCTTTTCTTTTCGTTCAGCATGTAAGTTATCCAGAATCTGGGTTTCCGTTTCCGCATCAACCGCTGAAAGTGCGTCATCTAAAATCAAGAGTTCCGGATTAATCAGTAAAGCTCTGGCAATTGCCAAACGCTGTCGCTGACCACCGGAAAGTGAAATGCCTTCCTCACCAACCGCTGTGTCATAGCCGTCCGGCATTTCTTTAATCTGATTAAATAGATCACTCTTAGCGGCTGCTTGCTCTACCTGTTGCTGACTGGCCTCAGGCTTGGCAAATCGGATATTTTCACGAATTGATTCTGAAAACAAGAATGTATCTTGCGGAACATACCCAATTGCCGGAATTAGCGCGTCCATTTTGTAATGACGGATGTCAACCCCACCAAATTTAATTGAACCGGTATAATTATCAAACTGCCTTAAAATCAAACGCAGAATGGTACTCTTACCTGAACCGACTTTACCAACCAAGCCGACCGTCTTTCCAGCAGGAACTTGAAAGTTAATGTTTTGCAACGCCGATCGAGCATCTCCCGGATAAGCAAACTGCTCGACATTGTAATCAATTTCACCTTTTGGCGTTCTATCAACCCATTTGGATCATCGATAACCGTGCTTTTTTGCCGCAGCAGATCCATGACCCGATCATAACTGGCATTACCCCGTTCCAAAGTATTAAACAGCATGCCAACCGCAAACATCGGCCAGATCATCATTGCTAAATAGGAAACAAACGAAACCAGCGAACCGATTGTAATCTGTCCGGTTGTAACCAAATAACCACCATAGACAATTGTAATAACGTAAGACAGGGAAATAATCATTGTCGTCATAGGGTCAAATAATGAGTCCAAGCGGTTAACCCGGCGGTTAATGTCAATTGTCCGGGCAACCTGGTTATCAAAATCGGCCATATCTTCTTTTTGCTGGCCCAGCCCTTTAATAACCTTAATTCCGGTGATGCTTTCTTCTGCTTTATTATTTAACCGAGAAAAAGCAGCCTGTGAATCACGAAAGGCAATGTGAATTTTAGATCCCATATAACGGGCCATCACGGCAAGTAAAGGAAATGGTACAATTGCAATAATCGTTAACCGCCAATCAATTAAACTGACCATGGCAATTAACGTTGTTCCGCCCGTAATCATTGAATCAGCAAATTGAAGAATACCACCACCGGCAACACGCTGGATCGCCGACAAGTCATTAGTTGCGTGAGCCATCAAATCCCCAGTCCGATATTTTTGAAAAAAGGCCTGATCCATTTGAGTATAATGCCAAAATAAGCGATTTCTCAGCACCTTTTCAAGCTTAGCTGCTTCGCCCCAAATAGCAGTTCGCCACATATAGCGACTGCCATACTGGGCAAATGCGACAACTGCCAGGACGATTAATAAAACAAGTAGGTTGTCAGCTGCCAATTTTCCATTATGAATTGCATCTACCAAAACACCAATAATTCTCGGTGGAATAATTGCTAATAACGCTGTTAGTATTAAGCCGAAAACACCTATCAGATAGGTTTTCCATTCTCGCTTAAAATACCAACCAAGCTTTATAAAGATACTCAATCGGATTCACCTCTTAAAGATTAAAAATTAATTAAACAGGAACTATGATAGCACAAATCCTTATCGTTGTTGGCTAAAAGAACTATTGCTGTTTCGCCGAACAAGCTTGATTCGCTTCTACCGTAACCCACCCGTTATAATTAATTGTCGTTTATCAAGATTTTAATGTATAATAAAGTTGAAAACAGTAACGTAACGATACATAACATAACGGTGGTGATTCAATTGAGTGAACAGGAAAAACAGGGTTGGACAATGAAACAGATTGCTGATGACCTCGGCGTTAATAAAATGCGGATTTATCGAACAATCTCTCGACTCAACCTGAAAGAAGCATATAAGAAAGGTCAGACACTTTACTTTGACCAAGCAGCCAAAGACGCCGTGGAAAACGCGATCCGGCCAAATACATCTCAAAGTGTCCGGACAAACCCACAGTCCCGTCAAACCAAAACCACCGACACTTCGGCAAACCAATTATTGGTGTCTTTAAATGACCGGGTAAAAGCGCAACAGACCCAAATTGAAACACTAACCGGCTACTTGACCAGTCACAACGTCTTCAATTAGTCGCTGAGCAGCGCACTCAAAAGGTCGAAAAACAGGTTGCCGATTTACAACAGCAAATTGGTTCATCGACGGCCGTCGCAACGCTCACCAAACCATCTCAAATCGGCGAACGTAATTTGGATCCGGACTATTTCGACAAAGAACAAACTGAAGCAAACAACCAAGCCGCTAGTTCGCAAATGGGTGAAACACCCAAGGTAAAGCTCATTCCCAAACCCGAAAAACAAGCAGGCGGTTTCTTCAAACATTTTTGGCAAAAGCCGTTGCTATAAAGATAATTTTGTAATTTAACGGAAGGTAACGACAATCCAATCGTTACCTTCTTTTTTCAGTGAATTGCAACGGCAACTCAAGTCAGGCTTTAATCACTCACCCTTATTGAAGTTCGATTATAATAGTGTTAGTATCTTATCATTAATTATCATCGTTTTTTAATGATTAAAATGATTCTTAGGAGGTAGATTGAGATGTTTAGTGAAATTGGTCAACTAATTTTTGATAATGAAGCTGTCGCAAAAACCTCCGATTTTACAATGGGCTTGGAAATCGAAATGCAACGAGTTGATGAAACCGGTGCGTTAAGTCAGGAACCCTATCCTGCAGGAGCCGGTGATGAAAAGATCAACCCTTGGATTACAAATGACTTCCTGGAAACCATGTCAGAGGTCGTCACACCGCCGGCCGCCCACGCTTTGGATGCCATGCACTATTTGTATGGTATCAATAACGCGCTTCGGACTGCACTTTCTCCAGGAGAACTATTGTGGCCGCTATCAATGCCGCCACGATTGCCAAAGGATAAAAGCAAAATTCCTTTAGCCAAGATGGGGCCAAAGAAAGAGGCCTACTTAAAAGAATGGCTGAAGCGACATGGCTTTTCAGAAGGAACCCCTTGTGGTGCCCACATCAATTTAAGTATTGATCCCCATGTTTTCAACTTGGTCTATGATCACATGCATGATCAATTTGATTCCGAGTTGGATCTGCAAAATTATCTTTATGCCAAAATTGCCCAAGGCTTCCTGCGATATCGGTGGGTCATTACTTACTTATTCGGTGCCAGCCCAATCGCCGAAGCAAACTACTTTGACGAAGGGGTGGGTCCCAAAGCACCCATTCGAAGTATTCGTCAAAGCTCATACGGTTTTGGCAATAAATTTACTGGCGATTACACAAACATTCAACGATACGTTAACCGAATTGAACAGGGCGTCGCCGAGGGGAAACTAATTTCCGATTATGAATTCCACGGTGCGGTCAGATATAAAGGAAACACAAACTTGAAAGAACTACCAAAAACCGGTGTTCAATATTTGGAACTGCGGATGCTTGACCTCGATCCCAGCAGTTCGGTTGGCATTCGAACAAATACACTGCGTTTCTTCCGGCTGATGGCCAGTTATTTCATTATGTCACCCGCGTTAAAACCCGAACAGGTCAATGCCGTCGTCGCTAGGGCTGATAAAATAAACGAAGCGGTTTCCGAAGAACATCCAAATGACGTTTCCAAATATCAGGCCAGCGCCAGAGCCTTCTTACAGCGCTTGGAAATGTACGCTGATAAAATTCAGCTTGGCCCCGAATATCAGGAAGAAATCGAAGACCTTCAGGATCGCGTCGAAAATCCACTATCGACACCGAGCGCTAAAATGATTACGCATATCAAAAACCATTCTTTAACTGATTATGCTTTACGGCGTGCTAAACATTATCAGGCTTCGGCTTTACAATCGATTCGACCATTTAAAGGTTTTGAAACCAACCGAAAAATTTCGGCCAATGATTTAAAACATAACTTATTTCAAGGCAGCTGGGAACCTGACCAGGATAAAAATCAGGATTAAATCTAAAAAATGGTTTCGAGTCAAGTTTTGTCCAAAATTTTCTTTTTAGGGTACAATAATGGGCAGCAATCAACCAGACTAATGACGAAATCAATAATTAACGAAGACAAATACGAGGAGGAATTACTTTGCGCCCAAGAATCGCACTGCCAGCCGATACACTCGCTGAAGCAACCAATATTATTAATGAAAGAAACGCTGCCTTTGCCCCCAGACCGGCAATTGAAGCCATTGTTAAATCAGGTGGGGTTCCCGTTATTTTCCCAAGCGTCAACCCCGAGGATGTCCGGGACTACATGACCCTTTTTGACGGCGTCTGTTTTCTGGGCGGCGCGGATGTGGACCCGACATTTTACGGCGAAGAGCCTTTTCAAAAACTGGGAGCAACCTACCTCAAACGAGATCTCTTTGAAATCGAATTATTGAAGCAGGCAGTTACTGCCGGAAAAGCAATTATGGGTATCTGCCGAGGCCTTCAGCTGATTAATGTCGGCTTGGGAGGTACATTATACCAAGATCTGTCTCAGGACCTGCACGCGACCTTAAAACACTCTCAAGAGGCTCCGGGAAATATGCCGTCACACCATATTACTGTCGACCCCACCAGTAAACTATATAAACTAATCGGCGGCCGGCCATATGTGAATTCACGACATCATCAAGCCATTAAAGATGTCGCACCATACTTGAAAGTAACTGCCCGGCTGATGATCAGGTCATCGAAAGTGTCGAATCTATTAAAAGCGACCAAATTTTAGCCGTTCAATGGCATCCTGAAAATATCTTCAAGCACTATGACGATTCCAAAAAGCTATTCAAGGATTTTGTCGAAAGAAGCCAAAAGGTAGCTGAAAAAAGTCGCACTTAGCCTACTAAAAAAGTGTCATCCAAAATTTGGATGACACTTTTTTAGTCAGTTTGAAGATAGCTGATTTCCCATCTTCAACTGCTGCAAAATTCGTTGCTGTTCAGCAGCCGAACGGTCCTCAAAACCATAAACAGGATGGGTTAAAAAGTCACTTTGATAGCATTTGGCCATTAGCAACAGTTTCTCAAATAATTGCTGAGAATCCCGATTGGTCCAGCTAATCAGTCTAGCGCTGGGTGTCAGTAACGGATTATCAATTCTTTCAAGCATTCGCAAGCAAAGTTGTTGCGCATTAAACGGCAGTGAAATTCCCAGACTAAACGTTTTTAGTTTGTTAATAAAGGTTGCCGCCTGATCATGAAATTGCGTTATTGCGAAAGGATTTTCCATTGCTACAGCTTCATTTTTATCAGCCGCCACTTGAATCTCTTCATTTACCTGATCCAAATTAAACGGCTGATTGCTCGCAAAAAATGCAAACATCAGTCGAACCAGATTAACCGCGTCGGCTGAAACACCAAGCGGTGCAAATGGATCGAGATCATAAATCCGCAATTCAATGTAAAGAATGCCTTCGGACAACAGATCCGTTAAGTGCGGGGTTCGTTTTAATCGAACCGTTCCATAGTATTCCCGCTCCGCAATTATTTTGTGATCGCGAACCGCGGCTTCAATATCATCTACGTAATCAGAAACACTTCGGTAACTTGCTATGAATCCATTTCCAAAGCCAAGTTTTGAATTTCGAATCGAACGAACGGGCCGTTTAGGTGAAGTTGCTGTCGATGAAAAATAATTTTTAAACGCAACCGGTGTTGCACCGAAAAGATACGTTAACAACCAGCGATGCGTCATGAAGCCAACCGCGGCCTGAAGGTATAAATTATCCAAGTTTTCAGGAGTGCTGTCTTCAGCCATTAACTGCAGTGCTGCCGGTGTCAACCCAACGTTGACGTGAACGCCGGTTTCTGCCGTTCGTTCAATTTTTCGAAGTTTGGCCACTTTTTGTCGATAGATGTAGTTTTTATAATCGGTTTGCGCAATTTCAATATCGGTATGATCGGACCGCAATTTGGGCGGCATACTATAAGGCCATAAATATTCACTACTCGCAAGCTCGCTTCGCAATGCCTGATGATAGGCACCCAAATCCGTCAAGCCCTGCTTCGTATTTAACTCGGGCGGTGTGATTAACTCTGATTGGGTTTCCAAAAAGTCATTCTTGATAAAGTGATGCTTCTTCTCATCCAACAATCCCGTTGGATAAGGATGCTTACTAAGACCACCTGTCCCATTTATTCGATGGGTTTCCACTTCCAAGCCAACAAACGAATTAATTAAACTTGCAATATAATTGGCACTTTTCATTCTAATCATGAGACCGCCATCCTTTGAAAATCAAAAGGTTCAATTTTATCTGCCAAAACACTTTTTAAGTTGGGGTGCGATAGTTATTCAAAATCTTAAGTCGAGCCGACCTAAGCCGTCAACTATTTAAACTCACAAATTTTCAGGTTTCCCCATTACACCAAACAGCCGCTGTCGAAGTTCACTGGCAGTCATATCCGGCTGCTCTTGAAAACCGGTAAACGGGTGTGGATTTTCATGAGCCCGGTTTTGATAACGATTGGCCATTGCCAAACCATAAGACATTAATGAACCGTCAACTTCATGATCACAAAGCGTAGCTGCCGGCGTTAGGTTAGGATTATCCAATCGATCCTGCATTGTATCCAAAACCTCTTGATATTCCGGCCCCCACTGAATAGTGGCACCAAACATCTGCAGCTTATCTAAGAAGTTCTGGGCTTCATGATGATATATTGTCTGCTGATAAGGGTTCTCCAACGCAACTACTTCGTTCATGGAAATCCCCTGGGCCAATTTCAAATTAATCTTATCAGAATCTGCTATCGGCGGTGTCATCATAAAGTAGCTCAACATAATCCGAAAGAATCTGATAGTAGTTGTCCGAATACTCAACGCAGTTGTCGGGTCAAGGTCCAGCATCCGCAACTCAATGTAATCCACCCCATTTTTAACCATGTTCGTTAAGCCGTCATGATCCGATTTCAGCCGGACACTGGCATGATACTCAGCCTCGCTGAACAATGTGCCGTTTTTAATGTTGTTTTCAATATTTTCAACATAATCGGCAACCGAGCGATAATCCTTTTTAACCTCGGACGTCAACCCATAATTTGATGATCGAATACTGCGCACCTGATGTTCTGGCTGGTCATCTTCGGGTTTAAAGAAGTTCTTTTCGGCAATCGGACTGTTCCCAAACAAATAGGTAATCAGCCAACGATAGTAAACAAATCCCTGGGCAATTTTTATATAAACATAGTTAACAAAATCCGAATAGGAATCATATTTAGTTTTTTCAACTTCCCAAACCGTTTTCAAGACGGTCTCGTTCACACTGACGTTTAAGTGAACCCCAACAGGAATCCCTTGCGTATCACTTCTGGTTTCAATCCAACGCTCATAGTAAGCCCGCTGCTCAGGCTCAACGTCGGCAATTGGAATTTTCTTTTTGTCCTTCGGTAGAATGGGCGGCATACTCAACGGCCACAACATTTCGTTTGGTTCCAAAGCATTTCTCAGCGTATCATTAAGCGCCATCAAATAATGCATGGCATCCAGCGATTTTCGTGTGGCCGGTGTAATCACTTCACTTTGAATTTGATAAACATCCGTTTTTATAAAATGATTCTTACGCTGATTTCCTAATGCCTTGGGATATGCCTCCTTTGTCAACCTGCCAGAAGCATCAATTCGAATTGTTTCAACCTCAATTCCCATATTAAAATCGCTGGCTTTTGCCACAATTTCATTATTAAATATAATCTGACCTATTTTATCAAACATACTTCTTCATCCCCCTATATGTAAATGTTACACATACTCTAACGCAATTCGATTGTCAATTCAAAGGAAAATTTAATATTGTGGATTAACCATTAGAAAACAGTCCGTGATACGATAAGACCATAATACAAAAAGGGGGAGAAAGCTATCATGAATCCAGAATTACTCGATCAATTACCAATTCCGAAGATTGTGCATGATCGACCTGTCGGTGGTGGTGATATTAATGAGGCCTTTAAGTTAACAGATCAAAATGGCGGCCGCTATTTTCTACTTATTCAGCCCAATCATTCAAAGGATTTTTTCAAGCATGAAGTTACCGGTTTGCAGTTGCTGGCACAAACCGTTCTAACACCCAAAGTTCTCGCTTGGGGATCCTTTGGCAAAGACGCCTACCTGCTGCTCAGTTACGTTAACCATCAGCCGGCGGGCGACCAATTTGAGATGGGCAGACAGCTTGCTAAGCTGCATAAACGCCGAAGTCCCAATAAACAATACGGGTTTAATGAAAACTTTACAATGGGAACCTACACAGCTGATAACACCTGGCAGCCGGAATGGGAAAGCTTTTTTGTCAACCAAAGGCTGGCAGCCCTAAAGAAACTCATTCAACAACGCAATTTATGGACCTCGGAAATGGAAACCCTCTATGCAAGGGCAATCAAAGTCTTTAAGAAGCTTATGAAAGATTACCACCCCTTACCTTCGCTTCTTCATGGTGACTTATGGTCCGGCAACTTTATGTTTAACCAGGATGGGAAACCTGTCTTTATTGACCCGGCCGTTTTTTACGGGGACCGGGAATTTGATTTGGGTATCACCCACGTCTTTGGAGGCTTCACTACGGACTTTTATGAGGGATACAAAACCGAATATCCATTGGAAAGGGGCTCTGCTAATCGACTCCCATTTTACCAGCTTTACTACCTGATGTTTCATTTATCGCAATTTGGCGCCGGTTATCAGGGCAGCGTCCTTCAAATGCTGGCATTATGCGCTGGTAAATAATTGTCCTTACAAAATGAGTGGTCGCAACCTTATCGTTGTGACCGCTCATTTTTGTTCTTTAATTTATTTTTTAATTTGATCAGGACTTTCGGGTGCCGGCAGTACCCTCATAGTTGCCCATGACTGGACAAAAACCGTTCCAATAATCAAAACAGCCCCCACAGTTTCCGGAAGACCAAATTGAACTCCCAGAAAAATAACGGACAGAAACGTTGCCGACAACGGCTCAAAGCACCCCAGTACGCTGGCTGTTGTAGCCATAATAAACTGCAAACTTCCCAAAAAGAATAAATAGGCTAACATCGTGCCAAAGATAACAACAAATCCAATCCTGGCATAGGACTCCCAGCTAAATACCGGCAAATGACGCCAGATTTTATAGTAACCACTAAAGGCAACCCCGCCGATTAACATTGACCAGCCAACGATTGGAATGGAACCATATTTTGCCAATAACGTTCGAGGTAATAATGTATACAAGGTCGCGCTAACAGCAGTTAACAGCCCCCATGAAAGCCCCTTCATTGGAATTGCCAATGTCGTTAGTTGCCCATGAGTAACTAACAAAATTGTCCCCGTCAGTGCCATCCCCAATGATAAAATATCCACTCTGCGCGGCCAGTTTCGTGTACTAAACGCTAAATAAACAATAATAATAGCCGGTGATAAAAACTGCAAAATGGTGGCTGTCGCGGCATTCCCATAATCGATCGCTTTAAAATATGTATATTGCGAAGCCGCCATACCAATAAAGCTGAAAAAGATTAAATAAATTGCGTCCCGCCAATTGGACCACACCGTTAAACTTTGCTTATGCTCGGTGATCAATCCATAGATAACCAGTAGTACCCCTGAAATCAACATTCGTACAGACACCAACCAGTTTGCACTCACAGTTTCACTGGTAAATAACGCTTGGGCAGTTGTCCCCGATATTCCCCATAACAAAGGCCCTGAAATCGCCAGCACAATGCCCTTAACCTTCGAATTCCGCAAAACAACTTTCCTCCACTTCAATCACTTTGATAAATCACTTAAAGTTGGCATTAGCACTGTTTCCCGGCAGCTGGCTTAAGCTGATCTTTAACGCAGTGAGATCATTATATAGCATTTCCGCTGAAAAAAGACGGAATGATTGTCAATTTGCGTTCACAAAAAGCATCCCGTCACGTTCAGTAACTATTTTCAATCATTATCTTATGCCGCCAAGGCTTTTTCAAATCACCTGATACTAATAACGTATTACAGCGCGCGTCTCTTTATTAGCTGTTTTTGTCTCTAATTCCCGTCAATTAGTTATTTAAACGGATTATAAAAGCGGCCGCCATCAACCCAAAACAAACCGATCCCAACTGCTATCAACAAGCCAGTACTTACCAAAACAAGATAATCAATTTTGCCCAGTTTTTGCGTCATATACCACGTCCGCCGCTGTTTCGTACCAAACCGGCGCAGTTTCATGGCTCGAGTTGTTATTTCAATTTTATCCATAGAAGAGAAAACAAGCGGAATTAAGATTTGTGTACTCCGTTTGAGTCGATTCCACAAACCCGCTTTTTTCGACATTTCCAAACCACGAGCTTGTTGAGCTAAGCTGATCTGTTTGAAATCCCGAATAACATCCGGAATATATCTTAATGATAATTCGACCGCATAACTGATTTTATATGGAAAACCAATTCGACTCATGCCGGCAGCCAGTTCGGAAGGATTAGTTGTAAACAGAAACGCTAAGATCAGTGGCACAATAAAAACATACTTCAACAACATATTCAGCAGATAGAACAACTCTTCCCACGTTAATGCAAAAAAGCCACGCCCAATTAAAATGTGGCTGCTGCCATAAACCTGCGAGCCGTATGCCGGGTTAAATAAATAAACCAAAATCAAATTAAGTGCGGTAAAGGCCGCAATTGCGTATAGCAACCCGCGAACCTGATGCCACTTTAAGTGTGCCGATTGATAAAAAAGAACCGCAAATACGGTTAGAACAATTAAGTACCAGGTATCGTAGCTAACCATGCCGATAATCGATAAGCTCAGCAGCACCAAAATTTTAGTCATACCGGTTAATCGAGTCACCCAACGATTTTCTTGAGATTTGCCCACATCATACGAGATTTGCTGATTCATCATCCAGATGCCTCCTCTCTGCTGAAATAAACTTTTCGGCAAAACCGATTGGGTCGGCCAGGCCGGCCTTTTTGGCTAATACCTGCAGGCTTAATTGCGATAAGTGGGCTTTTTCGATAACCGCCGAATTAGTTAGAACTTCAGCCGGAGAAGCATCCGCCAAAATTTGCCCCTGGTCCAATACAATCGTCCGATCAGCGTAGGCCATCATTAAATTCATATCATGCGTGACCATGATAACGGTTGTGTCACGCTGTCGATTAAGCTTTTCCAAAAACGCCATCATTTGTGAGTAATGGGCTAAATCCTGACCAGCTGTTGGTTCATCTAAAATTAAAATTTCCGGTCGCAGTACCAACGCAGCCGCAATAGTGACCCGTTTTTTCTGACCAAAACTTAAAGCCGAAATCGGCCAATTTCGATATGGATACAAGCCAGTGATTTTTAGTGTTTCGAAAACCCGTTTCTTAGTAGTTTCCGAATCAATCCCCCGAAGTTCAAGCCCCAAGGCTACTTCATCATAAATCATTGTTTTTGAAATCATCTGATTGGGGTCCTGGAGTACATAACCGATTCGATCAGCCCGCTGCTTAACCGAATCACCACTGGCATCGTTTTTACCAAGATAAAGACGACCGCCTGCCGGTGTTAAAAAACCAGTGATCAGGTTAATCAGGGTCGTTTTGCCGGTCCCGTTTTTACCAACCAAAGCAACCATCTCTCCCTGATTAATTGTTAAACTGAAGTCTTTAAAAATTGTTGGCTCGCTGGGATACCCAAATGTCAATTTCTTCAGGGAAATAATTGGCAGCCGTGAACTTTTCTTAACAAGATTGTCTTGTTGAGCCGCCCATTGTACCAGTCGATCCCGATTAATTTGCGAAAGCTTCAGCGTTTCCAAATTACTCAAATGATTTATTTGCTTAACGTTAACACCGGCATTTTTTAAAGCCGTGACATAAAGCGGCTCCCTTAATCCATGCTTCAGTAACAAATCCTGCTTTAGAATGTGATCAGGGGTCTCATCAGCAACCACCCGGCCGTCTGCTAAAACAATCATTCTATCGATTGGAATCTGCAAAACTTCTTCTATCCGATGATCAATGATAATAACTGTCAAATCCTGTTGTGCGGCCAACCAGTTTAAAAGCTTCATTGAATCACGACCCGCTGCCGGATCCAAGTTGGCAAGCGGCTCATCAAGTAATAAAATCGGCTCGTCGTCAACCAAAACACCAGCCAAGGAAACCCGCTGTTTTTGACCGCCAGATAAGTCCTGGGGATGCTTTTTCAATAGCGTCGTTAAATTCAGCCGCTGGGCCCACTTTGCGACCTTTTGATGCAAAACATCATCCGGTTTGGCGTCGTTTTCCAAGGCAAACGCAATGTCTTCAGCAACCGTTAATCCAACAAATTGTGCATCCGGATCCTGAAGAACCGTCCCAACAACAAAGGAAAGATCGGTTAAATCCAGTTTTGACTTGGGCTGCCCACTAATTGTTACCCGTCCCGTCAGCCTACCCGAAAACTCCTCGGGAATGACGCCATTAATTAAATTGCCAAGGGTCGACTTCCCAGAACCGGATGGCCCGGTAATGAATACTTTTTCGCCTTTTTGAATCGCCAAATTAATATGCTGCAGTGTCGCAGCATCCTGGTTTTGATACTGAAACGAAACGTCTGAAAATTGAATAATCGGTTGTTTATTCATAAGCTAATCCTTTGTCAACCGTTTCTTTTGGGTTTGCGTTTTGGCATACGCGGAAATAAGCAGTGTCCCAACAATGCCGACAGATAAAATATCAGTAACGGTAGCCGTAATACCTTGAAGAAAGACTTTTCCCGCCGGCTGCGAATAGACCAGGATATCTCCAAGCGGTGCAATAATCCCCCAGCAGATCACGTTAGCGATAACTTGCAATAAATTAAATTGAAACAGCTTCTTCTTGGTAAGCGGCGTTGTCTTCAACTTTAAGAAGCGCTGGCTGAACCCAATAAAAAAGCCAAAAATAGCGTCAGCGACAATCCACGTCCACCAAGGATCACCCCATGAAAGATCGTTAAACAGATGGGCAAAAAAGGCTACCAGTGCGCCGACTGCAGGACCAAAAACTGATCCTAAAAACGCAATGAACGCTTCTCCCAAATCAATTGTTGTATTGGGAACACCCGTTGGAATTGGCAAAAAGCGCTTCAAAAGAAACACAATCGCAATTCCGACACCGGTTGCAACAACTGCCTCAACCGACAACCCTTTCGTACGTTTACCTGATTTCATAAAAAACATCCTTTCGAAAAATTGCAATTCACTGGAATAAATATTTTCTGCGACAATCCAACTGCCCATGAACAAATAAAACCGGCTTGCGTAAACAAGTCGGTTTTAAGAACGTTTGTTTTAAATCAGGGCCGAATAAATCGCGGTACCACCCTTATTTAGAATTTTTTCACAAAAATCCCCTCACTTGGTTATTGACATAACCACGGACGATATTGAGTCCACCACGATAGCCTTACCTCACCATTCAGCTTGGCTGTCTTCGACTCCTGAACCATATTCATCAGCGCCTCCGGCTTGTCTTTCACCTAAACTGACAGCTCTCTAAACAGAAGCAAACCAACTACTCATTCAATCACAGTCGCATCACACAGATTGTTTATATTGTACCGCCAATTTTCAATGCGTCAACCTATTTTGCTTAATTTGGCTGCTGGAATTACAGCATAATCAAGTTTCGATTAGCAGTGGTCAGTCGTTGATACCCGGTTTTGGTGATTAACAAATCATCTTCAATTCTAACGCCACCTTTATCTGGCAAATAAATCCCCGGTTCAACGGTCATCACGTTACTTTCAGTTATGACATTTGACTGCCATCTGGGACCAAAATTGGGGCCTTCATGAATCGCCAAGCCAATTCCATGGCCACTGCCATGGTTATAGAAGCTGCCATATCCCTGTTGATCAATATAATCACGTCCAGCCGCGTCGACTTGCTGACCATTAGCACCAGGTTTAATAACATTAAACATTTTTTCCTGAGCCTCACGAACAATGTCGTACACCTTTTTTAATTCGTCCCCGGGATCGCCCAATGCAAAGGTTCGGGTCATATCGGAAGTATACCCGTCCACATAATAACCAAAATCAACTGTCACAATATCGCCCTGCTGAAGCTGCTTATCCGAAGCAGAACCATGAGGTAATGCGGATCGATAACCGCTGGCAACAATTGTATCAAAACTTGGCTTTTCCGCACCGTGAACCAACATCCAATTATTAAGCCAATTGGAAACCTCACGTTCCGTTTGGCCAACCGCAGCATAGTTTAATAGCGCCGCAAAACCGTCACTTGCCAAGGCGGTGGCTTTTTTCAAAGCGGAAACCTCGTTTGCGTCTTTGACTTCCCGCTGCTTTTCAACCAAGCCGTTTTCCGGAACCAGTTTCTCGCCAAAAAGCTGATAAAGGGTCCGATATAGCTCATAACTCGCAGACGTTTCAAAACCCACTTTTTGATATTTTTGATCAGCCAATACCTTTCGGGCAACCTGATAGTAATCCCGAGTAATTTCCAATTGGAAGGATTTCGGCAACGATTGTTCCAGTGCCTCTTGATAGCGGGCATCTGTAATTAGCGTGACTGCATCTGGTGTCACAACCAGACAGCCGTCACCATCCAAACCGTCAAAGCCACTTAGATATTTCAAACTAAGGGCGTTGGTAATCAAAAAGGCATCCAAGCCTAATCCCTGAATCGTTGTTTGTAATGCTGTTATCCGCTTATTCAAATGATCACTCCTCTTTAATATCGTTAATATCATTATAGGACAATAAAAAAACAAACCCGCTATTTAAAATTCAAGCAACTGATATATAATAAGCACATTACAATTATTTCAATTTCCAAAGAAAGGATTTTTTAGCTATGAAACGAATTGCTGTTTACTGCGGCGCCTCTTCCGGCAATAATCCCGCCTTTGCTCAAGCCGCCATCAAACTCGGTGACTGGCTGGTCGACCATCATCTTGAATTGGTTTATGGTGGTGGTGGCATCGGTTTAATGGGCACCATTTCCAAACGAGTTATTGAACGTGGCGGCCAGGTTCATGGCATCATGCCCAAAGAACTAGTTGATCGAGGTGCTGAACTGGTCGAATTAGCCAAGCTATCCGAGCTGACAGTTGTTAAAAATATGTCCGAGCGAAAGGAACAGATGATGGCCCTTTCCGATGGTTGTATTGCGCTCCCCGGTGGAATCGGTACATTGGAAGAGATGTCACAGGCATTTTCGTGGGCTCGCTTGGGAAACAATCCCAACCCATGTGTTTTTTACAATGTTGCCAACTATTACGACCCGCTGAAAACCATGTTTGATAAAATGGTTGAAAACGACTTCTTAACAAAAAATGATCGCAATAAGTTGCTATTTTCGACCTCTTTAGATAAAATCTACACTTTCATGACAACCTATGTGCCACCCAAAATCAGGAACTACGAAACTAAGTAACGATAAAAAGCGGCTAACCGTAACAGGACGTTATTCTGTTACGGTTAGCCGCTTTTTATCGAGGTCTTGCGGTCAAGCAAGTTAATAGCATCCAAAACATACTAGCCTTTCTCAACCTCAGTTTCCGTTCGATATCGGCCTGCACCCCCCAAGCTTGTATCTTTTCTGTTTGGACTGTTTTGGTATTTTTCGAAAATCATCTGTCGAAGAACGTTTTTAATACCTAAAATAAAAAGATCGCCCTTTTCCAAAATAAAAAAGTCGGCATCAACCAATGTCCAATACATTGATTAGTACCGATCTTATTGATAAACTCATTTTCTAAAGACTGCTTTCCCGAAGCATTAATTCCGTTCCAATGATAATTAACTCAGGAATCTTTTTAGGATTCTTGATCCGTTCCAGCAATAGTTCAAGTGCCCGCTCACCCATCAATTCAGTGTGCACGTGTACCGTTGTCAACGCTGGGCTGGTATACTTGGCAATCGCAACATCATTAAAACTAATTAAACTAACTCTGCCTGGAACATCAATATGATGCTGTTGTAACGCTCTTAAAACACCGACAGCCATTGCGTCACTGCCAATCATAAAGCCGTGGGGAAGCTTCTCTCCCAGCTCTTCAATCGCCTGATTCATCAAATTGAAACCCGATTCCGGTCCAAAGGGTCCCTGATAGATAAACTTATCATTGTAAAGTTCCTTGCTTTTCAGGTACTGATTAAACGTTGTTACCCGGGGATCACGAACGCCCTGCTTTTCGGTAACTGTAAGTTCCTCTCCGGCGATCATGCCAATATCATCAATTCCATTTTGAATAAACCGATCGATAATTTTTCTAACCGGTGACTCAAAATCGCTTCGAATACAATCCAAGTTATAAGGTAGATAATTTTCACCAATACAAACCACCGGTAAACCATATGATTTAAGTTGGGTTACTTCAGTATTATCAAATTTACCCACGGCAATAATCCCGTCAAACTTCTTAATCCGCTGTTTATCAATTGATTCATATGTAACTCTTTCAACAGCAGTTCCAAGATTGGCAGCTCTATTCTCAATACCGTATTGAATTTGAAGATAGTATAAATCAGACAGCTCTTCCTTATCAGTATGCCACTGAACAATAGCAATCTGATTCTCAGATTTATGCACCCGCCTATTACGTTTCTTATACTGTAATTTTTCGGCCACTTCCAAAACCCGCCGTCGGGTGTCCTCGCCGACCGAGAGTGTCTCATCAAAATTTAAAATTCGTGAAACTGTCGATATTGAAACACCAGCTTCATTTGCAACATCTTTAATTGTTGTCATTATTATCACCCATTAACATGCTAAATTTTACAAATTTAATTATTGTTCATTTAGCTTCTTTTTCATTAAATATACTGCCTTAGTTTAACACTAGCCACAAACTTGATAAATAATTAGGCCTAACTCCTTTTATTTTTGGCTAAAATTTAATAATTTGACCAATCTTCAGCATTCTTTATTAAAAATGCTCCTAATAAAAAAGCACCAGTCATTGTCTTGCAAAACAATAACTAGTACCAATTTTATTATCACGAATAGTGTCGAATGGGGTTTCGATTAACGCCATGTCAGAAATAACGCCTACCTATTCGTTTTGATAACTTGGATAGTGTAACACGGGGTGATATAAGGTTCAAATACATATCTCTGATAACACTGAAATTCATATTTAAATAATTCACCACAGCCTGCCATTCCAAGTATTAAAAAACCCTTTTCAAACGACTCAAATGAAATCGTTTACAATTATTATATTACCTGTTTTTTTCACCATTCATAAGGGCTATAATGGTAAAAAAAAGTATTGATTTCCGACCAAATATTTTACTGTTTTTGTCCAACGATATCTAACTTGTTCCTAATTTTTAAGGCAATAATACACAACCATTCTTTTTAACTTAAATCTATTACCCTAAGTAAATTGAGATATGGTGATCATTTCCGTTATGGCGACTTTTCTAACATTTTGGCAACATTTACTCAACAACTTGCCAATAATTATCCACTATTATTAAGATAATTAAATGAAATGGGGACAATTGCAATGAACAATCACACACATCACTTTATTGGATACGACTATTTGGACATTTCTACAAACTCAAAATATAAAAACATTTATCTAGACGCATTACCAAATTTTGGTTGGCTGTTTATCGATATTGAAAAAGTAGCTCACAAGCGTAATGTTGTCATTCTTCACTACAAAAGGAATCGGGAAATGATGAACAAATCTGAATTAACTCGCCTTTTTCACCAATTTGAAGCAACCATTAAAGAAATCGACTATTTGGAAAAAAAGAAAAACTTCATTCCAACATTTTCTGCAATTTTAATAGGTCTTACTGGCTGCGCATTAATGGCTGGGTCTGTCTTTACACTAGAGGCACAGATTATTGGGGTAAGTGTTATTCTTGGCATATTAGGATTCGCTGGTTGGATAATTTCTTACTTTAGTTACGTTAAATTATTCCAAAAATACACTCACAAGATGCGGCCTGAAATTGAAGAAAAATATGATTTGCTCAACAGGATCGCCAAGAAAAGTAGTCGATTAATACTAACCCAATAAAGTAATCCAAGGAGGATCAGGCATGGTTAAAATCTTAATTGTAGAAGATGACGAACGTTTGAATAAGGTTATAAGTGCTACCTTACGCCAAGAATCCTATGATATTGTGAGTGTTTTAAATGCCTTTGATGCACTGACACAGTTATTTGAACAGTCGATTGATTTAGTCATTTCAGACATTATGATGCCCAAAATGGATGGTTTTCAACTTGCAAGTAAAATTCGAGCAATCAATTCAGACATGCCCATTATTTTCATGACTGCTAAGGATGATCTGCTATCCAAAGAAACTGGTTTCCGACTGGGGATCGATGATTATCTCGTAAAACCAGTTAATATGTCGGAACTTATCTGGCGCATCAAAGCAATTCTGCGCCGAGCAAACATTTCGGAACAGAATCGAATTCAAATCGATCAATTTGTTTTAGATAAACGGGGAATGACCGCAACAAATAATCATCAAGAAATTTCGCTGACTGCCCGCGAATTTAATTTACTTTATAAATTACTTTCCTATCCCAACCAAGCTTTTTCTCGCGAACAATTAATGGATGAATTTTGGAAATTCGACAGCAATTCCACTTCAAGATCCGTTGACGTGTATATCACAAAGCTTCGCGATAAACTTCATAATGTGCAAGCCTTTCAGATTAAAACAATTTATGGAATCGGTTATAAGGCGGTGATTAAATGAGAAAAAGTCTATATCGGGTAACAATTCGTAACTTTTTCGTAACCTTTTTAGTATTAATTATAATTGCCAGTCTACCTGGCATCTTTTTCGGCTTAAAAACCTTCCACGATTTGCTCTCTCGTTCGGCCCCTATCATTATTTATTGGTTAATTATTGCTTTTTTCTTTTGTGCCTTCACTTCCTACCAAAAATACCGTGCGTTTGACCGACCAATGCAGCAGTTATCAAAAGCGGCTAAAAAAGTAGCAGCAGGCGATTTTTCCATCTATATCGACACCACGATTAGTGGTCATCAAAAAAATTACATGACTCAAATGATAACTGATTTCAATAAAATGGTTGCCGAGCTGGGAACACTCGAAACAATGAAATCGGATCTTATTTCAAACGTTTCACATGAATTAAAAACACCACTGGCCGTGATCCAAAATTACGCAACTGCTTTACAAGATCCAAATTTAAAACCGGATATCCGCCAATACTACCTAAATGAAATTATTTCCGCAACTAACAACCTAGCGAAAACTGTTTCAAATATTTTATTGTTAAATAAATTTGAAAACCAGCAAATTATTCCAGATAAAGAACCATACAATCTAACTGCCCAACTAGGTGAATCACTTTTATCCTTCGAAACAAAGATTGACGAAAAACAACTCGATGTCCATGCCAACTTTGATGATAAAATTATCATTAATTTTGATAAAAATATTTCTGAAATCATTTGGCGTAATCTACTTTCAAATGCAATTAAGTTTTCTCACAAAAATGGTAAATTAATTATTAGTGCTACTCAAACGGCGCATTACGCTGTTATTTCAATCATTGATAATGGTGTCGGAATGACAGAAGAAACTTTAAAACATCTCTTTGATAAATTTTATCAAGGTGATATTTCACACATTAAAGAAGGCAATGGTCTTGGGCTGGCGCTAACTAAAAGAATTGTTGAGCTGGCTAATGGCACCATCACGGTTACCAGTGAGCTTAATAAGGGTACCCAATTTATTGTTAAAATTCCAACCTCATAGCGTCTTTCAGATACAGCCACATGTTCTCTTTTAACATTTCAGCAATACTTTGTAAACAAGTGTTAAACAAAATAAATGTAAATTGCTCTTATTCTATAAGTTTAAGGAGCAAATTATAATGGATAAAACACTTGTTAGTAAAAATCGTACTCGAAATTTATTGTTTTTAGCCTTAATGATTGGAACTGTGGTTTCAGCATTATTGCAAACCGCATTAACAACTGCACTACCTAAAATTATTGCGGATTTTTCAATCTCGGCTCAAACGGGTCAATGGTTAACCAGTGCATTTTCATTAGCAATGGGTATCATGATTCCAGCAACAACCTTCTTAATAAAGCGAATCCCTACTAAATGGCTTTTTATTGGCAGCATGACACTATTTGGGATTGGTGAGTTATTATCCGCCACTGCAACAACATTTATCATATTACTTATCGGTCGAATTTTACAGGCGATGGGAAGTGGCATCCTGTTATCGCTCACACAAGTAGTTGTTTTAACTATTTACCCATTAGAAAAACAGGGAACGATGATGGGCATTTATGGGTTGGCTGCAAGCGCTGCGCCGGTCGTTGCACCAACAGTTACCGGATTGATCATTGATACTTTTAGCTGGCGCTTCATTTTTTGGGCAGGGTTACTACTAACTGTTGTTGACATTTTATTCGCTTTTTTAGCTGTAAAAAACGTTCTGCCTACAGAAAAAACAACCTTGGATGTAAAGTCATTGCTACTGAGCAGCATTTCTTTTTCGGGAATTTTAGTTGGCTTTGGTAACATTGGTTCCGGACCACTCTTAAGTATACAAATTGGTCTGCCAATTATCATCGGCTTACTATCCGGATGTCTATTTGCATATCGACAATTTCATATTTCTGAGCCATTGCTAAACTTGAAAATTTTTAAAAACAAACAGTTTACGATTGCGGTTATTATCAGTATATTACTATATTTTGCTATGATGTCGGGTTCAACCCTTTTTCCACTGTACATTCAAAGCGTTCATCATTTATCCGCAACCACTTCTGGATTAATTATGCTGCCTGCCTCCTTGGTAATGGCCATTCTAAGTCCAATAACCGGTCGGCTTTATGATAAATTTGGCATTCGACCACTGGCAATCCTAGGGTCTTTTGCAATGCTGATTAGCTGCCTAACAACCATCCATTTAAATGTTCAAACCTCAATTTTATACCTTGTATTAGTATGGATCATCCGTTTAGTTTCCATATCTTGTGTCATGATGCCAATTGTTACTTGGAGTGTTAGCACATTGGATACCAAGTTCACATCTCATGCAACGGCATTATTAACAACTTTACGTACCATATCTGGTGCCATTGGAACAGCGGTTTCCGTTTCAATTATGCAATTTGTCACCAACCTGACAACTCACAACGGTCCAGTTATCGCAAATAGTTCAGGAATTAACGTCACCTTTATTGTATTAGCGGTGATAGCGGCAATTCAGCTTATTGTTTCACTATTGTGGGTTAAGAAGAACTAAAAATCAGGCAATAATTTGCTTGCACTAATATAGTTCCCATTTGTTAATTGAAATTGCATTACCGTACCAACAGTCATCACTTCTTTTATCTTCACGTGTGAGCCCTTTTTCAAAAATTTCTCCCGTTGTTTTTTTGTAGCCAGGCGCTCTTAACTTACCGATAAACACGCCAACTTAACAAATCCAAAATAATTATAAAAAAGTAAGCAAAGGTTCAATGACTTCAAACCTTTGCTTACTTTTTTTGCAGTTTACATATTTTTTGATACTAACACTATCTATTTAACCAAACGCTCATTTGACCATTTTCCCGATTAGCCCATGCATAGTATGGAATCATCGTCAGGTCAACGTTTTCAGTTTCTTCCGATTTAGCTTCTGTATACAAGTTAGCTTCATCAGAATCAAGCTTTTCACGTTTAGCGGCAACTTTAACGACGCCGACACCATCAAGCAGCTTCTCATCGAAGTGATAATCCGTCTTGGCATCTGGTGAAACTTGATACAGCCAAAGTGGTGCTTCATTATCAGCCTGTTCAGCAGCGTAAACCACTGGTCCGCGTTGAACAGCAACTTTACCGAAGTCATGGCTGACCCGATTGTTAGCCCGCATAATCTTGGTGCTCATGTCCAGTTTCAAATCAAGCGTTAATGACTTACCATCAACATCAAGATAGATGAAACCATCCTTTACGGGAAGCGTCTTTGCGCCACCGTTTACTTTCAATTCATAACTGGCTGACCAGCTTGGAATCCGAATTCCGAACTTAAATGAAGCATCGTTAGGATTTTCGATTTCGTAATGGATATCGCCGCTCCATGGGAAGTGGTTGGTTTGCGAAACCTTAATGCCATCATCAAACTCAGCGTCGTTAGCAATAAACTGATGTGACAAAATTGTGTCGCCACTTTCAGTGTAAAGATATTCATCAACTGATGCGATTAAACGTGCCAGGTTAGCTGGGCAGCAAGCGCAGCCAAACCAATCAGCGGTGGGTCAAGACGTGTGACTTGCCCGGATTTCCTTTACTTGCAGCTGGATCTGCCTCTAACGGGTTCACATAGAAGAAATGTTTACCATCAAGCGACATGCCACTTAAGGCACCGTTAAAGAGTTCCTTTTCCAAAACGTCGGCATATTCACCCTTAGCGTGGATATTTAACATCTGACGAGCAAAGAATGACATTCCAACCGAAGCACACGTTTCGCCATAATCGGTATCGTTAGGCAAATCATAGTCGTAAGTGAAGGCTTCACCAGTCGTTGTTTGGCCAATGTTACCGGTAATGTACATCTGGCGTTTAACAATGTCGTTCCAGAAACGATCACAAGCAGCTAATAAGTCTTTATCACCTGTATAACGAGCAACATAGGCCATTCCTGTGCAAAGATAGACAACCCGGACAGCATGTCCGTGAGGAACCTTTTGATCTTTGATTGGTTCCGCAGCTAAATAATATTCCCGTGTAAAATCGCGCATCCCAGGAATCAGGTCACGATCAACACTATCACCATCTGCTTTGATTTGTTTTTCAAAGAAAGCCGGGTCTTGTCCACGCTGAGTCAGGAAGTAGTGAGCCAGGTCAAGATACTTCTTGTCTTGAGTTACCTCATACAGACGCGATAATGCCAATTCGATTTCAGGATGACCATCGTATCCCGGAATTTTGCCTTCTTCCAAACCAAAGTTATTGTCAATGCAGTCAGCCATTCGCTTGGCAATATCCAAAGCTTTTTCATTACCGGTAGCGTTGTAATAAGCAACGCCGGCTTCGATATAGTGACCCATTGTATATAGTTCGTGTGATTGTTGAAGACGCTTGAATTTACGTTCTGGAGCATCAATTTGGAAGTAGGTTGACAGATAACCGTCGTCATCTTGTGCCTTAGCGATTAAATCAATTAGATTGTCAGTAATCTTCTTCAAGTCAGGATTTGGATGGTAGCCAAATGAATATGCAGCAGCTTCCAACCATTTATAAACATCGGTGTCTTGGAATGGGAACCCATAATGGTGGCCCTTCATTTCACCGGCCGCAATCTTTAAATTGGCAACGGCATGACTATTCTTATCCTGACCATTATTTTGTGGATCTTCAGCAATGGAGATATCAGCCTCATCATTCATTACCTTCCATTGATAAGGTAATACTTCCTTGACAACGAGTTCTCGATAACGCTTCCAAAAGTCAGATGTCACCTTGACTTTATTTAATTTAGGAGCTGTATAAACTTGCATAAATGGACCTTCCTCTCGAAAAAATACAGTGATTAGTTAACGTCAATAAGCAGCGTTTTAAGCTTCACTTGCTTGAGCAGCCTTAGCTTCTTCAGCGTGACGCTTTGCCAAATCAGCCTTAACGATTGGTTCGTGGTTTTCCCACTTACGGTAAACAATCATCAAAATCAAGCTGATTGCGTAAATGATAATTGGTGCCCAAACAAAGGTAAAGTTGATTCCTGAAAGACTGCCGGCACTTTGAGTTGCCTTAGCAGCATCAAAGCCGAAGCCTTTAAGTAACATTGAAGCGATGAAAGAACCAAAACCGGTTCCCATTTGGATACAGAATGAAGCACCGATAGCAGTTAAGAAACCGTTGGCACGGATACCATTCTTCCATTCACCAAAATCAACAGTGTCACCAACCATGGCGAAGAACATTGTGCAGGCAGAACCTGAACCGATACATGCAACACACCAGCCGATTAAAGCAGAGGTCGTGTTAGCACCAGCAAAGCCGATCCATGCCTGGCCAACCATTGTCAACAAGAGGAAGAAGACGGTTGTGCCCCATTTGTGCATAAACTTAACGAAGAATGGAACTGAAGCCATTCCGATAACCTGGATAATCGTGAATCCGTTAAAGAATGAAATCAATCCTTTACTGCCCATGTTGTACTGGAAGTAATAAGGCATTGAGGAATTACGGATAATGAAGGCTGTCCAGTAAGCCAAGTTGGCAGTAACGATTAATACCCAAGGCCAATTACTCTTGGCAGCTTTGAAACTTTCCTTAATACTGATAACCTTTTCACTTTCAATATTCTTTTCACGCATATCGAAGAACGCAATAAGCAGAAATACAAAAGCAACAATTGAGTAAATTCCAACAGCTAGTGACCAGCCCTTTTGCTCATTACCGCCACCAAGCATACCGGCAAACGGAATGATAAACGTAACGGCAAAGAAGTTACCAACATTACCAAGAACTAAACGAATTGAGTTGGCTTGCATCCGGCCATCGGTATCAGAAGTTAAGTTTGGCAATACCGAAGTAATTGGTGTTGAAACGGCCGTGTAGGACAAATCGGCTAAGATGTACATAACACCGGCATAAATAACTTTAGCACCGGAACTGATCGATGGTGTGGTGAACAGCAACCAGACAAAGATAGCAAATGGTAATGACATCCACAGGAACCAAGGACGACTCTTCCCATACTTACTGTGGGTGTGGTCAACCAAGATTCCCATAATCGGTGCACCGATTGCATCGAAGAAACGAGCAATCAAACTAATAACACCGGCCATTGCAACCGACAAACCAAAGACATTGGTGAAGAAATAAAGCATGTAAGAACTAATGATACAGTAAAGCAGGTTACCAGACATATCTGTAAAACCATAGGTTATTTTACGATGCCATGGCAGCTTATCATTTGCCAAAAGTGCCTGCGCACTCGCAGTATTGGCATCAACATGACTTGCATTTGAACTCATGATCCTGACCTCCATTTATTTATAAATACAAACGCTTACAATATTTTGGAAATTATTGCAAAAAATCGATAAATGAAATGACGTTACAACTCGCGAGCAATAAACATCTTCAGGCAGCCGTCCTTGGATATTTATTTTTGTATCTCATTTACGATTTCTATAGTAAGCGTTTGCAAGAAGAAAAAAAAGGGCTATAATAGCAAAAGAAGTGATAATTTCCGACTAGTTTTAAAAAGGGGTTGGCCGGAAAGGTGCTTCACAAGCGGTTTTGTATCACGTTTGGGACATTTGGTGATTATTTCCGATATGATTGATTTTTAGTTACATGATCTAGATTTACGGATGTCTGGTGCTTATTTCCGACATTTGAATGGGAGGCTGTCAAAAATGTTATTTTCAACATTTAACATTGCAAAAACACTTCTGTACTATAAGGGAGGTGAATTTCTTGCACATGGGCCGTGGAAACACCGCAGAATGTATCATAAAGGAGATTATGAATTAATTTTATGTATTAAAGGGCCGATTTATTTACAAATTGGTGACCGTCGGATAACACTAAATGATCATGAAGTCTTATTTGTACCGCCTTTTACAACAATGTACGGCTATCAAAACTCGAAGGGAGATGTTGATTTCTATTGGCTCCACTTCTTTTCACAGTATCGAGAAGATGTTTTTGAATCAGAAGAGGAGCAGATGGTTTCGGAGGTTAAAACAAACAAACAATCGAAGCGAAAGATTTTCTTGCCAATGCACTTTAAACTATCTGACTACGAAGAGGCAACTATTTTAATCCATCAGATTTTATCCATTCACAATGAGCTTTCATTTATTGAAGAACGGGACTACCTGGTTTCAGCACTTTTAATTCAACTTTATAAGTCTTACTTCAATCATCCTGATTCAAGCGATGAAAGTTCACGAATCAATGCTATCAAGGAATGGATTCGGGCTAATATGTCCAGTACGTTAACAGTCGAAGAGATTGCGGAAAACGTTAATCTAAACGCTGATTATTTAACCCGCCTTTTCAAGCGCTGTACCGGTATGACAACGCTTCAATATCTTAATCACATCAAAATTGAAGTTGCAACCCTACTCTTAATTCGAACAGAGATGCCGGTTAAACAGGTTGCTTTTAATTCGTACTTCAACGACCCCAAAGTCTTCATGCGCCGCTTCAAGAGTTCAACCGGGCTATCACCCAGTGAGTATCGAAAATCATACAACCTGATTCACCTTAACAATCCCCACGTTGATCCGCAAATCCCGATTCCAAAACGAATTGCAGATTCAATCGACTATATTCCGGAAAATGGTGATATCCCAGAATAACACCTTAGAAAAAACACAAAGAAAATTTTTAGGAGGATTTTATTATGCATTTATTAACCAAAAAGTTTGCTGGTCAATCAATTATTTCCTGGTTTTTCCAAATTATCTTAATTTGGCTTGCTTGGGCTGTCCACGATGGTACATTACCCAATAATGTGACAACTATTACATTCGCGGCTGTTATATTACTGACAATTTACTGGAGTTTTTCACTTGATCGAAAAAGAAGTAACAACAAGTGAATTCGCTTTTGTTAACCCCGTATTCATGTTAGTATCGCAAGTGAACACATGAATATGAGGGGTTGAGAATCAGATGAAATTTAATCGTAAATCCAAACTGGCAATTTTAACAATGGTTGCTGGTGGTATTTTGTTGGGAAGCTCAACAACGGTCAATGCCGCTTTGACGCCATCAAGTACCTTACCTAAAACAGACATGGTCGATGTTTCCAGTTGGCAGGGAAATTTAACTGCAGCTGATTATCAGACAATGGCAAGTAATGGCGTTAAAGCTGTCACAATTAAAGCAACCGAAGGTACTAACTATACAAATCCTTATTTGTCGCAGCAGGTTCAATATGCCCAACAGGCTGGGCTAAGCATTAATTTTTATCACTTCGTTCATTTTACTTCTACCCAGCAGGCTCAAAGTGAAGCTCAGAATTTTATTAACGCTGTCCAATTGGTTACCAGCTCCAAGGATGTCGTTATGGTGGCCGACTTTGAATCATCGGAATTAGCAGGTATCTCAAAATCTCAAAACGATGCCAACCTGGCCGCTTTTGATGCTACCTTAAATCAGGCCGGTTATAATAAGACGGATTTGTATACCATGGCAAGTTGGCTGGGTGTTCATATCGATACAAATTCTTCAAATAACGGTTGGATTGCTGATTATCCAAATAACCCAACCGGCAGCAAATACAATTCGGCCAATGCCTGGCAGTGGGCTTCCGACTATCGCTTCCCATCCATTAATCAGAATATGGACGTTAGTCAAATGAACAATGACTTTTACTTGAATTCGACTACCGGGACTTCAAGCAGCTCATCAACACCAACAACCGAAACCGGTACAAGCAGCAGTTCAAGTCTTTCCGGTTCATCAAGTTCAAGTTCGTCAAGTTCATCTACTACTAGCAGCGCCACTTCAAGCAAACCTGGCGAAATCGTTAAAGTACCAGGACCATCTGGTAAACAGTATTCTGCCAGCCGTTCCAACTCTGTTAAATTGATTTGGCGGCGTAATATGGGTCGTCACGCTTATAAAACAACGGACGGTGCTCGCTACTCCAAGCACTTGGGCATGCGTTACGGTTATAATTCAGACATGCCGGATGTTACTTGGTATACGGATGCTCATGAAAAGCTATACATGAAGAACTCCGGCCACTACGCAATTTACTATCACGTTAAAAGCGCCGATGGCCAACATGGTGGCTGGATATGGCGCGGTTACTTAAATAAATAACTAAAAACAGTTGGGACACCAAAAAATTAAGTTGGTATCGCCAACTGTTTTATATTACACTTCGTTACCTGATTGTTGTCCGAATGTAAATAAGTCGATAAATCCCTGCCACTACAGGGATAACGTAGATTATCACAATTTTTAAAAAGTGAAAAATTGTGGTACGCTTCGCATTATATTATTAATACGAATTTAGAATTTAATTACAGGAGAACATTTAGAATGAAAAAATCTACCCTTTTAAAACTTGCCGCACTGACATTGGCCACATTTGGCGTCTTGGCTGCAGGTAATACCGCGCAAGCCAATACTTATTCATCCAGTCACCCCAATGCCGACATGGTTGATATTTCGGCCTATCAGGGGGCCCAAACCAACTTGGGTCTCCAGGGCATGAAGGACAAGGGTGTCCAAGCAATGACGATTAAAGCGACTGAAGGGACTTATTATACAAATCCGCTGCTTGCCCAGCAGACAGCCACCGCCCAGTCGGCTGGTCTTAGCATTAATTTTTACCATTATGCGCAATTCACTACCAAAGCGCAGGCTAAAAAAGAAGCCAAATATTTTGTTAAAAAAGTCAAAGGCGTTACCGATCAGAAAAACGTTGTTATGGCAATCGATTTTGAAGCACCTAAGTTAGCATCCCAATCGATCACCAAGAATGATCGTAACATCAAAGCATTTAACAAGGTGGTTAAAGCTGCTGGTTTTACTAAAACTGATATCTATACTAACGCTAACTGGGTAGACAGCTACGTCAGCATGACCAGTGATAATTTAGGATGGTTGGCCAACTATCCAAACAACCCTACCGGCAAAAAGTATGCCGCTGCCAACGCTTGGCAATGGACATCCAATTTTAAGTTTGCCGGTCAAGCTGGCAAGTTAGATGTTAGTCAGCTGAACAACGATTATTATTTAAATGATTAATGAAAAAGAGTGTGTTGACAAATTAAGGAATAATGAGATGTATCCCTAATCTATCAACGCACTCTTTTAAAATGCAATTATTAATTAGCCGTCGCTTGAGATGATTACTTTTCCAAGATATTCAGTAAGTTATTATATTGGCTTAACATCCAAGTTTTATAATTTTTACCGTTCGGCAGAGTTTCGGTTACCTTAAGTACTGGCACATTGTTCTTATGAGCAAGTGATACCAAATTATTTACAGTCTTATCATCAACTTGTGAGTTATAAACAAAAAAGGCAATTTTGTGATTCTTGATACCATTTTGCATGCTTCGAATTGTCTGTGGTGAGGGATCAATATCTTTTTCGGTATCATTTTCAAATTGTGGATTGCCTACCTTAAAGCCCATAGCTTTAAGTGCATAATCAAAAACCGGTTCACTGACATAGACGTTCTTATTTTTACTTTTTGTCGAAACTTCTTTTAATTTGGAAATCTTGGTATTTACCGGTTTTAATGAAGCAATGTACTTTTCAGCATTTTTCTTGAAATATTGCTTATTCTTGGGCTGAATCTTTCCTAATTTAGCGGCAATTGTATTTGCTAATTTCGGCATTGTCTTTGGATTATACCAAAGATGTGGATTATCACCACTCTTTTTATTCATCAAGTCTTCGCCAACTTTTATGTAGTCAGCTTTTTTGTTACCATTCATCAACTTATCCATCCAACCATCGTAACCAATGCCATTGGCAATGACCAACTTTGATCCGGTTAAGTCTTTGGCAACTTTAGTTGTTGGCTCGTAGTCGTGAGGGTCAACATTCGGATTAGTGATAACAGATGTTACGTCACCTTTGTTTCCCGCAACCTTTTTTGCAACCTCACCATAAAAATCAGTGGTTGCCGTAATTTTTACTTTACCATTACTGCTGGACGATGAATTGCTGGAACAACCGGCTGCGACGACGCCAAGCGTCACAACCAAAAACGCTAATAATACATATTTAAATCTAACTATCTTTCGTAACATTTGTTTACCTCTTCCATTCTTTAAATAGTAACGATTACTCTTTTAATAATAATATAAAAAGAATCACTTGTAAACGTGAAAAATAAAAATATTTATATAAAAAAAGATCT